>JBEVEC010000343.1:0-7053 GCA_040512975.1 Tardiphaga sp. | reverse complement strand
ACGTTGATGCTGATGGTGGCGTCGGGGCCGAAGGCGTCGTCGATCAGGTCGATCGACTTCATGATCTCGGCCAGCACCAGATGGGTCAATTCGTCGATCAGGCCGAGCTCGACGGCGAGGTTGATGAACGAGCCCGGCGCCTGGATCAGGCCGGCGTCGTTGCGCAGGCGCACCAATGCCTCGATGCCCTTGATCTCCTGGGTGCGGATGTCGACCTTGGGCTGAAAGGCGCAGCAGAACCGCTTGTCGAGGATCGCCAGTCGCAGCGCCTGCTCGGTGGCGGTGCGCGCCAGCGCCTCGGTCTCCATGCTGGCATCGAAGAACGCCGCCGCCCCCTTGGTGGCGTTCTTGACGTGATACATCGCGATGTCGGCGTTCTGGTGCAGCGCCTCGTAGCTCTTGCCGTGCTCGGGATACAGGCTGACGCCGATCGAGGCGGAGGCGAACACCTCGGAGCCGTCGATATAGAACGGCGCGCGCAGCCGCTGCACCAAGAGTTCGAGGAATTCGCCGACCTCTTCCTTGCTCTGGATCGGATTCAGCAGCAGCAAAAATTCGTCGCCGGAGATGCGCGACAGCATGTCGGTGGAGCGCAGATCGAGGCCGAGGCGCTTGGCGAATTGCGTCAGCAGGCCATCGCCGACGCCGTGGCCGTAATAGTCGTTGATGTGCTTGAAATGGTCGACGTCCAGAAACGCCAGCGCGAAATGCTCGTTGGGGTCGTCGCGCGCGATCAGGTCGCCGACGTGCTTCTCGATCACGCGGCGCGTGGCGAGGTCGGTCAGTTCGTCATGATGGGCGCGGCGCAGCAGTTCGTCTTCGATGGCCTTCTGCCGGCTGATGTCGCTGGCGCTGGACAACAGCAGGCTGCGCTCGCCGATCCGCACCGGGCGATGCGTGGTCAGGAACACGCGCTTGTCGCGGTCGGAATTGACGCGCTCCTCGAACACCGCGGAGCGGCCGTGCTGCAGCAGGTCGCGCGCGGTACGGCGGCGGTGCGTCAGGGCGTTGGAAAGAAATTCGGAGCCGGTCGCCGGCGCGTTGAAGCTTTCCGTCGTGGTGTTGAATTGCGCGGCTGCGGCATCGTTGACCAGCAGGAAGTTGCCGCGGTCGTCCTGCACGGTGACGGAGGCCGGCAGCGTGCGCACGATCTCGCGCAGCATCTGCAGTTCGATTGACGAATCCAGCCCGGCCAATCCCTGATCGGCGCGCGCGGCAGCGACCTCGACGGGCGCCGCGCCGGCTGACGATGGCGCACCTGGAGACGTCGGGGAGGGGGGATTGGGAACGGTCGCTTTCTGCATGGTGCGCTCACCCTCGCAAAAGCCTTTCTCGATTTGGTTAAATCAGGCTTCGAAAGCCTCCGAATTACGCAGATTAGCGCTTCTAGACCGTGAACCGTGATGGCGTCCTTAACAGCCGGTCAATGTTCACGTGCATATCCGATCGATTGGCCGGTGCAACGAGGCGCGTGGTTACCGGGCATGAATCCCTTGTGAAAAACGTCGGAGAAAAATGCTCTGCATTTGCCACGAAGTTTGAAAGGAACTTGTTGTGCGGCTGCTAAGGCACAGGGCGTGCGTCGCTATTTGCGGCGGCCTATCGACAGTCCATCGGCCCACCACCATCATCCTCTGCACGCGGCGAAACATCGCCGTCGCAAGGATTGCCGATCCATGAGCCAAGTCGATACCCAGCAAGCCAAGGTCCTCTGGTTCCTGCCGACCCATGGCGACGGGCGCTATCTGGCGTCGACCGAGGGCGCGCGCGAGATCGACTTCAAATATCTGCGCCAGATCGCCCAGGCCGCCGACCAGCTCGGCTATTACGGCGTGCTGCTGCCCACGGGGCGCAGCTGCGAGGACTCGTGGGTCGTGGCGTCCGCGGTGGCGCCGTGGACCGAGCAGCTGCGCTATCTGGTCGCGGTGCGGCCCGGCCTGCAGTCCCCCAGCGTGGCGGCGCGCATGACGGCGACGCTGGACCGCGTCACAAATGGCCGGCTGCTGATCAATGTGGTCACCGGCGGCGACCCCGTCGAGAACAAGGGCGACGGCATCTTCCTGCCGCATGACGAGCGCTACGCCGTGACCCGCGAATTCCTCAACGTCTACACCGACCTTTTGGCCGGCAAGACCGTCAACGTGCAGGGCAAGCACATCCAGATCGAGGACGGTCGGCTGATCTTTCCGCCGGTGCAGTCGCCGCGCCCGCCTTTATACTTTGGCGGCTCGTCGGATGCCGGCATCGACGTTGCCGTCGACACCGTCGACAAATACCTGACCTGGGGTGAACCCCCGGCGCTGGTGGCTGAGAAAGTGGCGCGGGTGAAGGCCGCGGCCGAGAAGCGCGGCCGAAAACTGTCCTTCGGCATCCGGCTGCACGTGGTGGTGCGCGAGACCAACGAGGCCGCCTGGAAGGCCGCGGATGAATTGATTCAATATGTCACCGACGACGTCATCGCCAACGCGCAGAAGACGCTGGCGCGACAGGACTCGGTCGGCCAGCAGCGGATGATGCAGCTCCATGGCGGGCGGCGCGACAAGCTCGAGATCAGCCCCAATCTGTGGGCCGGCGTCGGCCTGGTGCGCGGCGGTGCCGGCACGGCACTGGTCGGCGATGCCCAGACCGTGGCGGCGCGGATCAAGGAATATCAGGACGTCGGCGTCGATACCTTCATCATGTCCGGTTACCCGCATCTCGAGGAAGCCTATCGCTTCGCCGAACTGGTCTTCCCGCTGTTATCGCTGCACAGCCAGGACAACGTCACCCCGCTGCGCAGCCGCACCGGTCCGATCGGCGAGATCGTCGCCAACGAGCATCGTTCGCTCGGCAAACAGGCATCCTGATCATGAGCATCGTTGAAATCCTCCCGCGCGTCCGCCGCATCAAGCTGCCGCGCATCGACGGCCTGACCCAGTGGATCGTGCCGCTGGTCATTCTGGTCGGCTGGCAGGCGGCCTGCGTCGCCGGCCTGGTGCCCGCGCGCGTCATGCCGGCGCCGACGGACGTCGCCGCCGCCGGATGGAAGCTGCTCGTGTCCGGCGAACTGCTGCAGAACATCTGGGTGTCGTTCTGGCGCGCCTCGGTGGGCTTCCTGATCGGCGGCAGCATCGGGTTTGCCTTCGGGCTGGCCAACGGCCTGTCGGAATTGTCGAACAAGCTCACCGACACCACGCTGCAGATGGTCCGCAACGTGCCGCATCTGGCACTGATCCCGCTGGTGATCTTGTGGTTCGGCATCGACGAGTCGGCGAAACTGTTCCTGGTGGCGCTCGGCGTGTTCTTCCCGATCTATCTCAACACCCTGCATGGCATCCGCACCGTTGATCCGCAGCTCATCGAGATGGGCCGCATCTACGGCATGAGCAATGGCGAGCTGTTCCGCCGCGTCATCTTCCCTGGCGCGCTGCCGTCGATCTTTGTCGGCGTCCGCTTCGCACTCGGCATCATGTGGCTGACGCTGATCGTGGCGGAGACCATCGCGGCGTCGTCGGGTCTTGGCTACATGGCGATGCAGGCGCGCGAGTTCATGCAGATCGACGTCGTGGTGCTCAGCATCCTGATCTACGCGCTGCTCGGCAAGGTTGCCGATAGCGCCTCGCGCCTGCTCGAGCGGCTGACGCTGTCCTGGCATCCGGCGTTTCAGAAACATTGAGCCGAGTTCGAAAGCGAGCATTTGAAATGACCGTTCAGCAGTCCCTTCGCCTCAGCCATGCCGACGCCCGGCGCATCGATCCGCCGGCCGGTCTCGAACAGGCGTTCGCCACGCAGGCGCGCCGGCCGGCCGACCACAAGGCGTCCCGCGGCCTGTCGCTGACCATCCGCGGCCTGCGAAAGTCCTTCGGCGCCAACGAGGTGCTGCGCGGCGTCGACCTGCATATTCCTGCCGGGCAGTCCGTGGCCATTGTCGGCCAGAGCGGCTGCGGCAAGAGCACGCTGCTGCGCCTGATCGCCGGGCTGGAAAAGCCGACCGCCGGCAGCATCAGCTTCAGCGAGGATACCCGCCCCGAAGACATCCGCGTCATGTTCCAGGAGCCGCGCCTGCTGCCCTGGGCCGACGTTCTGTCCAATGTGGAGGTCGGGCTTGGCCGCGATCGCACGTCGCCGGATGCCAAGGCGCGCGCCGAGACAGCGCTGCAGGAAGTCGGCCTGGCGGACAAGCGCGGCGTCTGGCCCTCGACCCTGTCCGGCGGCCAGAAGCAGCGCGTGGCGCTGGCGCGCGCACTGGTCAGCCATCCGCGCGTGCTGGCGCTCGACGAGCCGCTCGGCGCGCTGGATGCGCTGACGCGAATCTCGATGCAGCAGCTGCTCGGCCGCGTCTGGCGCGACCAGACCTTCACCTCGATCCTGGTGACCCATGACGTGGCGGAAGCCGTGGCCCTGGCGGATCGCGTGCTTGTGATTGAAGGCGGCCGCATTGCACACGATATCCATGTGGATATCGCCCGGCCGCGGCAGCGTGGCTCGGCGGATCTGGCGGCGCTGGAAGGCTCGATCCTGCGTCTGCTGCTCGGCTCGGGTGATGGCCCGGATGACGCCGTGACGGACCTGTGAGCTTGGAATTGTAAGTTAGTGAATGATGAGGCTCCCATGAATTCCGTCGTGCGCAACATCACTGGAGACCACGAGGTCTCGTCGGCGGAATTCCGCGGCGCCATGCGAACGCTGGCGGGCGGCGTCAGTGTCATCACCGTGGGCCGCGGCAAGGACATCACCGGCATGACCGTGACGTCTGTGACATCGCTGTCGGTGGAGCCGCCGACACTAATCGTCAGCGTCAACCGCAATTCGTCGTCGTGGCCGTTGCTGCAGCGGTATAGCGCGTTCGGCGTCAACATCCTCTCGGGCGACCAGCTCGATGTCGCCGAGCGCTTCGCCGGCAAGGACGGTCTCAAGGGGGCGGCCCGTTTCGCCGGCGCGCAATGGGTGACCCGCGTCACCGGCGTGCCGTTGCTGGTGGGATCGCTGGCGGCGATCGATTGCGACGTCGAGGAAGTGATCGAACGGCATTCCCATGCACTGGTAATCGGCCGCGTCCGCGATGTCGTCACCACGGCGCCGCACACCGCATTGGCCTACTGGGACGGCGACTATGTCGCCATCGACCAGAACGAGGACAATCGCACGCTGGCAGATGTCAGCCTGCCCACCGCAAAGATCCTGCGCGGGGTTTGAGCGCGTCGCCTTAGGTGGGCGAATTGAAGCGTGCCCACGCGCCGCGCAGAAGGGTGGGCACGGCGCAACAGCTTTGCCCGGGCTACGGACCCACTGCGCGCCTTGCGCGTTAGGCCCGGTCTTTCCTCGACCGAGCCGAAAGGGTGCCGCGCCCGATGCCGCGCATGCAACGCAAAGAAAACCTCCCCAGCAAGACCTGCGCCGCCTGCGGCCGGCCGTTTGCGTGGCGCAAGAAGTGGGCTGCGGTGTGGGATGAGGTGAAGACCTGCTCGGAGCGCTGCAAAAGCGATCTGCGCCGCAAACGCCGGACCGCCGCGTGAGTGTGCTGCGCCTGGTGCTCGGCGATCAGTTGACCCGTGGCGTGGCGGCTCTGACCGACCTCGATCCGGCCCGCGACGTGGTGCTGATGGCCGAGGTGACGGGCGAGGCTGTCTATGTCCGCCATCACAAGCAGAAGATCGCTTTCATCTTCTCGGCGATGCGCCACTTCGCGGAGGACTTGCGCGCCGAAGGCGTGCAGGTCCGCTATGTCAAACTGGACGATCCCGACAATGCCGGTTCGCTGAAAGGCGAGGTCGCGCGTGCGGTCGCCGCCGTCGGCGCGACGCGCGTCGTCGCCACCATGTGCGGCGAGTGGCGGCTGCATCACGACATGCTGGGGTGGGAAGCGGCATTGGGCGTGCCGGTCGAAATCCGCGAGGACGACCGCTTCTTTGCCTCGCGCGACAGGTTTGCACTTTGGGCGCAGGGCCGCCGCGAATTGCGGATGGAGTTCTTCTACCGTGAAATGCGCCGCGCCACCGGCTTCCTGATGGACGGCGACCAGCCGCGCGGCGGGCGCTGGAATTTCGACGCCGAGAACCGCAAGCCGCTGGCCGGCGGGCTCGACCTGCCGCAACGCGAACGCGCGCCCATCGACGCCATCACGCGTGAGGTACTTGATCTCGTCGGGCAGCGCTTCGCCGATCACTTCGGCAGTCTCGAGGATTTCGACTGGGCGGTGACGCGCGACGGCGCGCTTGCGGCGCTGGACGATTTCATCACCCAGGCGCTGCCGCGGTTCGGCGACTATCAGGACGCCATGGCGGCCGACGCGCCGTTCGTGTTTCACGCTGTGATCTCGCCTTATCTCAATGCCGGGCTGCTTACGCCGCACGAAGTCTGCCGCCGTGCTCAGCAGGAATTCGATGCCAAGCGCGCGCCGCTAAATGCCGTGGAAGGGTTCATTCGTCAGATCCTCGGCTGGCGCGAATATGTTCGCGGCATCTACTGGCTGAAGATGCCGGATTACGCCGAGACCAATGCCTTGCAGGCCAAGCGGCCGCTGCCGTGGTTCTATTGGACTGGCGAGACCGAGATGCGCTGTCTGTCGCAGGTCATCGGCATGACCCACCGGCACGCCTATTCGCATCATATCCAGCGGCTGATGGTGACGGGCAATTTCGCGTTGATCGCAGGCATCGCCCCGCGCGAGGTCGAGGAGTGGTACCTGATCGTCTATGCCGACGCCTATGAATGGGTGGAATTGCCCAACACCCACGGGCTGTCGCTCTATGCCGACGGCGGGCTGATGGCGTCGAAGCCCTACGCCTCGGGCGGCGCTTATATCGACCGCATGTCGGATTTCTGCTGTGGCTGCGCCTATGAGGTGAAGAAGAAATCCGGGCCGCGGGCGTGTCCGTTCAACTATCTGTATTGGGCCTTCCTGATCCGCAATGCGGGGAAGCTGCGCGGCAACCCGCGATTGGCGATGCCGTACCGCACCATCGACCGCTGGGACGACGTCCGCCAGCAGGGCATCCTCATGGAAGCCGAAGCCTTCCTGGACGGACTTGCCTATCAGGCGTGATAGGACGATGTTTGCGGCATCCGACGCCG
>JBEVEC010000306.1:0-3511 GCA_040512975.1 Tardiphaga sp. | reverse complement strand
GTGCTGTTGTTCGGCGAAATCTCCTCGGCGTCGTCGCTGACCATCATGCAGGTCGCCGAACGCAACAAGAAGGTGTTCTTCTCGACCGGCGCCCGCTCCGACGCGCTGCGCGGCAAAGATTGCAACCGCTACTCCTTCCATTGCGACATTCCGAACACCGTGATGGTCAACGCCGTCGGTACCGCGCTCAACCAAAAGGGCATGGTGAAGGGCAAGAAGTTCGTGACGCTGACCGCCGACTACATCTTCGGCCACGACCTGCTGAAGGCCGCCAAAGCCTTCTTCAGCGCCAACGACGCCACCCTGATCGGCGATGAGCTGATTGCGACCGATGTCACCGACTTCAGCCCATATCTGCTCAAGGTCCGGCAGGCCAAGCCTGATGTCGTGTGCTGCAACCTCGCCGGCAACCAGGTCACCAACCTCGTCAAGCAATATGCCGAATTCGGCTTCCCCTACCCGCTGGTCGGCTTCAACCTCAACACCGGCGACGCCTGGGCGATGGGCGAAGGCAACCTGAGCGGCACCTGGCCGACGGTCTGGTATCACACGCTCGACAATCCCGCCTCCAAGGCCTTCGTCGAGGCCTTCTCCAAGAAATACGGCAAGCCGCCGGAGAACCATGCCTGGATCGAGTACATCACGCTCAAGGCGATCGCACAGGCGATCACCGAGACCAAGTCGACCGAAAGCGACGCGCTGATTGCCTATTTCGAGAAGCAGACGCAGTTCGACATCATGAAGGGACGCAAGGCCTATTTCCGCTCCTGGGACCACCAGCTGGTGCAGGAAGCCTATCCGTTCACCGTGAAGCCGAAAAACGAGATGAAGGACAAGTGGGACATGCTCGTGCTCGGCGACGCCGTGCCGGCGGCGGGCGCGGAGCTCAAATCGATCTACCCGACGAAGACGCAAAACCCCTGCAACATGAAGGTGTAAAAACCCGGGTCTAGCGTCGGGCACACTGGCGTTGCGGCGCCGGCACCACAACGCCGGCGCCGTCTCTTTTTAAAATCGCGGGTTGCACATGCAGTTCGGATTCTTGCTGGAACAGGTGGTGAATGGCCTGGTGCTCGGGGGCTATTACCTTCTGATCGCGCTCGGCCTGTCGCTGATCTTCAGCGTCGGCGGCATCGTCAACCTCGCGCACGGCGCGTTCTACGCGCTCGGCGCCTACATTTCCGTCGAGATCACGAAATATCTCGGCTTCGGCCCGGCGGTGGTGCTGTCGCCGGTTGCCGTCGGGCTGCTCGGCATTCTGTTCGAGCGCTTTATCCTGCGGCGGTTCTACGACGCCGATCCGATCCTGAGCCTTTTGGTGACGTTCGGACTTGCCATGGTCACCGAACAGGCGATCAGAATCATGTGGGGCGCGCCGCCGATATCGGCCGCGGTACCCCAGGCGTTTCGCGGCTCGGTCTTCCTCGGCGACTTCCTGTTCTCCCGCTATCGCCTGCTGATCCTCGCGGTCGTCGCAGCGGTCCTGCTCGGCGTCTGGCTGCTGCTGCACAAGACATCCTTCGGTCGCGTGGTGCGCGCCGGCATCCAGCGGCCGGACATGGTCGCGGCGCTCGGCATCCGCCTGCAGCCTTACATGACCGTGATCGTCATGCTCGGCGTCGGCATGGCAGCGCTCGGCGGCGCGTTCTTTGCGCCGATCACGATCGTGCATCCGGCGATGGGCGCCGAAATCATCACGGTGGCCTTTGTCGTCGTCGTCATAGGCGGCCTTGGCAGCTTTTGGGGCGTCGTGCTTGCGGCGATGCTCGTCGGCGTGGTGCGCGGCATTACCATCCATTTCGCCCCGGCCGCCGGTGAGGCCTCCATCTACGTGCTGATGTTCCTGGTGCTGCTGGTGCGGCCGCGCGGGCTGCTCGGCGAGCGTATCGAGAAGTTCGAATGACAACCGCCTCCCCCGCCGCCAAATATCATCCGTTGCTGCTGGCTGCGCTCGCCGTCATCGCGCTGCCGTTCGGCCTGTATCTCCTTGGCCTCTCGCTCAACACCGGAACCATGGTGGTGGCGCTCGCCATCGCCGCGATGGGGCTCAACCTCTGCATCGGCTACACCGGGCTGGTATCGTTCGGTCACGGCGCCTGGTTCGGCATCGGCGCCTATGCGGCGGGGCTGATCCAACGCAACTGGTTTGGCGGCGATATCCTTCTGCCGCTGCTGCTCGCGGCGATCGTCGTCGCTGTGATCTCGACCTTCGTCGGCATCATCATCCTGCGGCGACGCGGGGTGTATTTCTCGCTGCTGACATTGGCGCTGTCGGCATTGACCTACACCATCGCCTTCCGCTGGACTGCGGTCACCGGCGGCGAGGATGGCCTCGGCGGGCTGAAGCGCGGCAGCATCGGGCCGTTCAGCCTCGACAATGCACTCAACTATTACATCGTCGTCTCCGTGCTCTGCCTCGGCGTGCTCTATCTCCTGTTGCGGCTGGTGCGCTCGCCCTTTGGCCACGTGCTGATGGCGATCCGCGAAAACCAGTTGCGCGCCACCTTCCAGGGCTATCCGGTCGAGCGCTACAAGCTCGGCGTCTTCGTGATTTCGGCTGTGGTGACCGGTTTTGCCGGCGGGATGATCGGATTCCAGAACTACCTGGTCTCCGCCGAAGCGGTGTCGGTGCCGTTCTCGGGCGAGTTGCTGGCGATCGTGGTGATCGGCGGGATGCGCAGCATGCTGGGGCCCGCGATCGGCGCGCTGTTCTTCATATTGTTTCGCGAATTGTTTTCGATCTGGACCCCGAACTGGCTGTTGTGGTTCGGCCTGATCTTCGTCGCCTTCGTGCTGTATTCGCCGGGCGGCCTCGTCGGCATCTGGGCGACGCTCTCAAAACGCTGGTGGCCGGCGCCGGAAGAAGCCGCCGCCATGAGCAAGCGCAGGATTTACGACGGCCTGCCGCTGCCGGCCTTCCTGCTGCCGAAAGGGTTCGATGGCACCGTGCTCGAGGTGCAAGGCGTCTCAAAGACCTTCGGCGGCATCCGCGCCGTGACGGACGCAAGCCTTCAGGTCGGCGCAGGCGAAATTCACGCTTTGATCGGGCCGAACGGCGCTGGCAAGACCACGCTGTTCAATCTGGTATCTGGGCTTTTCCCGACCGATCAGGGCACCATCAAGCTGAACGGCCGCGAGATCCAGGGCGTGCCGTCGGAGGCGATCTGCCATCAGGGGCTGGCGCGCTCGTTCCAGATCACCAACCTGTTCAAGGGGCTGTCGATCTACGAAAATCTCCGTCTGTCGCTGCAGGCGCAAAGCCGCGGGCGCTTCAACCTCTGGCGCGACATCGATCACTACGGCGACATCCACACCGAGACCGCGGAGCTGATAAAGTTTCTCGGCCTGCAAGGGATCGAGACCATCGAGGGCGGTGAGCTCTCCTATGGCGGCCAGCGGCTGGTCGACCTCGGCATCGCGCTCGGCTCCAAGCCGCAGGTGCTGCTGCTGGACGAGCCGCTGGCGGGCCTTGCCGCCGCCGAACGCGAGCGGGTATCGAACCTCGTCAGGA
>JBEVEC010000296.1:0-12038 GCA_040512975.1 Tardiphaga sp. | reverse complement strand
GCATCGAAGGCCGCTACCATCCGGCCAAGCAGAAGAATGCGCCGATCGCCATGGTGCTGCATCCGCATCCGCAATTCGCCGGCACCATGAACCACCAGATCGTCTATCAGTGCTATTACGCCTTCGTGCATCGTGGCTTCTCGGTGCTGCGCTTCAATTTCCGCGGCGTCGGCCGCAGCCAGGGTTCGTTTGACCACGGTACCGGCGAGCTCTCGGATGCCGCGGCCGCGCTCGACTGGGCGCAGTCGATCAATCCCGAAGCCCGCGCCTGCTGGGTCGCCGGGTTCTCGTTCGGCGCATGGATCGGCATGCAGCTCCTGATGCGCCGCCCCGAGGTCGAGGGCTTCATCTCGATCGCCCCGCCGGCCAATCTCTATGACTTCTCGTTCCTGGCGCCCTGCCCCTCCTCGGGCCTGATCGTGCATGGCGAAAAGGACGCGGTCGTGCCGCCGAAGGACGTCAACACGCTGGTCGAGAAGCTGAAGACCCAGAAGGGCATCGTCATCGACCAGCACATCATCCCGGGCGCCAACCACTTCTTCGACAACAAGCTCGAGCCGCTGATGGAATCGGTCACCGGCTATCTTGACATGCGGCTCGCCAACGTTCGCTGAACGCTGCAGTCTTCCTTCATCAGAACGGCCGGCGCGATGCGCTGGCCGTTTTTTTGTCGATATGCTGCAAAACGAAAAAGCCTTCGGCCGGGACATGGCCGAAGGCTTTCGAGGTTTACGTTCCGACCGCGATCAGAACGAACGAAGGATCTGGACCGAGCCATTGTAGAGGTTCTGGTCCTTGATCTGGTAGGTCTGCGTCGGCAGGCCGGTGGCGGTGCCGGTGTAGGTGCCGCCGAGGTTCTGATCGAGGCGGCTATAGGTGAATTCTGCCGACAGGGTCAGATTCTGCACGGGTGTCCAGGCGGTACGCGTACCGAACTGGGCCACCGCGAAGTCGAAATTGTTGGTAGTGCCGGAAATGCTGCCTGCATTGGCGCCCGCAGCGGCCGCGGCAGAGCTCGAACCAAGACGGCCGCCCGCCGGGCTGAAAGCCGCGCCCAGCAAGGCATTGCCGGCATCGCCATAGGAGATGTGGCTGTAGCTGCCGAACACCGAGGTGCGCCACGCCACGTTCCAGTAGTGCTCGTAGAACGCGCTGACTTCCCAGGAATCGCTCTGCTGGATCGAGCCGCCCGGCGCGAACACGCCGTCCAGCACATAGCCGAAGCCGACGCTGGTGCCGTCGAACTTGGCGAAGCGGCCGCCGCCTTGGGTGTCGAGGGTACCGCCGTTGAAGACATATTTGGCAGCGCCCTTGCCGTAGGACGACTCGATCTTCAGGCTGTCGCCCGAGCCGGTCGGCAGGTTCTTGAACTCCACCGCGCCGCTGACGGCGAAGCCATAGGCATCATCCGCGTGACCAGTCGCGACACTGGTGCCGTAGAAGCCCGGCGTCGAGGCATGCATGGCAGCACCGAAGTGCAGCGAGCCCCAGGCCTGATCGAGGCGCAGGTTGCCGACCACGTCCGGAATGTGGTTGCCGCCGGTGGCGTTGCCGAGGAAGGTGTTGGAGGTCGAGCCGTAGTTCTGGTTGCCGAACTGGCCGGCACCGGGCGCAACGATGAAGTTGGCGGTGTTGTAGAGGCCCGCATTGCGGTAGGGCGACGCGTTCTCGAGGCCGATCGTGCCCGTCACGCCGTTGCCGAACGAGGCGGTGTAGGCGATCTGCGGGATGCCCGTCGTGTTGTTCGAGCCGGCGAGAAAGCCCGACGAAATCCACGGCTTGGTCAGCGCCCACTGCGGATCGAAATTCGAGACCGCCTTGCCGAAGGTAAAGCCGGCGAACTGGATGAAGGCGAAGTCCATTTCGATGAAACCGCCGGCGATGCTCTCGCGGTTCTGCGTGAAGTCGAACTGCATGTTCGAATAGGTGCGGACGACGCCGTATTCGGTGGACGTGCGGGTGTCGGTGGTGACGTTGACGCGGTCGCGGGTCAGGAAATAATCCTTGCTCCACAGATTGTTGCCGCCGGCGCCGCCTTGCCAGAACGGAGCGTCGTAAGGACCGCCGTTGAAGGTGGTGTCGATGCGGATCGCGCCGCCGAGCTTGATGCAGGTATCGGTGCCCGGAATGTAATAGAAGCCGGCGCCGTACAGCGAGCAGACCTTGACGTATTCAACTGCCTTGGCCTTGACCGGAAGATCGGCCGCCTGGGCGCCGCCGATGGCCAGGATGCCGGCCGCCGAGCCGAGAATCAGGCTCTTGATCGCTTTCATGTAACCCTCCACGTCCAAGCGGCAGAGCGCACCCGCCGTCACGTGCTGCGCACGGAGCGGAGTTTCAGACTGTCGCGCAGTGCGATCGCGGTATGCCCACCGGTCTCGATCACACGGAAAAACCCTCGCGGGTCGTCAGCAGGTTCCCCCAGCTGGCAGGTGACATTTGCGGAAACGAAAAGGCAATTTCAATGCCTTATTTTTTCCCCTTTAAGATTGCCGCGCGATGTGGATTTTGGGTGACAGACCGATAGGTAACTCACGCACTTGTCATTGGTGGTAGTTCTGAACTAACAATTATCACGCAATGGTGTGTTGAGGTGCAGCTTTGACGAAGGCCGTTCGGCGTCGCCCTGCGATCGATGGATCGCTCGCTTCGACCCCGCGCAAGACGACCGGGGCGTTGTCGGCGACTCAACGGGATTCCTTCGACGAGTTCCTGTGGAGTATCCTGTCCATCAGCAACCACTTCGAGACCATCAGCTTCGCGTGGTCGCAGATGCTGGGCGTCAACGTCCACCAGTGGATGATCCTGATGGCGATCAGGGACCTCGATCGCGGTTCGGGGGTATCGGTGCGCGGCGTCGCCGAAAAATTGCATGCCGACCCCTCGGTGGTGACGTCGCAGAGCAAGGGCCTCGAGAAGCTCGGCTTCGTGCGCCGCGTGAACTCGACGGAAGACGCCCGCGTCGTGCTGATGTCGCTGACCGCCAAGGCGGCGAAGGAGATCGGCAAGCTGCTCGCCGCACAGGAGCCTGCCAAGCAGTCGCTGTTCTGCGAACTCGAGGATCACTCTCTCGATGACGTCAACCGCAAGCTGGCGATGCTACGCGAACGCTTCGAGCGCACCGCCAAGCGGCTTGCCGCCGAGTTGTAGACGCGCGTTGCGTCCGCATCAGTCCGGTCTGGCGAGAACGCCGCCCGTGGGCGCGACCGGCACGCCGGTCGTGCCGGGATAGCTCAACGGCAAATGCTTCAGGCTGCGCACCGCCAGGAAGGCAAAGGCCTGCGCCTCCATGGCGTCGGCGGACCAGCCCAGCGCATCGGCGGTCATCACTTCGGCACCCGGCAATCGCTCGGACAGGCGCTGCAGCAGTGTCGGATTGCGGGCGCCGCCGCCGGCGACCACCCAGATGCGCGGCGGCCGCGGCAGCAGCGGCGCGATGCTCGCGATGGAGGCGGCCGTGAAGGCCGTCAGCGTGGCGGCGCCGTCGGCCGCGGTGACGTCACCCAAAGCCAGCGCGGCAAAATGGTTGCGGTCGAGCGACTTGGGTGGCGGCGCCGCGAAAAACGGGTGCTGCAGGTGGCGTACGATCCACGCTTCATCGACGCTGCCCTGCGCGGCGAGGCGGCCGTCCGCATCGAAGGCGGTGCCAGTGCTGCGCAGCATGAAATCGTCCAGCAGGGCGTTGCCCGGTCCGGTGTCGCAGGCGATCAGTGGCGCATCGCCGTCGATATGGGTGATGTTGGCGACGCCGCCGATATTGACCACCGCAATCGGCCCGTCCCGATCGAGCGCACGAACGAGCGCGCGGTGATAGACCGGCACCAGCGGCGCGCCCTGCCCACCCAAGGCGACGTCGGCAGCGCGCAGGTCATAAACCACGGGCAACCCGAGCGATCGTGCCAGCCCCCGCCCGTCGCCGATCTGCACCGTCAGCCGATCGGCCGGCCTATGCAGCACGGTCTGGCCGTGGAAGCCGACCACGTCGATGCCATCGCGGGCGATGCCGTGCTTTGCCAAGAAGGCTTCCACCGCCTCGGCATGGGCCGTGGTGACGATCCGCTCGGCCTCGGCCAGCACGCCCGGCCGGGCATCGCGATCGGACAGCGCCACGGCCTCCTGCAGCGCCTGCCGCAGCACGGCATGCTCCTTGGTGTCATAGGGCCGATAGCCGGATGGGCCGAACGCCCCGACCTGCTCGCCATCGGTCTCCATCAAGGCCACGTCGACCCCGTCCAGCGAGGTTCCGCTCATCAGCCCGATCGCGGTCAGCATGGATGGCAAGGGCGTATCCTTTTCGGCGGAAACTTGTGTCGAACCGCCCGATCTTATAATGCCACACGGCAATTCCGGGGCGTTTCCGGCGCCTGCACCATGCCGCCGAACGGTTGAGACGGCGTAAAACACTCACTCCGAGCCTCGAACGCGAGCCGATCGCCGATGACCGCCTACAAATCCGATTTCTTGAACATCCTGCAGAGCCGCGGCCTGATCCACCAGGTCTCGGACGCCGAGGCGCTGGATGCATTGGCGCTGAAGGGCCGCATCACCGGCTATGTCGGCTACGACGCCACGGCGACGTCGATCCATATCGGCAACCTGATCTCGCTGACCATGCTGTACTGGCTGCAGGAAACCGGCCATACCGCGATCAGCCTGATGGGCGGCGGCACCTCGATGGTCGGCGACCCCTCGTTCCGCGACGACCAGCGCCAGCTGCTGTCGGTCGAACAGATCGCCACCAATATCGACAGCATCAAGAAGGTCTACGGCCGCATCCTGCGCTACGACGGCGACAACCCCGCCATCATGGTCAACAATGCCGACTGGCTGCTGAAGCTGAACTACGTCGAATTCCTGCGCGACGTCGGCCGGCACTTCTCGGTCAACCGCATGCTGTCCTTCGACAGCGTCAAGCTGCGGCTCGACCGGGACCAGTCGCTTTCGTTCCTCGAATTCAACTACATGATCATGCAGGGCTACGATTTCACCGAGCTCAACCGACGCTATGGCTGCGTGCTGCAGATGGGCGGCTCCGACCAGTGGGGCAACATCATCAACGGCGTCGATCTCTCGCACCGCATGGGTGGCCCGCAGCTCTACGCGCTGACCACGCCGCTGCTGACGACGTCGTCGGGCGCCAAGATGGGCAAGACCGCCAAGGGCGCGGTGTGGCTCAACGGCGACCTCTTCAGCCCCTATGACTTCTGGCAGTATTTTCGCAATACCGAGGACGATGACGTCGGCAAATTCCTGAAGATCTTTACGCGCCTGCCGCTCGACGAGATCGCCAAGCTCGAGGCGCTCGGCGGTTCGGAGATCAACGAGGCCAAGAAGATCCTGGCGACCGAGGCGACCGCGGTAGTGCATGGTCGCGACGCCGCCAATGCGGCCGCTGAGACCGCACGAAAAACGTTCGAGGAAGGTGCCCTCGCCGAAAGCCTGCCGACCATCGATATTCCGCGCGCCGAACTTGACGCTGGCGTCGGCGTTCTCGGCATCTTTGTCACCGCGGGTTTCGTGGCCTCCAACGGCGAGGCGCGGCGCCAGATCAAGGGCGGCGGCCTGCGCGTCAACGACGTCGCCATCACCGACGAGAAGATGACGCTGACGCCGGCGCTGTTGACGCCCGAGGGTGTCATCAAGCTGTCGATGGGCAAGAAGAAGCATGTGCTGCTGAGGCCGGCGTAGCGCTGATCGTGGCCTTGTAGCCCGGATGGAGCGAAGCGTAATCCGGGACAATGATCGTCGCGTCGTGTGATTCCCGGATTGCGCTTCGCTCCATCCGGGCTACGGCACCTCACTGCATAGCCGCATTCATTCTGCGCACTTGTTCGATGCTGGCGAATTGCGCTCCATGGCGGGCCGTTCGCAGAAGCCCGAGAAGAAGAGCCAGATGGATCAAAAGACATCGCACCGCACCGGGCTCGCCGTTCTCGGCGTCTGCTTCACGTTGTCGGTGCTCGGGCGCGGGCTGCAGGAAAGCTTTACGGTGTTCCTGCTGCCGATCTCGCATTCCTTCGGCTGGGACCGCGGCGACGTGGTCTCGATCTATTCGCTCACTGCGCTGTGCGTCGGCCTCGCCTCGCCGCTGGTCGGGCGGATGTTCGACCGCTCCGGACCGCGGCTGGTTTTCGTGGTCGGCCTCGCCCTCGTCGGCGGCGCCCTGCTGGCCGCGGCCTTCGCGCAAAAACTCTGGCAATTCCAGATCAGCATCGGCCTGGGTCTCGGCTTCGGCGTCGCCTGCATCGGCAATGTGCCGAACTCGATCCTGCTCGGCCGCTGGTTCGGCAAGGGCCTGCCGACGGCGATGTCCATTGTTTACTCTGCGACCGGCGCCGGCGTGCTGGTGATGCTGCCGATCGCGCAGATCCTGATCCAGCATTTCGGCTGGCGCGACGCCTATCAATGGTTCGGCGGCCTCGTGCTGGTCTTGTTGCTCCCGCTGGTGATCCTGCCATGGCGGCGCTACGCCGTGGGCTCCGAACATCTCGACAAGACGGCCAAGGACAATCTGGTCGACGAAGGCTGGACTCTGCTGAGCGCGATGCGGCATCACGCCTTCTGGGCGCTGTTCTCGACCTTCTTCTTCACCGCCATCGGCATGTATGCGGTGTCGCCGCAGGTGGTGGCCTATCTCATCGATGCCGGCTTTCCGCCGCTGCAGGCCGCCACCGCCTGGGGTTTCAGCGGCGTCGTATTGCTGTTCGGCATGCTCGGCGTGTCGTGGCTCGACGGCGTGATCGGCCGACGCCCGTCGATCCTGTTCAGCTATACGCTGTCGATCGCCGGCATCGTGATGCTGTGGCTGCTGCAATGGTATCCGAACTACGCGTTGCTCACCGGCTTCGTGGTCTGCTTCGGCAGCATGATCGGCTCACGCGGCCCGCTGCTGACCGCGACCGCCATGAAGATCTTTCGCGGCGAGCGCGTCGGCACCATCTACGGCACCATCACCATCGGCAGCGGCCTTGGCTCGGCGCTGGGCTCATGGAGCGGCGGCCTGCTGCACGACTGGACCCACAGCTACAATCCGCTGCTCGGCTTCGCATTGGTCAGCGTGCTGATCGGCATGATCCCGTTCCTCGTGGTGCCCGCGCTGCGCAACTGAAGGACAGATTGTCGCATCACGAGGCGCCGCGCCCATACGTGACTACCTCAGCTTTCATGATTGATAAGCGACTTGCTGCTACGCAACACCAGGTTTCGTCTCGATCCGGGGTGTTTGATGAGTCTTCTCAGCCGTTTCTCGATCCGTTCAAAGCTTGCCAGCATCGTCCTGGTCTCGGCCGCGTCGGTCTGCGCCGTAATCGCCGTTGCCGCATCGCTGAGCCAGGCGCGCATGACCCACGACCGGATGGAACAGCTCCAGGCCGCTGTCGATATCTGGGTCGGCATGGCGGAAACGCTGCAGGACGAGGTCTCTGCGGGCAAAATCAGCCTGCCCGACGCGCAGATGCAATATCGCCGACGTGCCGCGGGCATGAAGTACGGCAACAAGCAGGGCTACCTGGTCGCCTACAAACCGGACGGCGTGCTGCTGGTCAACGCGGGCAACATTAAACTTGAGGATACCTACACCGGGGCCAAGGACGCCAACGGCGTGCTGATCTCCAAGGCGATCATCGACGCAGGGCGGCAAAGTGCCACGGGCGGCACGACCTACTATCTCTACCCCCGTCCCGGTCAGACCGAGGCGCTGCCGAAGATGGTGTTCGCCCGCTACTACGCACCATGGGACATCACCTTCAGTTCCGGTCTCTACATCGACGATCTCGATCGCGACGTGAACGCGCTGCTGGTCCGTCTGGGATCGCTCGGCGCCGGCGTGCTGGCCTTGATGGCACTGCTGTCCTGGCTGATCGCCAGCGACATCCTCGGCGCGCTGCGCCGCCTGCAGGCGCGCATGCACGCCATCGCCGGTGGTTCGCTTGACCAGCAGGTCGGCGAGACCGAGCGCGGCGACGAGATCGGCCGCATGGCCGAGCAACTGGAGATGTTGCGCCAGACCTCGCTGACCGCGCGCGCATTGGAATCCGAACAGGCCAGGCTGAAGCAGACCGGCGAGACCGAGAAGCGCGAAGCGCTGATCGCGCTGGCCAACCGCTTCGACGCCTCCGTCGGTCAGCTCGTCGGGCTGATGGCCTCGGGTTCGACCGAACTGGAAGCCACCGCGCAGTCGATGACCGGCACCGCCGCACGCACCAACGACCAGGCCAATGTCGTCTCCAGCGCGGCATCGCAGGCCAGCGCCCGCGTCCAGACCGTCGCTGCCGCGGCCGAAGAACTGTCGTCGTCGATCGTCGAGATCTCGCGCCAGGTGGCGCAATCCGCCAGGATCACCAGCCACGCCGTCGATAGCGCGCGCCGCACCGACAGCATCGTGCGCGCGCTGGCGGAAGGCGCGCAGCAGATCGAGCACGTCGTCGAGCTGATCTCCAGCATTGCCGGCCAGACCAACCTGCTGGCGCTGAATGCCACCATCGAGGCGGCGCGCGCCGGCGATGCCGGCCGCGGCTTCGCGGTGGTCGCCAGCGAAGTGAAGAGCCTCGCCGGCCAGACCGCCGACGCTACCAAGGAGATCAGCCAGCGCATCGCGCAGATCCAGGGCGCCACCAGGGAAGCCGTCGATGCCATCCAGGGCATCACCGCGACCATCGAGGAAGTCAGCGCCATCGCCACCACCATCGGCTCCGCCATCGAGGAGCAAGGCGCCGCCACCGCCGAAATCGCCCGCAACGTTACCCAGACCGCGCAGGCGACGCAGGATGTCACCAGCAACATCAGCGGCGTCAGCTCCGCGGCCAACGAAACCGGCAATGCCGCCGGCATGGTGCTGAGCGCGGCAACCGGCCTGTCAAAGCAGGCCGAACAGCTATCGGGCGAAGTCTCGACCTTCCTCGCCGGCGTTCGCGCCGCGTAGCGCGCGGAAAGCAGCCACAGCGCTTGTAAGTCCCGGATGTCGCTTCGCTCATCCGGGCTACGTGGCCCTGCCCTCAGTTGCTATTGTTGTTCTGCGGAAACTCGACCGGGCTGTTCGGCTTGCCGGTGCCGAAATCGAAGATCTTGCGCAGCACGCCCGGCGCCATGGCGGACATCGGATTGACGTTGAGCACCGGCGCGCTGGGCGAGCCGACGATCTCATAGGTCACGCCGATCAGGCCCTCGTCGCTGCCGCCGCCCAGAAACAGCCCGACGATGGGGATCTGGCCGAACATGTTGTTGAGGCCGTACATCGGCACAAAGGTGCCGCTCATGCGCACCTGGTTCAGATTGTAGTCGATGTTGCCGCCGATGGTGGCGCCCACTGCGGGTCCCTTGACCACGCCGTCGCGGATCGAGAGCTGGCCGTTCTGCCGGGTGAACTCGGCGCGCAGCCGCGAGAACGCCACGCCGTTCTTCGCCCCACCCGGGCCGCCGGAGGCGACGCGGTCGAGCGACGCCTCGCCCTTCACGGTGAAGTCGCGCACATTGATCAGGCCTTCCTTCGGCCGCGTGTCCGACGACGGCGGATCCACCGCCAGCGCGAGCTGTCCGCCGTTCATCTTCGAATAGGTGTCGGTGGCGCGAAGGAACGCGCCGGCATCGTTGGTCTCGATATAGATTACGTCGCGGCCTGCGCCTTGCGAGCGGCCGCGCATGTCGCCGGTCAGCGGCGTGTCGCGCCCGAGCTTGCCGCTCAGCGAGAACTTCTGAATGGTGCCGCCCCGTCGCGACAGCTTCGCATCGACGCTGCGGATGGCTTCGCCGTAGAAGCCGGCGACGGCGCCGAGTTTGACATCGACGTCGAAGTCGATCGACCTGGCCTTGGCCCTCGGATCGTCCTTGGTGCCGCCCGACATCGCCGATTTCAGGAAGCCGCGACCGTCGAACACGTCGCCGCGCATGGTCACCTTCAATGCGCCGTCGGGCCCGCGTTCGGCCTTGATCGAGGTCTTGTCGCCTTCGGACGGCGAATAGGTCGGGAAGTTGGCATTGACGAGGTCGCCGTTCTGATCGACCTCCACCGAGCCCTTGATCGACGCGCCGCTGCCGTCCACGACAATATCCTCGAGCCGCGTCGAATCGCCCTTCTTGACCAGGTTGAACACCGCGCGGGCGGCCTTGCCCTGCGCCTTGGCCCAGCCCGGCAACAGGTTATCAAGCTTCAACTGGGTCAGGTCGGCTTCGATGCCGAGCTTGCTGTCGTGATCGCCGCTGCCGATCTTGCCAGCGAGCTTCAGCGGCAGCGCGCCGACCACCGCGGGACCGAGATCGAAGCCGAGCTTGGCGCGGCTGGCGTCGTCGAGGGTGGCCTGCACGCGCACGTCGGCGTCGCCGTCGTTGGGTTTGCGGTAGTCCAGCGACGCCGCCTGCCCGTTGATCTTGACGTCGCCCTTGACCTGATAGCCCTGGTTATTGGCCACGACCTTGAGCGCGCCGGCCTCGAGCTTCTGGTTCATCACCAGCTTGTCGGCTGAAAACTGAGTAACGTCGGCATTGATGCTGTAGACCGTGTCGGCCTTGGTCAGTTCGTGCTGGATCGGCATGCCCATGGTGACCTGGGCGGAGACGTTGCCTTTGGTGGTGGCGGGATCGAGCATGTTGCCGCCGGTGTCGCGCAGGCGGTCGGAGGCAAGCACCTCCGCCGCCGCCGGCACCGGGCCGTCGATCTTGAACCGCACCTTGGATGGCGACGGCTTCGGCGCCATGTCGGGCACCTCGAACACGATGTCGCTGAGATTGAGTTTGCGGCCGCCCGGCGTGTCGATGCCGGCCTGGCCGATGGTCACCGTTGCGGTGCGGCCGGTGACGCGGGCCTTCAGATCGGCATCGCGGATCAGCGGCAGATCGTCCACCGGACGCAGCGCCACGCCGTTGGCGACGATGGTCACCGACAGGCCGTCATCGGGAATCGGCGGTCCCTTGCGCGACAGGTTGCGCACGGGCGAATTGACGCCGATCTCGATACGCTGCAGCGAACCGCGTTCGATGCGGTCGATCACCCATTCTCGCACTTCCGGCACGATCAGGATCGGCCACATCCGCTTCAAGGCGGAGGCCGACATCGGCGTGCCGGCAAAACCGAGGGTCAGGCGCGGCTCGCCGGCGTAGTCGATGCTGCCGGTGCCGGCGAGGCCGATATCGCCATTGCTGATATCGGCCTGGGTCAGCAGCACGCGGCGGGCTTCGGAATCGAAGCGCAGGTTGATCGAGATGCGGTTGAAGATCAGCGGCTGCTCGGTGCCGTCGCCGGCCAGCACGATGGTGCCGCCGCTCAGCCCGGCCTGCCAGTCGGTGGTGGCGCCGTTGGGCGGCTCGACATGGGCGAGCAGCGTGACGCGGTTCTCGCCGGACACGAATTTGAACGGTGCCAGCAGGACGCGGCGCGCGGCGTCCCATTCGACGCTGACTTCGCCCTGGTCGATATGCATCGGATAATCGGGTGTGTCGTTGTCGGTGATGGTGCCGGCGCCCGCGGTGATCTTGCCGTTGAAATAGGTCGGCACGCCGTCGCGTCCGAGCTCACCCTTCAATTCGCCGGTCAACGGCAGGTCGGCGCTGTAGGTCAGGTCCTTCATGCGCAGCGCCAGCAGGATGTTCCGGGTGGACACCTTGTCGGCACGGATCGCCACCGAGCGCACGCCATTGGCCGGCGCACCGACCAGCACGGCCAGCGACCACGGCGCAGCGCCGCCCTCGCCCACGCTCATGGCGACGCCGCCGCCGCGCGGCCGGCGCAGGCTGAGCGAGATGTTGTTGAATTCCCACTTGTCGCCGCGCTGCTGGTCATCGACCACCAACTTGCCGTTCTTGAGGCCGATCTCGTTGAGGTTTTGGCCGTCGAGGCCGGTCAAGGTCAGGCTGTCGAGCCAGTCGAGGCCGGCGAGCAGTCCGGTCGGCGGTTCGCGCTTGGCGGTGTCCGGCGGCGGCTGCACCTGGACCACGGACGGCGTGCCCTGGTTGGGGAATGTCAGCGGCGGCGGACCGGCGGGGCCGGTCGGCCCCAGCCAGGCGCCGGGCACCCGCGGCGACGCCACGCCGGTGGCAAGCGGCCGCGC
>JBEVEC010000223.1:0-42700 GCA_040512975.1 Tardiphaga sp. | reverse complement strand
AGGTCTTCGGTCAATTCCGGATTCTGGTGCACGCTCTTTTCGAGCTCGCGTGAGATCAGGAAGATGGTCGACAGCGGCGTGCCGAGTTCGTGCGCCGCCGCGGCGGCGAGGCCGTCGAGCTGGGTGAGGTGCTGTTCGCGCGTCAGCACCAGCTCGGTGGCGGCGAGCGCGTCGGACAGCTTGCGCGCTTCCTCGGTGACCTGGAAGGCGTAGAGGCTGGTGACGCCGATGGCGGTCCGGATCGAGAACCAGACGCCAAGCAGATAGACCTGCGGCAGCACCAGCGGATCGGTGGAATCCCACGGCAGCGGCAGGTGGAAGAACGCCAGCACGGTGGCGCAGACCGCGGCCAGGATGGCGAGCGCGATGGTGAAGCGCGTCGGTAGCGCGGTGGCCGAGATCAGCACCGGCGCCAGGAATAGGAAGGAGAACGGGTTCTGCAGTCCGCCTGTGCAATACAAGAGCCCGGCGAGTTCGACGATGTTGAGCGCCAGCAGCGCCGCGGCATACAGCGGCTCCAGCCGGTGCACCGGGTTGAAGACGATCTGCAGCGTCAGGTTCAGCGCCGCCGACAGTCCGATGATGCTGACGCAGGGAATGATCTCGACATCGTATTCAAGGCCCTGCACCACGACGAAGATCGCGGCGAGCTGCCCGAGGGCTGCGAGCCAGCGCAGGCGCAGGATGGTATCGAGGCGGACATAGCGGCGCGGGTGGCGAAAATCGGACATGGCGACATCGGTCATGCCCGGACCTTAGACGCCCGCCTTGCCGGCGACAAACCGGTTCCGGTCCCTGCGCCATGATGCAGCAGGCGCGCGCGGCAGGCTTTGGGCGCAAGGCTTGCGCATCGCGACGCAATGCCGCAATGAACCCCGCAATGACGTTGGACGCCCTCAGACCCGGCTCTGCGCAGATCACCGAACCGCCGGGTTCGGCGATCGACGTTGCGCATCTGGTGAAGCTCTACAAGACCAACCGCGCCGTCGACGACATCTCGTTCCGCATCGCGCGCGGCAGCATCACCGGGCTGCTCGGCGGCAACGGCGCCGGCAAGACCACCACCATCGCCATGATCATGGGGCTGGTGCTGCCGACTTCCGGCAAGGTGGCGGTGCTTGGCCATCCCATGCCGGCCGAGAGCGCGCAGGTGCTCGGCCGGATCAATTTCGAAAGCCCCTACGTCGACATGCCGATGCGGCTCACGGTGCGGCAGAACCTGACGGTGTTCGGCAGGCTCTATGCCGTGCAGGACCTGCGCGCCCGCATCGCGCAGCTGGCCTCCGACCTCGACCTCACCGATTTCCTCGACCGCGCCAGCGGCAAGCTGTCCGCCGGGCAGAAGACCCGCGTGGCGCTGGCCAAGGCGCTGATCAATGAGCCCAAACTGCTGTTGCTCGACGAGCCGACCGCCTCGCTCGATCCGGACACCGCCGACTGGATCCGCCGGCATCTGGAAACCTACCGTCGCAGCCGCAACGCCACGATCCTGCTGGCCTCGCACAACATGCTCGAGGTCGAGCGCCTGTGCGACCGTGTCATCATCATGAAGAAGGGCCGCGTCGAGGACGACGACAGCCCGCAGCAGATCCTGCAGCGCTACAACCGCACCACCCTGGAAGAGGTGTTCCTTGACGTCGCGCGCGGCCGCAACCGGGAGCAGGCGTCATGAGCCTCATGGAGCCGCAGATCCGCGGCATCGCGCTTCATCGCATCAACGCGATGGTGCTGCGCTATTGGTATCTGCTGGTGTCGTCATGGCCGCGGATGCTGGAACTGATCTACTGGCCGGCGCTGCAGATTATCACCTGGGGTTTCCTGCAGAGCTACATCTCGCAGAATGCAGGCTTCTTTGCCCAGGCCGGTGGCACGCTGATCGGCGCGGTGATCCTGTGGGACATCCTGTTCCGCGGCCAGCTCGGCTTCTCGATCTCGTTTCTCGAAGAGATGTGGGCGCGCAATCTCGGCAACCTGATGATGTCGCCGCTCAAGCCGATCGAATTCCTGATCTCGCTGATGGTGATGAGCCTGATCCGGCTGGCCATCGGCATCATCCCGATGATCGTGCTGGCGATCGTGTTCTTCAAGTTCAACCTGTTCGGCCTCGGCCTGCCGCTGGTAGCGTTCTTCTGCAACTTGATCTTTACCAGCTGGTCGCTCGGCATCTTCGTGTCGGGGCTGGTGCTGCGCAACGGCCTTGGCGCCGAGAGCATCGTCTGGACGCTGATGTTCGGGCTGATGCCCTTGGCGTGCGTGTATTATCCAGTGTCGGTGCTGCCGTACTGGCTGCAGCTGATCGCATGGTGCCTGCCGCCGACCTATGTGTTCGAAGGCATGCGCGCGCTGTTGTTCGACCACGTGTTCCGGCCCGACCTGATGTTGACCGCGCTGGCCATCAACGCCGTGCTGTTTATTGTCTCATTCGCGTCATTTCTTGGGCTGCTGAAAAGCGCCCGGCGAGCTGGATCGCTCATCTCTGGCGGCGAATGACATGATATATCAAGGCTGAAGCGCGATCGGCCAGCTGCGCTCCCGCTGTCATGCGATCGACGCATTGACGCTTTCTTACGCAAACCCCACTATATGTGCAGCGCAATAGCCGCTGCGACACAATCCAGCTGAAGCGAGGACAGATGCCGATTGGTGAATTTGGCAGGCCACCGGCCTTGCCGACGGAAACGAGCCCGGCTCTGACCATGCCGATGTACTGGATGCACGAGATGGCCCGCGCCTCGATGGGCCCGGCGCGCGTGATGTCCGACGTCACCAAGATGATGTTCGAAAATCCGTTCAATCCGTTCGCCAAGACCGAATTCGGCAAATCCGTCGCCGCCGGCTGCGAAGTGTTCGAGCGCACCACGCGGCGCTACGGCAAGCCGGAATGGGGCCTCAATGATACCCAGGTCAACGGTGTCCGCACCCCGATCGAGATCCGCTCGGTGTGGGAAAAACCGTTCTGCCGTCTGCTGTACTTCGACCGCCAGCATCCCCGCCCGTTGCGCGCGCCACAGCCGCGCGTGCTGATCGTGGCGCCGATGTCCGGGCACTATGCCACGCTGCTGCGCGGCACGGTGGAGGCCTTCCTGCCGACCCATGACGTCTATATCACCGACTGGGCCGACGCCCGCCAGGTGCCGCTCGCTGAGGGTCGCTTCGATCTTGACGACTATATCGACTACGTCATCGAGATGTTTCATGTGCTCGGCGGCAATGTCCACGTGCTCGCAGTTTGCCAGCCAGCGGTGCCGGTGCTCGCCGCGGTGTCGGTGATGGAGGCGCGCAACGATGGTTTTGCGCCGCTGTCGATGACCCTGATGGGCGGCCCGATCGATACCCGCCGCAATCCCACGGCGGTGAACAATCTTGCGGCCGAGAAGGGCATCGACTGGTTCCGCAGCCACGTCATCACCAAGGTGCCGTTCCCGCATCCCGGCATGATGCGCGACGTCTATCCCGGGTTCCTGCAGCTCAACGGCTTCATCAGCATGAACCTCGACCGCCACATGGACGCGCACAAGCGCCTGTTCCAGAACCTGGTGAAGGGCGACGGCGACCTGGTCGACAAGCATCGCGACTTCTACAACGAATATCTGGCGGTGATGGACCTCACCGCGGAGTATTATCTGCAGACCGTCGACACCGTGTTCATCAAGCACGCTCTGCCGAAGGGCGAGATGATCCATCGCGGCCAGTTGGTTGACCCGTCGAAGATCGTCAACGTCGCGCTGATGACTGTCGAAGGAGAGAACGACGACATCTCCGGCCTCGGCCAGACCGAAGCGACGCATATGCTGTGCAGTTCGATCCCCGATGATCGCCGTGTGCATTATGTGCAGAAAGGCGTCGGACATTACGGTGTGTTCAATGGCTCGCGTTTCAAATCGGAAATCGTGCCGCGTATCTGCGACTTCATGGATAGCGCGACCCTTGCACGACATCGCGCAGCCGCCGAGTGAATCAAAACCGCATCGTTACGATGGTGATCGTGATGATGCGGTTCGATTTTGATGAGCGATGTAATCGCGATTCAGGCGATAGCTTCCCGAATCCGCCGCGGGACTTCGTAAGCTATTGAAATCAGGCAAAGAAAGCGGACTTTGCACCTATCCGTAGATGTGGTGCGCGATTCATTCTTAAATTCACATTTCTGGCGTTGTTATGAATTTGGATTCGGGTTTCACCCCACATTCTGTAGGGGACAACGCAGCCTACAGCCCCCTATATTGGGCAAATGATTTGTTTTTGCGCTGAGCCGTTCACGTGGCGGCGGTTATGGCAGAATCCGGTCGATCTTCTGACGACCGGGACTTCTGATATGGCATTTCGCGCACTCCTCTACCGCCGCCCCACCGAACCTGACACGCTGGCCGTCAAGCACGGCTCGCAAATCTTTGCCATCCGGCTACGCCGGCATCGCCGCGCGCGCCGCTATACGCTGCGCATTCATCCGAGCGACCGCGAAGCCATCCTCACCATGCCGCCGCGCGGCACTTTGGCCGACGCAAAGGACTTTGCGCAGCGCCATGGCGCGTGGATCGCTGCACGTCTCGGCCGTTTGCCGAAGGCGGCGCCGTTCCAGCACGGCACGATCGTGCCGTTGCGCGGCGCGCCGCACCGGATCGTTCATCGCGCGGGTCGCGGCACGATGTGGACCGAGGTACGCGACAATGGCGAGAAGCTGCTCTGCGTGGCCGGCGATGTCGAGCACATCGATCGACGTGTCCACGATTTCCTCAAGCGCGAGGCCCGCAAGGATCTGTTGAAGGCTTCCGAAGCCTATGCCGCACAGCTGAACGTCAAGGTGAAGCGAATCTCGATTCGCGACCAGTCCAGCCGCTGGGGGTCCTGCACCACCGAGGGCTCGCTGTCGTTCTCGTGGCGCCTGATCCTGGCGCCGCCTTACGTGCTGGACTATCTCGCCGCCCACGAGGTCGCGCATCTGGTTGAGATGAACCACTCGGTCAAGTTCTGGCGCGTCGTGGCGAAGATCTGCCCCGCTACCGAGCGCGCCAAGGCCTGGCTGGATACGCACGGCAACGATCTGCATCGTTACGGGGTGCAGGCGTAAGCAACGGCATTCGTCGTCCCTGCGAACGCAGGGACCCATACCCCGTGAGGGTGATGGTGACGGAAATCCGCCGTCCCATCGCAACACCGAAGCGACACAGCGTATGGGCCCCTGCGTGCGCAGGGGCGACTCGAGATGCGCTAGGCCATCTTCCGAACAAACCGGCGGTCGTCCCTGCGTGCGAAGGGACGACTATAGAGGCGTTCGGCTATCTTCCGAACAACCGATCCACCAACCAACCGTCCAATCCGCTCGCGGCTTCCGGGCGAGCGTTGCGTTGCGGCTGCTGGCGTGTGGGGTAGGCCGCCTGGGTCGGCGCCGGCGGCGGGCGGTAGCCGTTATAGACCGGAGCGCTCGGCACATAACCGGGCAAGGGGGCGTCTGAGGGCGTCGCCTGCGGCTGTGGCTGCGGCGAAGGCGCCCCCGGCAGCATGCTGGATACGGCGCCCGACACGGCACTCGCTACCGTCGCAAACGCGCTCGATGGTGCGAGGCCTGGCACCGGCACCGGCTGCAGGCCCTGATGCGCGGTCTTCATGAAGCGCGACCAGATCTCCACCGGCAGGCCGCCGCCGGTGGCCTTCTTGGTCGGCGTCGAGTCGTCATTGCCGAGCCAGACGCCGGTGACGAGGTGCGAAGTGTAGCCGATGAACCAAGCGTCGCGGAAATCCTGGCTGGTGCCGGTCTTGCCGGCGGGGAGCCAGCCCGGCATGTCGGCCTTCTTGGCACTGCCGGAAATGATGGTCTCCTGCATCATGGTGTTCATCATCGCCACCGCGCGGCCGTCGATCACCGTGTTGGCGGACTCCGGCGGGCGCTGATACAGCACGCGCTTCTTGCCCTCCATCGTCCGGATCCGCATCACGACATGGGGCGACGCCGACACGCCGCCATTGGCGAAGGGCGCATAGGCGCCGACCAGTTCGGTCAGAGACACTTCCGAGGTGCCGAGCGCGATCGAGGCATTGGCCTCCAGCTTGGACGAGATCCCCATGCGATGCGCGGTGCGCACGATATTGGCCGCACCGACCTCGAGGCCGACCCGCACCGCCACCGTGTTCAGTGACATCGCAAGCGCCTGCTTCAGCGGCACAGGGCCGAAATATTCGTGGGTGAAGTTCTCCGGTCGCCAGCCCTTGATGTCGATCGGGGCGTCGGTACGCACGCTGTCCGGCGTCAAACCGGCTTCGATGGCGGTGAGGTACACGAAGGGCTTGAACGACGACCCGGGCTGACGCTTGGCGGTCACGGCGCGATTGTACTGGCTTTCGGCATAATTGCGGCCGCCGACCATGGCGCGCACCGCGCCGTCCGGGGTCATCGCCACCAGCGCGCCTTGCGTGACATTGAACTTGACGCTTTTGGCGGCGAGTTCGTCGATGATCGCCGCTTCGGCAACAGCCTGCAGCTTGGGATCGATGGTGGTCTCGACCACGATGCTCTCGTCGATCTGGCCGACCAGGTCGTCCAGTACCTCGCCGATCCAGTCGGCGACGTAATTGACGGTGCCGGCGCCGACCGGTTTGACGTTGAATTGCGGCGTACCGGTCGAGGCCTTGGTCTGGGCGGGCGTGATGAACTCGGCATCCGCCATTGCCGCCAGCACCACCTTGGCGCGGGCTTCGGCGCCTTCCGGATTGCGGTTGGGCGCCAGCCGTGACGGCGACTTCACGAGGCCGGCCAGCATCGCCGCCTCGGCAATGGTGACGTTCTTCGCGGACTTGCCAAAATATTTTTGCGCGGCGGCTTCGATGCCGTAGGCGCCGGAGCCGAAATAGACGCGGTTGAGATAGAGCTCGAGGATCTCGTTCTTGGAATGCTTACGCTCCAGCCACAGCGCCAGCTCGACCTCCTGCAGCTTGCGCTGCATCGTGCGCTCCTGGGTCAGGAACAGGTTCTTGGCGAGCTGCTGGGTCAGCGTCGAGCCGCCCTGCGAGACGCCGCGATGCATGACGTTGGCCACCGCGGCGCGCGCGATGCCGATCGGGTCGACGCCCCAATGCGAATAGAAGCGACGGTCCTCGATGGCGATGAAGGCCTTCGGCAGATAGGGCGGCAGGTCCTTCAGCGAAACATTGGCGCCGGCCTGTTCGCCCCTTGTCGCCAGCACGCTTCCGTCGATGCCGACGATCTGGATGGTGGGCGGGCGTTTCGGGATTTCCAGCGACTGGATCGGCGGCAGATGCGCGCCGACATAGACCACGCCGCCGACCACCGCGATCGCCGCCCACAGGCCGAGCACCGCGCCCCAATAGGCCATGCGCTTGACGCCGCCGATCAGGCGCCCGCTGCTGCGTGCCTTGCTCGCGCTGCGCGCCTTTCGCGGCCGGTCGCCGCCCGTGTTGTCCGGCTTCGGATTGTCGCGCTTTGGCGGCTTTCTCGGCTTGTCGTCATCGCCGCCGGGCACACGATCGGCCTTCGACAGCCGCAGGTCGGACAGCGCCGCCGCGACTCCGAATGTCGGCTCCTTGCGCCCGCTTTTTTTCTTGCCCCACGCCATCCGCCAGCACCACGCACCCCGATCGCGCGAACCTAGCGTTCCCGGTTTAAGGCGCCGTTAAACGGGAGTTAACGGCGATGAAAGGGGTTTGCTGCTGGCGGCTCGCAGTGCGCTGGAGCCGACCGTCACGTCGTCCGTCATTTCGACACAAATCAAACAATGCGCAAAAAAGTGATCGTCGTGGAAAGACTCTTTTGACATCGCACAGATAGGAAAGCGCCTTCGTTGGCTTCGGGGTTCTGCCCCGCGCCATGCGACCCGCCCCACGACCATCATTTCAAAAAAATTCAGGACCCATCATGCGTATGCCCACGGCAGCCGCTCTCGTTGCTGTTTTCTCGCTTGTCATGCCCGCAATTGCTGCCGCGCAGGACGCTTCTCCGCCCACCGCCAATGTGCTGGCCAGGCCGGGCGCCCGGATCAAGACCGTGCAGGTGATCGACGTCCAGCAATTGCCGGACCCGGTGAAGTCGCACGTCCTGGAACTCGCGGCCAAGGCCAGCGATGACGACACGGCGGGCCTGCGCAAATCCATCGACGGCACGCCGGCTGCCGCCGCCGCACTGAAGGGCAAGGGCGTGACCTCCGCCCAGATCATTGCCGCGGACCTTTCCGACGGCCAGCTGACGCTGTTCTCCAAGACTGCGAAATAGGCCTGCCGCGCTTGAACCATCAGCATCCGCCATTGCAGTTGCAATGACGGATGATCCTGGGAGGTCGGCGGACGCGCATCGGCGTTAGCCGAGGTCGAGATAATACGGCCACATGTCGCTCATGTCGGGCATGCCGCGGTGAGGCATCGTTGCGAAAACCGGATTGCCGAGCGCAGCGCCGGGCGCCGACTGATGCACCTGCACGACGGGGGCCCTGTGAGACCGGGTCTCGTCATGACCGCGGGTAGCGGCGAAAGCGCCGGTCTGGCTCAGCAGCAGCGGCAGTAACACCGCGCTGATACGTGCGGCGTTCGACTTCATCAACGTCGATGTCATCATGATTTTTCTCCATTCAGGCATTGGCCTGTATTGGAGTAGACGCATGCACGGCGCGATTATTACATCGCACACGCAAGCGTGACATGCGGTGCCAGCGCTAGCCCGCCGCGTCGTCCTCGATGATCGGGCCGAACAGCTCCCAGCGCTCGCCGTTGAAACGTTGCATCTGCAGCTGCTTGTTGACGCGGTAGTCCGATGGCGACGTGTTGATCTGCATGCCGGGCAGGCCGAGGTCGGTCTTGAGACCGGACAGCGAGGTGGCCTGCTTCATCACATTGGCGCGGGTCAGGTCGTCGCCGCAGCGGTTCAGCACCTCGACCAGCAGCTGTGCGTTGCCGTAGCCATAGGTGTTAAAGCTCGAATTCCTGTCGCCTTCGGGATAATACTTCGCCATGAAGGCGAAGAAGCGCTTCATGCCGGCGTCGTCCTGCCACTGCGGATCCAGCGGATCCTTGCCGTAGTTCACCGTGATCAGGCCTTTGGAGTTCTCCAGCCCGGCGGGCTGCAGCACGGCGCCTACGGAGATCGCGTTGATGTCGAGGATATGCACCGGCTTCCAGCCGAGGTCGGCGACCTTGCGGATCGCCTGCGCGGCGAATTTCGGCGTCGAGGCGTTGAACAGCAGATCGGCGCCGGATGATTTCAGCTTGACGATCTGCGAGTCGATGGTGGGGTCGGACAATTCATAGGATGCCTCGGCCACGATCATCGACGCGGCCTTGTCGCCAAGGCCGGCGCGCAAGCCCGTCACGTAATCGCGGCCGAGGTCGTCGTTCTGCCACAGCACGCCGATCCTGGCGCTGGGATAGTTCTTCAGAATGTATTTGGCGTAGATCCGGCCTTCGGTCTGGTAGTTCGGATTGTAGCCCATGGTCCAGGGGAAGTTCTTCGGATCGGTGAAGCGCGAGGCGCCGGTGGCGGCGAACAGCTGCGGCACCTGCTTCTGGTTGAGATATTTCTGCACCGCTGCATTGGACGGCGTGCCGACGATCTGGACCGTCAGCAGCACCTCGTCGGATTCCACCAGCTTGCGGACCTGCTCGACGGCCTTCGGCGGCGAATAGCCGTCGTCATACTGGATCAGGTTGATCTTGCGGCCGTTGATGCCGCCCTGATCGTTGATCATGCGGAAGTAAGCCGCCTGCGCCTTGCCGATGGTGGCATAGGCCGAGGCGGGACCCGAGAACGGCACGGTCTGGCCGATCTTGATCTCGCTATCGGTGGCGCCGGGATCGTATTTCTTTTGGGCGGAGGCGGGCGCGATCGCGGCTGCCGTGATGGCCAGAACGGCTGCCTGCAGCACGCGCCGGCGGGCGGGCCTTTGCAGATGTGCGGATGTGACGAAGCGATCGAGATGCAGTGCCCTCATGCCGTCCTCCTGATGTGTTCGTCGATGGTCATTCCCGCGCGGGCCGCCATCGTTGACAGGCAGTGTGTCGCAAGGTTTTCGGCTTGGCAAGGAGAGGGAATCGAGAGCCGCTCATCGCGTTGGCGGCAAAAGCCAGACCTATCCACTTGTCGTCCCCGCGCAGGCGGGGACCCATAACCCCTGAGGTCTGATTTGAGTCAAAACCTCACCGCTCTGCTATCAAACGCTGCGACACGGCGTATGGGTCCCCGCCTTCGCGGGACGACGGGTAGAGAGCGTCCCGCTTCACGCGCTGCGTACTGAATGCAGGAACGTCGCAACATCGGCTTTAAGCCGGGCGCTGTCGCCGGATAGGGAAAGGGCGGCGGAGAACACGTGCGATGAGGCGAGGCCGGTGTCGGCGGCGCCTTGTTTGACGTCGGTGATGTTACTGCTGACGTCGGCGGTGCCTTGGGCGGCGCGCTGGACGTTGCGCGCGATCTCGGCGGTGGCGGCGCCCTGCTGCTCGACGGCGGCGGCGATGGTTGCGGCGATCTCGGACATGCGGCCGATCGTCGTGCCGATTGCCTGGATCGCCAGAACCGAATTTCGCGTCGCCTGCTGGATGCCGCCGATCTGCTGACCGATCTCGCCGGTGGCTGCCGCGGTCTGCGCGGCCAGCGCCTTCACTTCGGCGGCGACCACGCTGAAGCCCCGTCCGGCGCTGCCCGCGCGCGCGGCCTCGATGGTGGCGTTCAGCGCCAGCAGATTGGTCTGGCGCGCAATCGCGCTGATCAGCTGCACCACCTCGCCGATCTTGTCGGCGGCGCTGAGCAATTCGCCGATCTGGCGGTTGGTGGCCTCGGCCTGGGTCACGGCCTCGCCGGCGATCCGCGCGGACGTGTGCACCTGGCGGCCGATCTCGTTGACCGACAGCGACATCTGTTCGGTCGCCGCCGCCACCGATTGCACATTGGCAGAGGCCTCATCGGACGCCGCGGCGACCACTTCGGTCAATTCCTGCGCGCGCGTGGCGGTCGAGGTCAGGGTGCCGGCGGCGCTTTCCAGTTCGACCGACGCCAGAGACACCGTCTCGACGATGCGGCCGACCGCACCTTCGAAGTCGGTGGCGAGCCGGTCCATGTCGGCCTTGCGGGCCGCGACGGCGCGCTGCTCCCGGCCGCGTTGCACCTGCAATTCGTCGGCGGCTCTCTGTTGCGCGCGCAGTTTGAAGGTCTCGACCGCCTGCGCCATGTCGCCGATTTCGTCGCCGCGTCCGAGCCCCGGCAGCACCACCGCGAAATCGCCGGAGGCCAGGGCCTGCATCGCCCGGGTCATGGCGGCGATCGCGCGCGCGATGCGCTGGCCGAAATACACCGCGCCGACGCCGATCAGAATGGTCGCCAGGGCGATGGTCCAGGTCATATTCTGCCGGGCCTGCGATGCGCGGGCTTCGGCCGCGTGATATTCGGCGTCGGCCGAACGCACGAGCCCGTCCAATGCGGGACGATTGCGCTGGAAGACGGTGGCGAAATCCTCGACCTCGTCATTGAGGCTGCTTCGCGTCACCGCATAGGCTGCAAAACTCTCGCCATAGGCCTTCATCAGCGCAGCCAGATCGTCGCGGGCGGCATCGGGCAGGGAAGATGCGGTCAGCGCATCGGCGAATTCGTCGCGGCGCTTGTCGAATTGGTCGCCGAACTTCTCCTCGCCGCTGAGCATGAAGTCCTTCTCGTGCCGGCGCATCAGCAGCAGCAGGTTGGTGAGACGGAGCTCGCCCAGCGGCGCCAGCTTGCTCTCGATCGCCTGCGCCGCGGCGCGCAGCCGGCCCTGAAAGCCGCTGCTGCCGGTCAGCCCGAGCGCAGTCTGGATCGACGTGATATTGTTGAATCGGGTCTGGTAGAGATTGAGCCCAGCGTGCAGGGCCGAGCCGGCCTTCAACGCATCGCCTTCGGGCCGCTTCTCCACGAGGGCGTCGATGGCCGACAGGTTCGCCAGCGCCGTCTTGATCAGGTCGCCGTGGGCCGCAATCAGCGTCTGGTCCTGCCTGCGCAGGAACTGGTTCGCGATCTGTCCGGCTTCCAGATAATTCGCGGCGAGCCCGACGACGTGCTGGCGCAGTGTCACGGCCTGGTCGGACTGCCGCTGCGCCTCCGCCTCGAAGGCCAGGCCGATGAAACAGATGGTGCCGGTGAGGACGACGGCGAGAATGCCGATCAGCGCGATCTGGATGCGCAGGCCGAACCTGATCCGGGACGATGGGGTCAGGCGCGCCGATGCGCGGCGGATGAACTTGAACAAAGCATCGATCCTCGTTGCATCGCGATGGGTCATCGCAGAATCAGCAACGGGATACCGACGCTTCATGACTGCCGGTTGGCTGTCAGATGTCGAAGGAGAAGATAGTTAGTAAAGTGTTACGAGGTGAAGCCGGCGGTCGTCCCCGCGAACGCGGGGCCCCATGCTCCCGGCTGTCGTGACTGATCGATGACATTGCCGCATCAGCTTTAGGCTGCCCTCACGGTGTATGGGTCCCTGCGTTCGCAGGGACGACGAGGAGGGCGCGCTTCTACGCTTAGGCCAGCGCCAGCACGACCAGCGCCAGTGCTGCGGGCAATGCCTGTATCAGCAAGATCCGCCGGCTCACGCTCCAGGCGCCATAGGCGCCGGCGATGATGACGCACGACAAGAAGTACGTCTTGATCTGGAATGCAAAGGCCGGCGCCGCGTGGAGCAGGCCCCAGATCAGGCCGGCGGCAAGGAAGCCGTTATAGAGACCCTGGTTGGCGGCCAGCACGCGCGTCGTCTCGGCCTTTTCCGGCGTGTTGCCGAAGGTGCGAAGACCACGCGGAGCCGTCCAGAGAAACATCTCCAGGACCAGGAAATAAACGTGCAGCGCTGCGACCAGCGCCACCAGCGTGTTGCCGAGATAGATCATGATCGCCCCCGTCGGCGTAATGCCCGATCCGCGTGCGTTTAACATGATAGCTGGCGGCGGCCTATGCTGGCCGGCAGCATCGACATGCGCGCGTACCGTTCTGACCAACACGCGAAAGGGAGGTTTGTTAAGGCACAACGGAGGGACCCGATTCGATGAAGCTGTCGACGCAGCTGATGGTAGCGATGGTGACGCTGGTGGTCGGCACAGCGGCTGCCGGCGTGATCGGCTATCGCAGCGTCGAGAGCGCGGTGGTGCCGGTCAGCCTCGAGCGGCTGCGCATGCAGGCCAGCGGGCGGCTCGGCATTCTCGATATTTATCTGCAGGGCGCGCGCGGCGACGTGCTGGCGTTGGGTGCTGTTCCCGTCCATCAGCGCTTGATGCGCGCCATCGCCGGCAACGGCTCCGGTCCGGAAGAGCAGACAGCGAAAGCGAAATGGCGTGACGATATCGAGGGCATCTATGCCGGCATGCTGAACGCCAAGCGCGCCATCCGGGAAATCAGCCTGATCGGCACTGCGGACGGCGGCCGCGAAATCGTCCGGGTCGATCGCAACGGCCCGGACGGCTCCGTCCGCGCGGCACCGTCGGCCGAACTGAAGATCAACAGCGAACGCGGCTATTTTCGCGAAGCCGTCGCAAAGCAGCCGGGCGAGGCCTTTGTGTCGCCGATCGAGCTCGCGCTCAAGCGCGGCGGGGTGATTGCGGACCCCCACGTGCCGGTGGTGCACGCCGCCACTGCGATACAGGACGGCGCCGGCCGGCCGATCGGCGTCGTGGTCATCATGTTCGATATGCGGTCGATCTTTGCGGCGCTGTGTGCCGCGGTGGACGACCACTCGCAGGTCTACATTGTCAATGCCGCCGGAGATTTCGTCCTCCATCCCGACGGATCGCGCGCCTTCGGCTTCGAACTCGGCATCCGCCATCGCTGGCAGGATGAATTTCCGGCGTTGGTCACGCAGGTCGGCGACGGCGACCATGGCGCGGCGGTCACCGACAAAGCCGACGGCGAGAAGGTCGCCGTGGCGATCGAATTCGATCGACTTGCCGATACCCTGCGCGTCGGCATCATCGAATCCGCATCTTACGCCAGCATCATGGCGCCCGCGGCGGCGCTGCGCCGGTCGGACCTCACCGCGGCGGCCGTGGCGATCGCCGCAGCGATCCTGCTGGCGATCTTCATGGCCCGGTCCCTGACCCGCCCGTTGCGACAGATCACGGCCGCGGTGGTCGGTTTCGGGCGCGGCGAGCCCATTCACGTCCCGGATCAGGCTGGCGGCGAAGTCGGCATTCTGGCCCGGGCATTCATCGAAATGGCCGCCGAGGTTACGGACAAGGCCGATGCCCTGCGCAGCAAATCCAAGATCTTCGACAAGACCATCGAGAGCATGGCGGACGGATTTCTGATCATCAATAATCAGGGAATCGCAGTGTTCGCGAACGCGGTGTGCCGTGAGATGTTCGGCATCGAAGCGGGGCTGACCCATCAGGAGTGGAACGAACGCAATCTTCGTTTCCGGTCCGACGGCGTCACGCCGATTCCCTTCGATCTGACACCGATCGGACGCGCGATGCGCGGCGAGAATTTCGACAATATCGAGGTCACCCATCGTCGCGTCGGCGAAACGAAGCTGAGGCGGCTCGCCGCGTCGGGACGCGTTCTGGCGGACGAGCTCGGCAAGTTGGAAGGCGCGGTGATCGTGTATCGCGACATCACGGTCACTCGGGAGACCGAATATCAGTTGCACCATGCGCAGAAGATGGAAGCGGTCGGCCAGTTGACCGGCGGCATCGCGCACGACTTCAACAACACGTTGACGGTGATCACCGGCGCCATCGAAATCATCGCCGAAGGCGTCGCGGACCGGCCGGAACTGCTTGTCGTGGCGAAGATGGTGGACGAGGCGGTCGATCGCGGCGCCGACCTGACGCATCAGTTGCTGTCATTTGCGCGCAGGCAGCCGCTCGAACCGCGCGAGATCGACGTCAACGAGATGGTTCACACCGCCATGCGCCTGCTGCGGCCGACGATCGGCGAACGGGTGCTGATGGATACCCGCCTCGCCGACTCGCCGTGGACCGCCATGGCGGATCCGGCGCAGCTGTCCAGCGCCTTGCTTAACCTTGCTGTCAACGCCCGCGATGCGATGCCGTTGGGCGGACGGCTGACGCTGGAGACCGCCAATATTATGTTCGACGAAGGCTATGCTGCGCAGCATGCCGAGGTCGACGCCGGTCCCTATGTCATGATCGCAGTCAGCGACAACGGCCACGGCATTCCAGCGGCCATCCTCAGCCGCGTGTTCGATCCGTTCTTCACCACCAAGGCGATCGGCAAGGGCACCGGTCTTGGTCTCAGCATGGTGTTCGGCTTCATCAAGCAGTCCGGCGGGCACATCAAGATCTATAGCGAGGAGGGGTACGGCACCACGGTGAAGCTGTATCTGCCGCGCGTTGACGGAACGAAGGCGGCAGTGCCGCCGGATTCGGTAACGAACATTTTGGGCGGCCAGGAAACCGTGCTTGTGGTCGAAGACGACGAACTGGTGCGGCGCTTCGTCATCACCAATCTGGTCAGCCTCGGCTACCCGACCTACACCGCTTGCAGTGCGGCCGAAGCGCTCGACATGGTCGCGCAGGGGCTGGCCTTCGACGTGCTGTTCACCGATGTCGTGCTCGGTCCGGGTTTGAACGGCCGCCAGCTCGCCGAGCAACTGTCGCATGTCAGGCCGGGCGTGAAGATCCTGTACACGTCAGGCTACACCGAAAACGCGATCGTCCATCAGGGGCGGCTCGATGCCGGCATCAATCTGCTGACCAAACCTTATCGCCGCGCCGACCTGGCCAAGGCCCTGCGCGAGGTGCTGGATACGGTCATGGCGGAGGTGAGGGAAACTGTCGTCCCCGCGAAGGCGGACCCACAACCCGCGAGCGCCGTGACGGCAGAAGGCGGCCGCCATCTCGATTGAAAGAGAGTCTGCGCTGTCTGGGGCTCTGCCTGCGCGGGGACGACAAGTGGAGGGCTATCCACCGACCGCCGGCTTCGGCAACGCATGAGGGACCAGCCACGGGCGGTCCGGCGCGGCGAGGCCGGTGAAGCGGCCCTGAATGTAATCGCAACCCCAGTCCTGCAGGATCGCCGCGGACTCGGCGTCCTGCACCCATTCGGCCACCGTGCGGATGCCGAGGCGGTGGTTGAGGTCGATCAAGGTCTGCACAAAGGCGCGGTCGTCGGCGGAGCGCGCGATGTTCTGCACGAAGGCGCCATCGATCTTCACGATATCAACGCCGAGCTTGCGCAGGTTGCGGAACGAGGTGTAGCCGGCGCCGAAGTCGTCGATGGCGATGCGGCTGCCGAGATTCTTCAGGCGTGTGACGAAGCCGCGGACGTCGTCGAGGTCCTGTATCGCCACGGTCTCGGTGATCTCGACGATCAGCCGTTCGGCGACGCCCGGATTGGCGCGCATCATCGATTCGATCGAGGTCCACCAGTCCGGATCCATGGTGGTGTCGGGCGAGATATTCAGCGACAGCTGCACGTTCGGCGCGGCCGCGAGCTCGGCCACCACCAGTTCGAGCACGCGATGATCGACCAGCCGGATCAGCCCGAGCTTCTCGGCCACCGGCACGATGTCCGGTGCCAGCAACAGTTCGCCGTCGTCCTGCCGCATCCGCACCAGCGCCTCGTAGAAGGCGGGATCGCGGGTGCCGGCATTCACCACCGGCTCGAAGGCCATCACGATGCGGCGTTCGTTGAGGGCAGTGACGATCTCGTCAGTGACGCGGATATTAACGCGTCGCTGGGCGTCGCGCTCGACATTCGGCCGCCACATCGCAAAGCTGCCGCTGCGGCGGCGCTTGGCGCCGTCCAGGGTTTCCTGGGCGCGGTTGACGGCTTCGTTGACGTCGCGCGCATAGCGCGGCACCGAGACGGCGCCGATGGTGGCGGTGACCGACACCGGGCCGGAACGGGTCGGAATCACGTCGTCGCGGATGCCCTGCAGAAAGCGTTCGGCGGCGGTGTTGGCGTCCTCGACGGTACAGTTCTTCAGGATCAGCCCGAATTTGTTGCCTGAGAACCGTCCCATCACGTCGCCGCCGCGCAGCCGCGTGCGGATCCGCTGCGCGATCGCGGCGATCACCTCATCGGCCACATCGAAGCCGAACGAATCGTTGATACGCGCGAGATGATCGATGCCGATCAGCATGAAGGCAAAGGACGTCCTGAAGCGTGCGGCCTCCTCGATGGCTTCGGCCAGCGACGCCATCAGATGGGTGCGGTTGAGATCGCCGGTCACCGGATCGCATTGCGCGAGGGTCAACAATTGCTGATCACGGGCGTGGCGTTCGTTGTCGATGCGCATGATGCCTTCGACGCGCGCCGGCTTGCCGTCGGCGCCGGCTTCACAGAAACCGCTTTCCTCGATCCACAACACCGTGGCAGTGGTCGAGGCGCGCACGCCGTATTCGATCCGATAGGTGCCGCGAAACGCCGGGGGCGTCTGGGCCAGCGCCCGGTGCAGCGCTTCGCTGCGAACGTTGCGCTGCGGCTCGATCAGATTGGCCAGATCGGCACCGCGCGCCAGCACGGCTACGGGAATGTCGGCAAAGACGCATCCCACCTGGTCGGTCCAGGTCATGGTGTCGCTGGCGATATCCCAGACAAAGGCGGCCTGGCCCAGCCGGGCCAGGATCTCGGCGGTGGGAATCTGTGCGACCGGCGCAGGAGCGTCGGAAACGCTCGGGGATAGGGCGGATGTCAAAGTCGCCTCGTTTTGGGACGCAGCCGGGTGATTCGCACGCGACAATACGGTGCAGATAGCGAGGAACGGTAGTCAAAGTTCCTAAAGAATTAAGAAACTGTAGCGCTGCGCGCGGATCTGCAGGATCTGCCTCTTATTGGTAGTTGTGGAGAGCTTCGGCATGCCGCTTGCGATGAACATATCAGAGGGGCAACGGTTGTCCCACATTGAGACGCGAGCTTGTTCACCATGTCGATCGCCGCCATCCCGCGGGTCACGCCCACCACGCCGCCGCAGATGCGGCGCGCGGGCGATATCGGCGTGGAGCGCACGGTGGCAGCGCCTTCCGTCGAGAGCGTCGCGGTGGTCGGCACTGAGCAGCCGCTGCGGAGCGCGCCAGTGTCGTCGCAGATCGCGCGGCCCGATGCGGCGTTTCTTATCCATTTGATTGCAACGGCCGAGCAGGCTCCGCAAACGCGTGTGTTGCGGCGTGCGGATGTAGGGGATGTGATTGCGGCGTATCGCGCGGCGGGGCAATTGACGGCGCCGAACTATCTGAAGCGGACGGCCTGAGATTTATCTGACGACAGGCTTCTCGGTTTCCCTTCCTCAAGCGAAGCTCGATGGGGAGGGTCGGTCGAACGAAGTGGAGGCCGAGGTGGGTCGCCACACAGCCAGGCTTCCTTTGGAGCACCCCACCCGTCACGTTTGTTCGCTGCGCTCTCAAACGCGCCACCCTCCCCCTGCGCGGCTACGCGGCTTGAGGGAGGAAGAAGGAAGATTCCGGTTAGCTCTTAGGCTTGTGGTCCGTGACCGTTGGCTTGCCGGGCTGCAGGTCGTCGGCCTCGATCCCGGGGGACGTCTGCGCCACGACTTCCGGCGGCACGGTCTCGCTGTGGGTGACGGGCACCGGCAGCGTTTCTGGCCTCGCGACCGGCAGGGTTTCCGGCTTCGACAACCTGAAATCATCGGCCCTGGGCATCGCCGGCGTGTCGGGTTTCGGCTCCGGCTTCGACTCGAGCTTCGACTCCAGCCAGGAGTTGAGATCGGGCTCGATGCGCGGTTCGACCTTCGCAGGTTCGACCTTCGCAGGCTCGACCTTCACCGGCTCCACCTTGCGCTCCGGCGCGATGTCGCGCGGCGGCACGGAGCGATCGGCGAGCACCGCTTCGGCGACCGAGGTCGCGGGCGGCACGACAGGTGTCGCGGAGGGCAGCGGCTCGGGGGAGGGGATCGTTGCCGGCGTCGGCGCAGGCGCCACCGGCACGTCGGCGCGCGGGGCTTCGACATGCACCGGCACCGGCGCCTCGACCGGCACTGCAACGCGGCGCGGGCGGCGGGCGCGCAGTGAGATGCCGGCCAGGAAATCCACGATCGCCGTCAGGGTGATCAGGAAGAAGGTCGCGTTGCCGAATTTCGGCAGCATCACGAATTCATAGGCGGCCGCGCCGGCCACCACCAGCGACAGGAAATGGTCGACGAAATATTTCGGCGCCGGCCGCGTGGCGCGGATGACTTCGAGCCACAGCAGCAAAATCGACAGCGCCACCAGCACGTCGTTCAGCGTGACGGTCCAGACGTCGTGCGATCGCAAGGTGATGGAGAACAGCGGGACCGGACCTGCAAATGACAGGTCGGGCATCAGGAACGCGATGATGTTGCAGATCGCCACCGGAATCAGCAGCAGCGGGAAACCGATCGACGACATCGACGGGGCCTTCTTTCGAGCGTGAAAACGGACACGCCTTCTCGCGATGCAAAGCATCGGCCGGGAACGCGATGCGCCACAGTTGAGGCTAATTCAGGCGGAAGTACAGTTCAGAATTGGATTGTGCTCCGACGACTTGCCGTGTCACGCGCGCTGGCGCTTCGATCGGCCCGGCATGCAACTTCAGGAAGCCCGTCGCCCGGAAAAAACAAAGGCGGCGCTGCCATGCAGACGCCGCCTTGATCCCAAATCAGGATTCTTTCTTGACCTTGAGGACCTGGCGGCCCTTGTACATGCCGGTCTTCAGGTCGAGGTGGTGCGGCCGGCGCAGTTCGCCGGAGTCCTTGTCCTCGACATAGGTCGGGGTCTTGAGCGCGTCAGCCGAACGGCGCATGCCACGGCGCGACGGCGATGTTTTTCTTCTCGGAACGGCCATAGCAAAAGTCCTTGCAGGTTTGGCAGATAGTTTCGGCAGACGTTATCTGCGGCGCCCGCGAGGGACGGCCAGCACGTCGTGCCAGGCAAAATCGCTGATAAGGCCGGGCTTATATCGGAAGCCCGGCGGCAATGCTAGGGCAGGGCCGCGGGAAATTTCGGGGCGGCCTCAACCCTCCCAGCACCGCTGCAGGTCGGCCGACTGGGCGCGCGCCACATAGCGTCCGGCCAGCCGCCGCACCCCGGGGCCCGGGTTCCGGGCGCTGCGCGTCACCGGATTGGGCAGGATTGCCGCCAGCAACGCGGCCTGCTGCGCCGACAGGCTGGAGGCCGGCCGCCCGAAGGCGTAATTGGCCCCGGCTTCGGCGCCGAACTGCCCGGACGGGCCCAGTTCGGCGATGTTCAGGTAGATTTCCAGGATGCGCGCCTTGGTCAGCACCGCGTCGATCCATAGCGCCAGGGGGATCTCGAGCCCCTTCCGGATCACGCTGCGCCCGTTCCACAAAAACAGGTTCTTGGCGACCTGTTGGGTAATGGTCGAACCGCCGCCGGACACCTCGCCGTCCTGGGCGTCATCGATGGCATTCTGCAGGGAATCCCAGTCGATGCCGTGATGGCTGCAGAAGCGGGCGTCCTCGGAACCCACCACGCTGCGCGGCAGCGCCGGTGACATCGCCCGCAGGTCGACCCAGGTCCGCTCCACGGGCGCCCCCCTGATCCAGCGCCACGCCATCAGCGCCGAGACCGGATGGCCCGCGGCATAGAACGGCGTCAGCAGATAGGGCAGCAGCACCAGCAGGACGGCGATCAGGAGCAGGCGGCGGACAAGGCGCAAATCAGGGGCTTCCAGGGTGGGGCGACATCCCGATCAAGCGCAGTTTCGCGGCCATTTTCAAGGCGGTTAAGCTTGCCGCGCGGATCATCGCACCCTGTGCGCGGCGGAATTGACGTGGCCTTTGCCATGGAGGATGGTCCGGCAAAATTGATCTGGAGCTATTCTTAATGTCGACCGGTGCCTCCACCAAAGATTTCGCCGCACGCCTGGACCAGACCGCGGACGATACCGAATCCGTGCTGACGAAGCTGCTGGGCGACGGCGTGTTGCCGGACGAGATCGCGCGGCCGAAGCGGCTGATGGACGCCATGCGTTATTCGTCGCTGGGCGGCGGCAAGCGGCTGCGTCCGTTCCTGGCGGTGGAGAGCGCGGCCGTGTTCGGCGTGCACCGCGAACAGGCGCTGCTGGTCGGCGCCGCGCTGGAATGCATCCACTGCTATTCGCTGATCCATGACGACCTGCCCTCGATGGACAACAGCGATTTGCGCCGCGGCCGTCCGACCTTGCACAAGGCCACCGACGACGCCACCGCGACCCTGGCCGGCGACGCGCTGCTGACGCTGGCCTTCGACATCATCACCCGCGACGAAATTCATCCGGACGCCAATGTGCGCCTGCACCTGACCCGCGCGCTGGCGCGTTGCGCCGGGCTCGGCGGCATGGTCGGCGGCCAGATGCTCGATCTCGCCGGCGAAGGCCGCTTCGGCGACACCGGGCCGGTGGATGTGGCCCGCGTCCAGCAGATGAAGACCGGCGCGCTGCTGCGCTACGGCTGCATCGCCGGGGCGCTGCTCGGCGAGGCGACGCCGAAGGAATACCAGGCGCTCGACGATTACGGCCGCGCGCTCGGCGAGGCGTTCCAGATCGCCGACGATTTGCTTGACGTCGAGGCTGATGCCGCCACGCTCGGCAAGCCGGCCGGCGCAGACGCCGCCCTCGGCAAGACGACCTTCGTGACCCAGCTCGGCGTCGACGGCGCCAAGAAGCGCGTCGCCGATTTGATTGCGGCAGCGGACGCGTCGTTGTCGATCTTCGGCAACAAGGGCGACGTGCTGCGCGCCGCCGCGCGCTTCGTCGCCGAACGCAAGAACTAGCATGACCGAAACGGGCAAGGATCTCGACGAGCTTCTTGTCCGTTTTCGTAAGATGCCGGCGCCGTACCGCGTCATCTACGCGCGGCCGCGCACCTTCGGCGCCTTTGCGATCGGGGTGGCGGCGTTCTTCCTGCTGCCGGCATCACTGCAGGTGGTGACGCGGCTTTTGATCGGCTGGGACGTCTTCATCGCGTGCTATCTGCTGCTGGTTTACGCCATGATGTGGCAGGGCGACCGGCATTCGATCCGCCGCAACGCTGCGCTGCAGGACGACGGCAGCTTCATCATCCTGCTGGTCGCCGCCTTCGGCGCCTTCGCCTCGATCGCCGCGATCACGTTCGAGCTTGGCGACGGCCACCGCACCACCTGGGAATTGTCGCTCGCCACCGTGACCATCGCGGCCTCCTGGGCCGCCGTGCACACCACGTTCGCGCTGCATTACGCCCATGAATTCTTCCGCGGTCCCAAATTCGGCGGGCTGGCGTTTCCCTCGGGCGACGACGACAAGCCGGAAGAGCCGGACTATTGGGACTTTGTGTATTTCTCCTTCGTTATCGGCATGACGGCGCAGGTGTCCGACGTCGGCATCACCGAAAAGTCGATTCGCCGCACCGCGACCGCGCACGGCATCGTGTCGTTTATCTTCAATACGGCGCTGGTCGCGTTGATGGTGAATATCGCGGCAAGCGCGGTCTAGCTTCCTTCTCCCTTGTGGAGAAGGTGGCGAACGAAGTTCGCGTCGGATGAGGGGATACCACCGGCACCGTGTTCGCGGCACCCCTCACCCGTCTCGAACCCGCTGCGCGTGTTCGATCCACCTCTCCCACATGGGGAGAGGGACGGCTCCCCGCATTGACGTCCTTCTCTATCCGGGCAAGTTAGTCCCTGCAAAGGACACCCGCTCGCGTGGAAACCAAATTTCCGATCTTCCTGATCCTGCTTGCGGCACTCGCCGGCACGGCCGTGCTCGCCAAACGCATTAGCGTGGCGCCGGCGATCCTGTCGATGCTGGCCGGCATCGGGCTCGCCTTCGTGCCCGGCATGCCGGTGCTGCAACTGCCGCCCGACGCGGTGCTGCTCGGCGTGCTGCCGCCGCTGATCTATTCGGCCGGCGTCGCCATGAGCTGGCGCGAGTTTCGCTTCAACCTGCGCATCATTTCGCTGCTGGCCTTCGGTTGCGTGCTGTTCACCGCCTGCCTGGTGGCGACAGCGACGCATCTGCTGATCGGTTTGCCGTGGGGCGTCGGCTTCCTGCTCGGCGCCATCGTGGCGCCGCCCGACGTGGTGGCGCCGCTGGCGATCGCCCGCAAGCTCGGGCTGCCGCGGCGGATCCTCGTGGTGCTCGAAGGCGAAGGGCTTGCCAACGACGCCACCACGCTGATCCTGTATCGCTTTGCCGTGGTGGCCATCACCACCGGCGCCTTCTCGCTGCCCAAGGCCACCGGCACCTTTGCCGCGATCCTGGTCTGCGAGATGTTCTTCGGCCTCGCCATCGGCTGGCTGAGCCTGCGGCTGCGCCACTGGGCACGCGACCCGCAGGTCGAGATCACGCTGTCGCTGCTGACGCCCTATGCCGCCTACCTGATTCCCGAGCATTTCGGCGGCTCCGGCATCATCGCCACGGTGGCGTGCGGCCTCTACATCTCCTGGAACGGCCCGCTGCTGATCTCGGCGGCGACGCGGCTGCAGGGCATCTTCTTCTGGGATCTGGTGATCTATTTCATCGAGGGACTGCTGTTCCTGCTGACCGGCTTCCAGATGCGGCTGCTGATCGAAAAGTCGAAGGCGTTCCCGTTCGCCGACATCATGCTGGCGACCGCGCTGGTCGCGGTGGTCATCGTGGTCGCGCGGTTCGTCTGGGTCTATGCGGCGATCTATGTGCCGCGCTGGCTGAGCGCCGACCTGCGCAAGCGCGATCCGGCGCCGACCTGGCAGTGGTCCTTCGTGCTGGCCTTCACCGGCGTGCGCGGCGCGGTGTCGCTGGCTGCGGCGCTGGCGCTGCCGTTCGCACTGCCGTCGGGCGAGGGCTTTCCGTCGCGTGACCTGATCCTGTTCGTGACGTTCAACATCATCCTGTTGACCGTCGTCGGCTTCGGCCTCGGCCTGCCCATCGTGGTCAAGCTGCTCGGCATGCAGGCCGCCGGCCGCGAGGAGCATATCGCCGAGCACGAGTCCGAACTCAACGCGCGGCGCGAGGCGCTGGCCAGCGCGCTGGCGTCGCTCGACGCCATGACCGACGACCGCGAATTGTCCGAAGAGGTGGTCAAGCTTTTGCGCGCGCGGCACGACACGCGCTCAAAACAGTTGCCGAGCGAACTCGACCCGGAGGTCGACGTGACGGCCATGGGCACCGACCTGGTGCGCGAACTGATCCTGGCCGAGCGCAAGTTCATCCACATGCAGCTGCGCGACGGCAAGATCACCGACGAAAGCCGGCGCCGGATCGAGCGCGATCTGGATCTGGAGGAAGCGGGATTGAGCAACCGCGAGTATCGGCGAACGCCGCTGTAGTTCCCTCTCCTGCGTCGCTTCGCGCCGTCCGGGAGAGGGGAAGAAAGCAAGCTTCGCGCTGAGTTTACGGCTCCGAAAACACCGGCTCGAAATGCCGCCATTCGTCAAAAAACATGTCCGGCAGATGATACGGCTGACAGGCAACGACGGCGCGGATTGCGCTTTGTTCGAACGCGCGCGTGTAAGGCGTCCTGGCAGTGCCGACAACAGTCGGCGTGCCGTCCAGGGCGCCGCTGCGGGCAAGCTTGATGCGCAGCACGGTTTCCGCGGTGCGCGGCTCCTTGCCGCTGTCGGGCTTTGTCCAGCAGCGGCTGACCTGAGACTGGAAAAGCGGCCCCCAGATCTGCGCGCTGTTCTTGCTGCGCACCATCAAGGTGTCCGGAAACGCCATCGGCGCCTGCTGCGCGATGCTGAGCAGTTGCGACAGCGGCGAATCGTCCGCAGGCCCGCTGCGGGCCACACCTGGCCACGACAGGCTGATCGCTACGGCGAGCATAGCCGGGCCACAGCGCCGGAGAACCGGCGCGATGCGCAATTCGCAGGTCGCAATCGACGGCTTCGTCATACCGTACACGGTCGGGTACTCGTCTTCATGGATTTTAAAAATTGTGCGTCGAAGTCATAAGTCAAGAAGTCATAAGTCAATCAGGGTCGCCGCAAGAACAGGTCTCGCGCGGATTGTCCGATCGCGAATTCGTCGCCGAAGCCTACTTGAAACAGGTATCAACGAAAACGGCCGGGACAATGCCCGGCCGCGCGATGTCTATCATTTGATGCGAACTGTTACTCCGCCGCGGTGATGACCTCGGGGATCTTGGTGCCCGAGCCGTAACGCTGGTCGATATAGTCGATCACCATGGTCTTGAAGTCGGCGGCGATGTTCGGGCCGCGCAGCGTCCTGAACTTCTTGCCGTCGACAAACACCGGTGCGGCCGGGGTCTCACCGGTACCGGGCAGGGAGATGCCGATGTCGGCATGCTTGGACTCGCCGGGACCATTGACGATGCAGCCCATGATCGCGACGTTCAGGGATTCAACGCCGGGATAGGTGGTCTTCCAACCGGGCATCTCGACGCGGATGAAATCCTGGATCGAGCGCGCCAGCTCCTGGAACGTGGTCGAGGTGGTGCGACCGCAGCCGGGGCAGGCGGCCACCAGCGGCACGAAGGTGCGGAAGCCCATGGTCTGCAGCAATTCCTGCGCGACCTGCACCTCCAGGGTGCGGTCGCCGCCGGGCTCCGGCGTCAGCGAAATGCGGATGGTGTCGCCGATGCCCTGCTGCAGCAGGATGCCGAGCGCGGCCGAGGAGGCGACGATGCCCTTCGAGCCCATGCCGGCTTCGGTGAGGCCGAGATGGATGGCGTAGTCGGAGCGCTCGGCCAGGGTCTGGTACACGGCGATCAGGTCCTGCACCGCCGAGACCTTGGCGGACAGGATCATCTTGTTTTTTGGCAGGCCGATCTCTTCGGCACGCGCTGCCGACAGCAGCGCCGATTGCACCATGGCCTCGCGGGTCACGGCGCGAACGTCCTTGGGAGCCGCCAGCAATGCGTTCTCGTCCATCAGCTTGGTGAGCAGCTCCTGGTCGAGCGAACCCCAATTGGCGCCGATGCGGATCGCCTTGTTGTACTTCAGCGCCATCTCGACGATGTCGGTGAATTGCGAGTCGCGCTTGCTCTTGAAGCCGACATTGCCCGGATTGATCCGGTACTTGTCGAGCGCTTCGGCGCAGGCCGGATGGTCGGCGAGCAGCTTGTGGCCAATGTAGTGGAAGTCGCCGACCAGCGGCGTGGTGATGCCACGCTTGCGCAGGGCGTCGCGGATATGGGGCACGGCGGCCGCGGCTTCATCGCGGTCGACGGTGATGCGGACCAGTTCGGAGCCCGCCCGCGTCAGCGCCGCGATCTGCTCGATGGTGCCGGGAATGTCGGCGGTGTCGGTGTTGGTCATCGACTGCACGACGATCGGAGCGCCGCCGCCGACGGCGACATTGCCGACCATGACCTGGGTGGTGCGATGACGCGCGGCGGGGCCGGCGACGTCCTGCGGATTTTCAAACTTGTTCATGGGGTCTCAAATATCAGGTTTTGATGACATTCAGCAATGGATCAGTGGCTGCAGCCTTGCCAGGGCGGTTAACGAGCACCAGACCGGCAATTACCAGCAGGGCGGCGGCCCCAAAGGCCGGGGTCAGGTGGTCGCCCATGATCAGATAGCCGGCGGCGACGCCAAACAAAGGGGTGATGAAGGTAAAAGCCGACAATTTGCTGGCCGAATAGGTCTTGATCAGCGCCAACCAGAGCACAAAGGTAATTCCGACCACCCAAACGGCCTGGAACAGCAACAGCGAGATGGTCAGGGCGCCAGGCATTTGGGGGATGGTTTCGCCGGATACCACGGCGGCAACGCCCAGAATAGGTATCGAAAGCCCGACCTGGTAGCCGAGCGCCTTTTCCGGCGCGCTGTGCCGCAGCGTCGTCGCTTTGACGATGATCGTGGTGGCGGCCCACAGCAGCGCGCCGGCCACGATCAGAAGGTCGCCGGTCGGCACGCCGGCGGTGACGTCGGGTTGCGGCAGGCCGATCGCCACCGCGACGCCGGCGAAGCTGATCGCCAGCCCGGCCCATTGCGTTGCGCGCAGCCGTTCGCCCAGGAACAGGTAGGCGCCGAGCGCCACGAAGAACGGCATGGTGTACAAAAAGATCACGGCCCGGCTCGCCGACGTCAGCTCAAGTCCATGGTAGATAAGCAGAAATTCGATCCCGAAGACGGCGCCGACGAACAGCCCAGCCGGCAACGTGCCGTCGCGTTCGAACATCCGGACGCCGCGGACGCGCGCGATGGTCAGGATCACCAGCAGTGCTCCGGCCGAGCGGAGTGCGGCCTGGGTGTAGGGAGGGATTTCGCGCAGCACGAGTTTGATGGCGATCTGGTTGAAGCCCCACGTCAGGCACAGCATCAGCGCCAGGGCGATGGCGCCCCAGGTCAGCCCCCGGCCGCCCGGCGTCACAGCGATTTGATCATGTGACATGAGGCCCCAATGCCGGCTTGCCGCCGTGTTGCTTATGGTCTGGCGCGAAACGGTGTCGGGACAAGATCGTCGCCGCTTCAGTCTCTTACTCGACCCTCGCAGGTCGTGCCATGTGCAGATTGCCGGGCGGACCGCCATTCCGCGCGCTTGACGCAATCACAAGGTGCTGCCGCGGATGTGATTCCGGTAACATAGTCCGACCGCATTTTTTCCTCCACGTCGGTTCTCCAGACAACCTGCAGGAGTGACCATGCTTCGGACGATCTTTTTACTGGCCTCATTGATGCTCGGCGTCCAATCGGCCGCGGCGACGGAGCGGTGGGAAATGTTGCCGCCGACACCTGCGGCGATCCCCTCCGATCGCAGCGGGCTGGCCGAGGTCAACGGCATCCGCATTCACTACGCCATGTATGGGCAGGGCTCGCCGGTGATCTTCCTGCATGGCGGCCTCGCCAACAGCGACTACTGGGGTCATCAGGTATTGCCGGTCGCCGCGCACCACACGGTGATCCTGATGGACAGCCGCGGTCACGGCCGCAGCACGCGCGACGACAAGCCGTTTGGCTACGACCTGATGGCCGACGACGTGGTGGCGCTGATGGATCACCTGAAGATTGCCCGGGCCGACATCGTTGGCTGGAGCGACGGGGCGATCCTGGGCATCGACCTGGCGATGCGTCACCAGGAGCGCGTCGGCAAGGTGTTCGCCTTTGCGGGCAACACGACGAAGGCCGGGCTCAAGGAAGACTTCGACCAGAACCCGGTCTTTGCCGCCTATCTCAAGCGCGCCGGCGAAGAATACACGGCGCAGTCGGCGACGCCGAAGCAATACGAGGCCTTCGTCGAGCAGATCGGCAAGATGTGGGCGACGCAGCCGAACTGGACCGACGCCGATCTCAAGACCATCGACAAACCGATGCTCGTGATCGACGGCGACCACGACGAGGGCATCAGGCGCGAGCACACCGAATACATTGCAGCGACCATCCCGCGCGCGCAGCTGGTGATCCTCGCCGACACCAGCCACTTCGCCTTCCTGCAGGATCCGGCGACGTTCAATGCGGTGTTGCTGAAGTTTCTCGACGGCCACGAGCAACGCGGTGACGCCGGGGCGCCGACGCAGGAGGCGTTTTCACGCTGCCAGACAGTGTGCGCAGGTGCCGGTTATTTCCACGACCGATAGTTTGGGGGCGAAGCCGGTGGTGCGCGCGGCGTCGTTGAGGCTTTGCGCCACCTTGGTCGCCGGCACCTCGCCCACCGACCCGCACTGGTCGCAGATCAGGAACGCGACCATGGCGGCGGTGCCATGGTCATGGGCGCAGGCGAGAAACGCGTTGCGGCTTTCGATGCGGTGCACGAGGCCGTTTTCCATCAAGAAATCCAGCGCACGGTAGACCGTGATCGGCGCCGGCCGTGTCGTGGTCTTGGCCAGTTCGTCGATCACCTCATAAGCGCCGAGCGGCCGATGGCTGGCCAACAAGGCTCCCAGCACCTGGCGCCGGATCGGCGTGAACTTCTGCGCCCGGCTGGCGCAGATGTGCTCGGCATGGTGCAGCGCGTCCGCTGTGCAGCGGTCGTGATCGTGCCCCGGAGCAGGGAATGTCGGCTTCAAAACGGTCATTGAGCTCAATGTAATGGTTTTGAGGCCGTTCGCCCATGGGCAGCCCGATATTCGATCGCGCTGCCGACGTTGGCTATCCATGCTTTTAGTGCAGAGCTGCGCCACCAATTCTGATATGGACGCTTATAATAAGCTAGCTTATTATAAGCATGTTCCATGGAGTTGCCATTATGTCGTCGTCCCGCTGTTTGGGGACTGATTTCCTGTCCGCCTTATTCGAGACCCAGCGCATGCTGCGGCTACTCGCTGACAAGGAGGCCCGCCAGCACGGCATGACGCGCGCCCAGTGGGCGGTGCTGGCCAAGCTGGAACGGATCGAAGGGCAGAAACAGGCCGACCTTGCCGATGCCATGGAGATGGCGCCGATCAGCCTGACGCGGCTGATCGACAAGCTGTGCGACTCCGGGCTGATCGAACGGCGCAGCGATGCCTCCGACCGTCGCATCAACCGGCTCTATCTCACAGAGGCCGCGCGGCCTCTGCTGGCGAAGCTCACGGTGCTGCGCGCCGAAATTATTCAGACCGCGTTGAACGGGCTTTCGGAGACGGAGACCGTGCAGCTCGTCGAACATCTCGAATCCATCAAAGACAATATTCGCGGCGCACTGACGCCCGCCGCCAGCAAGATCAGGGAAGAAATTTATGGCTGAGCCTGTGTTGAAATTTCCCACCGCCAAGGGCGCCGAAGGCGACGCCGGCTCTGCGACCACGCAGCCGCCGGGTGCGAAGGGCTTCCTGCGGCGCTACCGGCGTACGCTGCTGCTGGTGGTGCTGCCGGTGGTCGTGCTGGTCGGCGGCGTTGCGTTCTATCTGACGGGCGGCCGCTATGTCGGCACCGACGACGCCTATGTCGGCGCGCAGAAGGTGCTGATCACGCCGGATATCTCCGGCAAGGTCCTGAAAGTGGTGGTCCGCGAGGGCCAACACGTGGCCGAGGGCGACGAACTGTTCCAAATCGATCCGGTGCCGTTCGGGCTGGCGCTGGACGACGCCAAGGCGAAGCTCGCGCAGGCGCGCACGACTTATGACAACCTCGTCAGCAACGTGAAGATCTATAGCCAGATGCAGGACCTGGCGCAGCAGGGCGTCGACCTGAAGCAGCGCGACGTCGATCGCAAGTCGACGCTGGTGAAGAGCAATTTCGGCTCCCAGCTCGATCTCGACAACTCCGCGACATCGTTGGTGACGGCGCGGGCGCAGCTCGAACTGCTCAAGCAGCAGATCTCGGCCTCGAAGACGCAGTTGCTCGGCAATGTCGATCTGCCGCTGGAGCAGTTTCCGCCCTATGCCCAGGCCAAGTCCGCCATGGACCAGGCGCAGCGCAACCTCGACCACACCGTGCTGAAGGCGCCGATCGCGGGCGTGGCGACGCAGGTCGACAACATCCAGCTTGGCCGTTTCGCCATGGCCGGCACGCCGATCTTGACGGTGATCGATGACGCGCGGCCGTGGGTCGACGCCAATCTGAAGGAATCCGATTTCACCTATATCGCCGTCGGCCAGCCCGTCGAGATCGACGTCGACGCGTTCCCGAACCACCCGTTCAAGGGCACCGTCGGCTCGCTGTCGCCCGGCACCGGCGCGCAATTCGCGATCCTGCCGCCGCAGAACGCCACCGGCAACTTCGTCAAGGTGGTGCAGCGCGTCCCGGTGCGGATCTATCTCGACTACAACGATCCCGCGGTGAGGAAGCTGAAGGCCGGCATGAGCTCCTACACCACCATCGACACCAATCATCGCCGTTCGCTGGCGGCGTTGCTCGGCCTGTCATCGGCCGCGGCGAAACAGGATTGATGCGATGAACGCCGCGGCGCCATCGTCCAGCGCGGTCCCCGGTCTTCGCCGCAACATGGTGACGATCTGCGCCATGACCGCGACCATCATGCAGGCGCTGGACACCACCATCGCCAATGTCGCGCTGCCGTATATGCAAGGCACGCTGTCGGCGTCGCAGGACCAGGTCAACTGGGTGCTGACGTCCTATATCGTCGCCGCCGCGATCATGACTGCGCCGGTGGGCTGGGTCGCCAACCGCTTCGGCCGCAAGAAGATTTTCATCATCTGCTCGGCAGGCTTCACCATTGCGTCGGTGCTGTGCGGTCTCGCGCAGGACATCACCCAGATGGTCGGCTTCCGGCTGCTGCAGGGCGTGTTCGGCGCCGCACTGGTGCCGCTCTCGCAGACGGTGATGCTCGACATCTACGCCGTGCACGAGCGCGCCAAGGCGATGTCGATCTGGGGCATGGGCGTGATGCTCGGGCCGATCATGGGGCCGTCACTGGGCGCCTGGCTGACCGAGACGTATTCCTGGCACTGGGTGTTCTTCGTCAACCTGCCGTTCGGCATCATCACGGTGTTCGGCCTGCTCACCTTCATGGACGAAACCCCGACCAACAACGCGTTGAAATTCGACTGGTTCGGCTTTGGTGCTCTCGCCGTCGGCATCGGCTCGATGCAGCTAGCGCTCGACCGCGGCGAACAGCTCGGCTGGCTCGAATCCAACGAGATCATCACCGAGACCATCGTCTCGGTCGTCGGCTTCTATTACTTCTTCGCGCATTCCTTTACTTCGTCGAAGCCGTTCATCCAGTTCGCCATTTTCAAGGACAAGAATTTCGTCGGCGGCTGCGTGTTCATGGCCGTGATGGGCCTGGTGCTGTATTCCACCATGGCGCTGTCGTCGCCGTTCCTGCAGAACGTGATCGGCTACCCCATTCTTACTGCGGGCCTTTTGCTGGCGACGCGCGGCTCCGGCACCTTCGTGGCGATGATGCTGGTCGGCCGGGTGATGAAATATATCGAGGCGCGGACGCTGATCATGGCGGGCATGGCGCTGATCTCGATCGGGCTGTTCTTCACCTCGCGCTGGACCGACCAGACCAATGTCAGCGAGATCATCATCGTCTCGATCGCGCAGGGCTTCGGCCTCGGCCTGGTGTTCGTGCCGCTGTCGACGGTGGCGTTCCTGACCCTGCCCAACCACCTACGCACCGACGGCACGTCGATGCTGACGTTGCTGCGCAACGTCGCCTCGTCGATCGGCATCTCCATCGTGATCGCGCAGCTCACCTCGGGCACGCGCATGGCGCATGCGGTGCTGGTCGAGCACGTCACACCGTTCAACAACGCGTTGCAGATGCCCGGCATCCGCGAGATGCTCGACCTCGCCACCGATGCCGGCCGCGCCGCTGCCGACGCCATCGTCACCCTGCAGGCGACGATCATCGCCTTCGGGCTGGACTATCAGATGGTGATGCTGGTGACGCTGGCCGCGATCCCGCTGGCGTTCATGATCGGCTCGTCAAAGGCCGCGCTGCGCGCGCAGGCGGCCAAGCCGGGAGCGGATGATCATCCGGCCGTGCTGGAATAAGCGTCGCTGAAAGTAAGGGTAGCTTCACAAAAAAACTGTTATCGCCCGGCTTGACCGGGCGACCCAGTATCCCAGGGCGCTGGTGATAGACCATGAGCGCCCTGGGATACTGGGCCCCCCGCTTTCGCGGAGGGTGACAGCTTTTGGTGAGGCACTGCTTCGCCTCACATCGCCGCATCATCACACGTCGAAAAACACCGTCTCGTTGTCGCCCTGCAGGGTGACGTCGAAACGATATACGCCCGGCGCGGTCTTCTTCGCAATCAACGTCCCACGGCGATCCGCCGGCACGACGTTCAACACTTCATCGCTCGCCGTCGCAGGCTCGTCGTCGAAATAGATCCGCGTATAGACCTGCATGGTCATGCCGCGGCCGAAGATCGCCAGCACGATATGCGGCGCCTGCGGCTGGCCGTCGGCGCCGGGGACGGCGCCCGGCTTGATGGTGTCGAAGGAATAGCCGCCCGTCACATGGGTGCCGCAGCGGCCGAAGCCGCGGAAGCCGGCATTGGGGATCGCCCGGGCATCCTGCGGATCGGCGAAACGGCCCTGCGCGTCAGCCTGCCAGATCTCCAGCATGGCGTCGGGCACGATGGCGCCATCGCCGTCATAGACCGCGCCTTCGATGCGGATCTTGTCGCCGGAGACGTCGGGGGTCAGCAGGTTATTGGTGAAGGCGTCGTTCCAGGTGTACTGGCCGTTCGGCGTGAGACCATAGGCAAAGAAGGGTCCGACGGTCTGCGATGGGGTAATGCCGGGCATCAGTGGTTCTCTATCGGGGTCGCGGTGCGGCCGCGCAGCACGATGTTGAAGCGATAGGCGAGCGCCCAGCCGGGCTCGGTGGCGTCGAGGTCGAAATCCGACACCATGCGGTTGCGGGCGTTCTCGTCGGTCACCGAATTGAAGATCGGGTCGAACGCAAACAGCGGATCGTTGGGGAAATACATCTGCGTCACCAGGCGCGAGACGAACGAATGCCCGAACACCGAGAAGTGGATATGCGCCGGCCGCCAGGCGTTGTGGTGGTTGCCCCACGGATAGGCGCCGGGCTTCATGGTGATAACTTTATAGTTGCCCTGGGCGTCGGTGACGGCGCGGCCGGCGCCGGTGAAGTTCGGATCGAGCGGGGCCGGGTGCTGGTCGACCACGTGCACGTAGCGGCCGCAGGCATTGGCCTGCCACAGCTCGACCAGCGTGTTCGGCACGCCGCGGCCGTCCTCGTCCATCACGGTGCCGTGCACGATGATGCGTTCGCCGATCGGCTCGCCGGCATGCATGGTGGTGAGGTCGGCGTCGCCGGGCCGCACGGTCTCGTGGCCGTAGGCAGGGCCGCTCAGTTCCGACAGCGACTGCTTGATCATGATCAGCGGCTTCTGCGGCGCGCGCTTGATCGTGCTTTTGTAGCCGGGGGACAGGCGCGGCGCATGGGCCGCATTGCTTTCGACGGGATAGATGAGCGTCATGCTGGTTTCCCTTCCGGCCGCCGCGGATCCCGCGGCGGCGTTCTCGCAGTTGGTGAACGTAGTTCAGTTTCTCGATCGCCATGGCGACGCCTTGGCCGACACCGACGCACATGGTGGCGAGCGCCAGTTTGCCCTTGCCCTTTTCCATCGCGTGCACGGCAGTCAGCGCCAGGCGCGCGCCGCTCATGCCAAGCGGGTGGCCGAGCGCGATCGCGCCGCCATGCGGGTTGACGAAATCGGCATCTTCCTTGACGCCGAGCTGGCGCAGCACGGCGATGCCCTGCGAGGCAAAGGCTTCGTTGAGCTCGATCAGGTCGAATTCCGAGATCTTCAGGCCGAGGCGCTCCATCAGCTTCTGCGTCGCCGGCACCGGGCCGATGCCCATGATGCGCGGCGCAACGCCGGCCGAGGCGAGGCCGAGGATTCTTGCACGCGGCGTCAGACCGTATTTCTTCACGGCGGCAGCCGAGGCCAGGATCATCGCTGCGGCGCCGTCATTGACGCCCGAGGCGTTGCCGGCGGTGACGGTGCCGTCCTTGCGCACGATGGGGCGCAGCTTGGCGAGGCCTTCCAGCGTGGTCTCGGGGCGCGGATGCTCGTCCTTGTCGACCGTGATCGGGCCGGCCTTGCCGCCCGGCGCCATCACCGGGATGATTTCCTCGGCGAAATAGCCGGACGCAATGGCCTTGCCGGCGTTCTGCTGCGAACGGATCGCGAAGGCGTCCTGGTCGGCGCGGGAGATCTGGAAATCCTGCGCGACGTTCTCGCCGGTCTCCGGCATGGCGTCGACGCCGTATTTTTCCTTCATCAGCGGATTGACGAAACGCCAGCCGATGGTGGTGTCGTAGATCTCGGCCGCGCGCGAGAACGCCTCGCTGGCCTTGCCCTGCACGAACGGCGCGCGGGTCATGGATTCGACGCCGCCGGCCAGCGCGAAATCGATCTCGCCGGCGCGGATGGCGCGGGCCGCGGCGCCGACGGCGTCGAGGCCGGAGGCGCACAGGCGGTTCAGGGTCTGGCCGGGAACGCTGTCCGGAAGGCCGGCCAGCAGCAGCGCCATGCGGGCGACGTTGCGGTTGTCTTCGCCGGCCTGGTTGGCGCAGCCGAAAAACACCTCGTCGATGGCGTCCCACTGGACGCCGGGATTGCGCTCCATCAGCGCCTTGATCGGGGCGGCGGCGAGGTCATCGGCGCGGACCTTGGCAAGGGAGCCGCCGAAACGGCCGATCGGGGTGCGCACTGCATCGCAAACGAATACGTCGCTCATCATTCTCTCCCTGGGGATCGCATCCGCGCTCGATTGCCGGATTTTCGCGCTGGTTTTAGAAACCCCCGCACACCCGGTCAAACGATCGCTGGCCACAAGCAGCGCTTCCCTCGAATGCCGGATATGCAATCCCGGTTGACCTGTCAACTGCATCGCGACGGTGGGGAAAACTGCCGTTGGGAACCCGCAATGGGGGATTGCCGCGCCAAAATTTGCTAGCCTCGGATACCATGACGATCCAGCAAGCCATCACCGCCCCGCCGCAACCCACGCCCGCCGTGGAAGACATCACGCGCGTGTCGCCGATGATGGAACAGTATCTCGAGATCAAGGCCGCCAATCCCGGACTGCTGCTGTTCTACCGGATGGGCGATTTCTACGAGATCTTCTTCGAGGACGCCGAGATCGCCTCGCGTGCGCTCGGCATCGTGCTAACCAAGCGCGGCCGTCATCAAGGCCAGGACATCCCGATGTGCGGCGTGCCGGTGGTGCGGTCCGACGAGTATCTGCACCGGCTGATCGGGCTCGGCATCCGCGTCGCCGTCTGCGAACAGATGGAGGATCCGGCCGAGGCGCGCAAGCGCGGCAACAAGAGCGTGGTGCGCCGCGACGTGGTCCGCGTGGTCACGCCGGGCACGCTGACCGAAGAGAACCTGCTCGACGCCCGCGCCAACAACTATTTGCTGGCCATCGCACGCAGCAAGGGATCGTCGGGCACCGACCGCATCGGCCTGTCCTGGATTGACATTTCGACGGCCGAATTCATCGTTACCGAATGCGCGGTCGGCGAACTCGGCGCCACGCTGGCCCGCATCAATCCGAACGAAGTGCTGGTGACCGACGCGCTGTACAGCGATCCCGACCTCAGCCAGTTGCTGCGTGAGCTGCCGGCGGTGACGCCGCTGACCCGCGACGTGTTCGACGGCGCCACCGCCGAGCGTCGGCTGTGCGATTATTTTGCCGTCGCCACCATGGACGGCCTCAGCGCGATGTCGCGGCTGGAGGCCACGGCTGCTGCGGCCTGCGTCACCTATGTGGAGCGGACCCAGATCGGCAAGCGCGTGCCGCTGTCGCCGCCGACGCGCGAGGCGGTCGGCACCACCATGGCGATCGACCCGGCGACCCGTGCCAATCTCGAACTGACGCGGACGCTGTCAGGCGAGCGCAAGGGCTCGCTGCTCGACGCCATCGACTGCACGGTGACGGCGGCGGGTTCGCGCCTGCTGGCGCAGCGGCTGGCGGCGCCGCTGACCGACGCGGCCGCGATCGGCCGCAGGCTGGACGCGGTGTCGGCCTTTATCGCCGACAGCGGGCTGCGTGACGATCTGCGCGCGGCGCTGCATGCTGCCCCCGACATTTCGCGCGCATTGGCGCGGCTGTCGGTCGGACGCGGCGGTCCGCGCGATCTCGCCTGCCTGCGCGACGGCGTGTCCGCCGCCGACCAGGTGCTGACGCGGCTCGGCGTGGTCGACAACCTGCCGGCCGACATCACCGCGGCGATGGCCGGGCTGCAGCGGCCATCGCGCGATCTTGCCGCCACGCTGACGCGCGCGCTGGGCGAGGACCTGCCGCTGTTCAAGCGCGACGGCGGCTTCGTCCGCGAAGGGTTTGATGCGTCGCTGGACGAGACCCGGACCTTGCGCGACGCCTCGCGCCTCGTGGTGGCGTCGATGCAGGCGCGCTATGCCGACGACTGCGGCGTCAAGGGCCTCAAGATCCGCCACAACAACGTGCTCGGCTATTTCGTCGAGGTCACCGCGCAGCATGGCGACAAGCTGATGGCGGCGCCGCTGAACGCGACCTTCATCCATCGCCAGACGCTGGCCGGGCAGGTGCGCTTCACCACCGCCGAACTCGGCGAGATCGAGGCCAAGATCGCCAATGCCGGCGACCGCGCACTCGGGCTCGAACTGGAGATGTTCGAGCGGCTGGCGATGCAGGTCGCCGCCGATGCCGAGGAACTCTACGCGGCCGCGCATGCCTTTGCGCAGCTGGACGTGGCCATTGCACTGGCCAAGCTCGCGGTCGACGACAACTATGTGCGCCCCGAGGTCGACGACTCGCTGCTGTTCGCCATCGAGGGCGGCCGTCATCCCGTGGTCGAGCAGGCGCTGCGCCGCGACGGCCAGCCCTTCATCGCCAATGCCAGCGACCTGTCGCCGGGGCCGGGCCAGAGGTCCGGCCAGATCTGGCTGATCACCGGCCCCAACATGGCCGGCAAGTCGACCTTCCTGCGGCAGAACGCGCTGATCGCCTTGCTGGCGCAGATCGGCAGCTATGTGCCCGCATCGCGCGCGCGCATCGGCATCGTCGACCGGCTGTTTTCGCGCGTCGGCGCGGCGGATGATCTCGCGCGCGGGCGCTCGACCTTCATGGTCGAGATGGTCGAGACCGCGGTGATCCTCAACCAGGCCACCGAACGTGCGCTGGTGATCCTCGACGAAATCGGCCGCGGCACCGCGACCTTCGACGGCCTGTCGATCGCCTGGGCAGCGATCGAGCACCTGCACGAAAGCAACCGCTGCCGCGCGCTGTTCGCCACGCATTACCACGAGCTCACCGCGCTGTCAGCCAAGCTGCCGCGGCTGTTCAATGCCACGGTACGGGTCAAGGAATGGCACGGCGACGTGGTCTTCCTGCACGAGGTGTTGCCGGGCTCCGCCGACCGCTCCTACGGCCTCCAGGTCGCTCAACTTGCCGGCCTTCCGCCGGCGGTGATCGCGCGGGCGAAGTCGGTGCTGGCCAAGCTCGAAGCCCAGGACCGCGGCCAGGGCGCCAAGGTGGTGATGGATGACCTGCCGCTGTTCGCGATGGCGTCCCGCGCACCGGACGAAGCGGCGCCGCCGAGCGAGGCGGAGTTGCTGATGGGCGCGGTCAAGGCGCTGCACCCCGACGAGATGTCACCGCGGGAAGCGCTCGAGGCGCTGTATGCGTTGAAAGCGAAGCTAAAGCCCTAGCATCGTCCCTGCGAACGCAGGGACCCATAGCCACCGACTTGATTGTAGTAGACAGCGGCCGCCGGGTTTTTCCATCATGGAGTCCGCGCCGTTGGGGCCCCTGCGTTCGCCGGGACGACCGAGGGGGACGGCATGGTGTATTACGTGTACATCCTCGCCAGTCGCCGCTATGGGACGCTTTATATTGGCGTGACCAATTCGTTGCGGCGCCGTCTCGAGCAGCATCGCAATGGTCAGGGTTCTGAATTCGTCAGGAAGCATGGCGTCTATCGTCTGGTTATACCGAAAGCTACGAGCGACCTGACGAAGCCATTGCCCGGGAAAAGCAGCTGAAACGCTGGAAGCGCGAGTGGAAAATCGACCTGATCGAACGCGACAATCTCGACTGGCGGGATATTAGCGATCTGATCAGGTAACTCATATTTGGGAACGGCTAAACGGCCCGCACCCTTCGCCGGCCCCACGACCACAGCCCCAGATTCCACATCACGCACGTCGCCAGCGCCACACTCAGCGCGACCGCTGAGCCGAATGGCGGTGCGATCACGTGGATCATTGCGACCGCGATGCCGAAGCCCATCAGGCCCCAGCCGCCATTGGCGATGACGGCGGCGGTGGGCGGGCCGCCGATGCGCGGATGCAGGAGCAGCATCAGGCTGGTGAACACCACCGGATACAGCGCCAGAATGCCGCTGCCGGTCGGGCCGATGGTGCCGGACAGCGTCACCACCACGGCGACCAGAGTCGCAACCAGGGCCGCACGCAGCGGGATGTCGTACCAGCGCCGGGTGATGACCGGCATTTTGGCGTGGCGAAACCGCGCCATCAGCGGCAGGCAGATCGCAAAGGCCACGACATTAACCAGGATGCCCGACGGCAACGTCCATTCCACCTGACGCACCAGCAACGCGCAGCCGAGCCAGACCAGTACCGCCGCGCCGAGGCTGACGACCACGCTATGGCGCTGCGCCAGATGAACATAGGTCAGGCCCAGAAACATCGTCGCGGCATTGATCGGCAGGCTGGTCAGCGCGCCCTGCGCGACGAAGGCGGCGTCGTGATCGAGGGCGAGGAAGACGTAGGACGGTCCGGCGGAGATCGGCAGCGTCGCCACCAGGGCGCCGATCACCGGGCCTGAGCGTTCGGTGACGATCGAGGCGGTGAGCACGAAACCCGCGGTCACGGCCATGCGCAGGACCAGCGTCAGCAGAAAGGCGAGTTCGGGGGACATCGATGGGCAAACCGGGGAGGGGGTGGGATCCCACCTGCGTCGTTACTTGGGAGCCGTTGTTTACACGGTGTCGGCGGGCGCTCAAACCTCCCCATCGTCCGGTCCGGCGGCCGACCGTACGACAATCACCGTGACAGCGCCCGCGCCGTCCGATATCCGGGTTGTTCATGGACAGTCTTGCAATACGTGCCGAGCCGGCGACCCACACCGGATTCGATACAGCGCGAATCACCGCCGAGATCGATGCGCTTGCAGCGCAACATCGCGGCGCGAACGATGTATTCCGGGCGGCGCTCGCCAAGCTCCTGAAAGCCGAACTGCTGCAGGCGAGCCAGGCCGCCGAGGCGGTGCTGCTGATCGACCGCCATGGCCGGCGCTGCGCCGAAACGCTCTGCAAGGTGCAGGACGAGATCATCCGCATGCTGTACGCGGCAGCGACCCGCCACCTCTATCAGTCGCCGATCCCCTCGGCCGGCGAGCGGATGGCGGTGGTGTCGACCGGCGGCTACGGCCGCGGGCTGATGGCGCCGGAGAGCGACATCGATCTCTTGTTCATCCTGCCCTACAAGCAGACCGCTTGGGGCGAGCAGGTCGCCGAGGTGATCTTGTATTGCCTGTGGGACATGGGTCTGAAAGTCGGCCACGCCACGCGCTCGGTGGACGAATCGATCCGCCAGGCCCGCGGCGACATGACCATCCGCACGGCGATCCTGGAGACCCGCTTCCTTACCGGCGACAAGGCGCTGTACGAGGAACTGGTCACCCGCTTCGACGCCGAGGTCGTGCAGGGCACCGCCGCCGAATTCGTCACGGCCAAACTCGCCGAGCGCGAGGAACGCCACCGCCGCGGCGGCCAGTCGCGCTATCTGGTCGAGCCCAACGTCAAGGACGGCAAGGGCGGGTTGCGCGACCTGCACACGCTGTTCTGGATCGCCAAATACGTCTACCGCGTCCGCGACACTCATGAGCTGGTCGATCACGGCGTGTTCGACGCCCACGAATATCGCACCTTCCGGCGCTGCGAGGACTTTTTGTGGTCGGTGCGCTGCAACTTGCACTTCGTGTCGCGGCGCCCGGAGGAGCGGCTGTCCTTCGACCTGCAGCGCGAAATCGCGCAGCGGCTCGGCTATACCTCGCATCCCGGCATGCAGGACGTCGAGCGCTTCATGAAGCACTACTTCCTGGTGGCGAAGCAGGTCGGCGACCTCACCGCGATCCTCTGCGCCAAGCTGGAAGACCAGCAGGCCAAGCCGGCGCCGGCGCTGACCCGGATGATGGCCAAGCTGCGCCCGGACATGCACCGCCGCCGCGTGCCGGGCTCGGACGCCTTCATCATCGACAACAACCGCATCAATCTCGCGGCGCCCGACGTGTTCAAGGAAGACCCGCTCAATCTGATGCGGATTTTTCGCCTGGCGCAGAAGCACAACCTCGCTTTCCATCCCGACGCCATGCGTTCGGCCACGCGCTCGCTGCGGCTGATCACGCCGGAGCTGCGCGAAAATCCGGAAGCCAATGCGCTGTTCATGGAGATTCTGACCTCGGACAACGCCGAGGTCGTGCTGCGGCGGATGAACGAGACCGGCGTGCTCGGTCATTTCATCCGCGCCTTCGGGCGCATCGTCTCAATGATGCAGTTCAACATGTATCACCACTACACGGTGGATGAGCATCTGATCCGCTGCATCGGCATCCTGCAGGAAATCGAGCGCGGCGGGAACGACGAGTTCATCGTCGCCTCGGATCTGATGCGCAAGATCCGCCCCGAGCATCGCCCGGTGATCTACATCACCGTGCTGCTGCACGACATCGCCAAGGGCCGCCCGGAGGATCATTCGATTGCCGGCGCCAAGGTGGCGCGTCGGCTGTGCCCGCGGCTCGGCTTCAACGCGGCCGACACCGATCTCGTGGCGTGGCTGATCGAGGAACATCTGACCATGTCTACGGTGGCGCAGTCGCGCGACCTGTCCGACAACAAGACGATCCAAAATTTCGCCGCCGTGGTTCAGTCGGTGGAGCAGATGAAGCTGCTGACCATCCTCACCACCGCCGACATTCGCGGCGTCGGTCCCGGCGTCTGGAACGGCTGGAAGGCGCAGCTTTTGCGCACGTTGTATTACGAGACCGAGCCCGTGCTGACCGGCGGCTTCTCCGAGGTCAACCGCGCCCAGCGCATCGCCTCGGCGCAGGCCGAATTCCGCCGCGCTTTTACCGAATGGCCGGAGGCCGATCTCAACACCTACATCCTGCGGCACTATCCGGCGTACTGGCTCAAGGTCGAGCTCGAGCGCAAGATCCGCCATGCGCGTTTCCTGCGCGCGTCCGAGGAAGCCGGCCACAAGCTGGCGATCAATGTCGGCTTCGACGAGGCCCGCGCCGTGACCGAACTGACGATCCTCGCCGTCGACCATCCCTGGTTGCTGTCGATCATCGCCGGCGCCTGCGCAGCGGCGGGCGCCAACATCGTCGACGCCCAGATCTACACCACGACGGACGGCCGCGCGCTCGACACCATCTCGATCTCCCGCGAATACGACCGCGACGACGACGAGGGCCGCCGTGCCACGCGCATCGGCGACATGATCGAGGACGTACTGGAGGGCAAGGTGCGGTTGCCGGAGACCGTGGCCAAGCGCGCCGCCACCAACAAGGGCAAGCTGCGCGCCTTCACCGTCGAGCCCGAGGTGATCGTCAACAACCAGTGGTCGGACCGCTACACGGTGATCGAGGTATCCGGTCTCGACCGGCCGGGCCTGCTGTACCAGCTCACCACCGCGATCTCGAAGCTCAACCTCAACATCGCCTCAGCCCATGTCGCGACCTTCGGCGAGCGCGCCCGCGATGTGTTCTACGTGACGGACCTGCTGGGCGCCCAGATCAACGCCCCGACGCGGCAGGCCGCGATCAAGCGGGCGTTGATCCATCTGCTTGCGAATGGCGATGCCGCGGAAAAGCCTATGGCGTAATGCAATTTAGCTGCTCTGGTCTTTCTTATGTTGCTTCAAATTAAAGCTGGGGCTGGATTGATCTATTCCAGCCCGCGGTCTCAATTGACGATAGATAAGAATATGTGCGTAAGTATAAGAGTCAAAATTAGATGGATCTACTTTTGACTTGCTGAAAATTTTTGATAATCCTCGCGCGCACGATCAAGCTGCTCACTAAGCTTATTAAATTTCGTCGTAGCCTCTGCGAGATTCTTGCTTGCGATTTCCAATTCACTGTTCTTCAAAATCAACGTGTTACTTGCATCATTCATTTTGCGTGCCTGTTCGCCCAAAGCCTTATCCGCGTCTTTAATTGTGCCTTGCGTTGCAATAATGGTGTTTTGCAAAGCAATCACTGAGCTGTTTACGTCTCGGGTTGCTGCTAAGCTTCCAAGAAGCATTGCTCCCGCCGCAGCAACAACAATGCTGAGCGCAATCGAGAAAATTCGCGTTCGAACATCTCGCGTTACTCGATCTTCAATAGATCGCATTCGGTCTTCAGTTCCTCGCTGAAGGTCCCTGTAAAATGCCTCGATTTGCATAGTTTTTGCGTCAAGGAACGTTTGCGCCGACAGCCGAACTTTCTCGAACTCGGCTTC
>JBEVEC010000207.1:0-8152 GCA_040512975.1 Tardiphaga sp. | reverse complement strand
CACCACTTCGCCCGGCTGCAGGAAGTCGTAGTCGCGATATTGCGACATGCCGAGCCCCGGACCGCCGGTGGTATCTATCTGCACCGTGCGTGCAACGCCGAGCGCGTTCGGGTTGGCACAGGCAGCCTTCGTCGGCGCCGGCCGGCGCTCGGGGGCGGGGAGAGCTGCGTCGGCAGGACGGCTGTTGACCGGCTTCGGCGCCGGCGCGACCGAGTCGGACGCGTCGGGCTTTGGCCAACGCGCGCCGATGCTCCCGGTCGCGACGTCCGCCGCGGCGCTGGCATCGCTGGGCGCTTTCTTGCCGGTGTAATGCACGACGGTGACTGTCGCGGCTGCTGCTGCGGCGAAGGAACCTGCAATCAAGATGAGATGGTGGGGACGCATGTGAACTCCGTACTGCCGCAAAACTCATTGGAAGATTGCTCGGAAAGGTTAAGCGGCGGTGTTCATGCAGCCTCCTTTTGAAATTTGTTAACCGCGTTCAGCCATTGATATTGCTGTGCAACCAAGGAGCATCAGATGCAGAACATGGAACTCGCCATCCGAGAACGCGCCTATGCCAAGTGGGACGAAGCCGGCCGTCCGGACGGCAATGCGGACGCTTTCTGGCTGAGCGCGCAGCGCGAAATCCTCGCGGCCTCGCTGTCGCAGATTGCCCGCGTGTCCGAACCGTCGCTGGCCGCAGCCAAGCCGAAGCGCACGCGCAAACCGGCCGCACCGAAGAAAAAGCGCGCCGCCTGATCGACGCTTTGCGGCCTGCGCTTTTGCGCAGGCCGCGCGTCATTGAGCAGGTCTGTAATCAATGGACGCCTGCACTGATGTGTAGCAGTGCCTCACGCGCCCGCAGCTATGTCGCGCGCCAGCCTAAGCCGGCAAACCACTGAAGCCGCTTACTGCGCATTGGTGGTCGAGCTGTTGACGCCGTTGACCTCTTCGCCGGAGAAACCGCTCGCGCCGGACGACTTGTTGTCGCTGGTCGGCGCGGCCTTTGTCGACGGCGCGCCGGTGTTGCGGCTGGCATTGGCAGGCACGCTCTGGCCGGCCGCACGCTCCGACGCGGCGCCGGTGACGGACATCCCGGTGCCGGCATATTTGCTGGGCGTGGTCTGCGCAGCTGCGCTGGTGGCGATGCCGAGCAAAGCAGCGGTCAGGACATATCGCTTCATGGTGAACTCCCTTGCGTGCAGCCCAACGTTAGCCATCGCAACTCCGTTCCTGACGCCGGTCAGTGGAACCGGACAGGCCGGTCAGGCGTAAGGCCTGCGACAGTTTTACACAGCACGATACGCCGCCGGCGTAAGGGAGACGCCGCTTGTTGAAGACCTATCGCGGCCAGCACGACCATTGGCAGTCCGGCGCCAAGCTCGGCGACGACATCATCTGGATCGATCTGCTCAAACCCACGCCCGAAGAGATCCAGCACGTCCAGGACGTCGTCAACATCCGCGTGCCGAGCGAGGACGCCCTGAGCGAGATCGAGGCGTCGAGCCGGCTCATTCTCGAGAACAACCTTTTATATCTCAGCTCGCCTGCGGTGACGGTCAACGACCACAACGAGGCCGAGCTGACCCCGGTCGGCTTCGTCATCGGACCGCACGTGCTGGTGACGGTGCGCTTTTCGGAGCTGCCGACATTCGACAGCGTCGCCAAGCGCGTCGGCGCCGATGACAGCCTGCAGAACGGCATGTGCGTGTTCACCGCGCTGATGGAAGCGATGGTCGATCGCGGCGCCGACGTGCTCGAGCATCTGGGCATCGAGGCCGACAAGCTGTCGCGTTTCGTGTTCAAGGGCGGGCTGACCCGCGAGAAGGGGCCTGTCCGGTCCACGCGGCGTCTGCGCGAGGCGCTGGGGCAGGTCGGCGTTCTGGCCGACCGTCTGGCCAAGGCGCGCGACGTGCTGCTCGGCGTCGGCCGCCTGGCCTCGTTTTCCGGCGATGTCGCGCGCGACTGGATCACCAAGAACTCGCGCGTCCGGCTCGATGCGGTGACCAAGGACGTCGTGTCGTTGAGCGACTACGAGACCCGGCTGTCCGACAAGATCCAGTTGCTGCTCGACGCCGTGCTGGGCTTCATCAGCATCGAGCAGAACGACCTGTTCAAAATCCTGACCATCGTGTCGGTGGTCGGCGTGCCGCCAACCATATTGGCCGGCATATGGGGCATGAATTTCAAGCATATGCCGGAGCTGGACTGGACCTGGGGCTATCCGCTCGCCTGGCTCCTGATCATCGCCAGCGGCCTGCTGCCGCTGGTCTTCTTCAAGAAGCGCGGGTGGCTCGAGTAGGCACCGCGTCCAGATATGGTCAGGCGGCAATCGCGATGTCGGCGCTGTGCACGCGGTTGCGGCCGGCGGCCTTGGCCTCGTAGAGCGCCTTGTCGGCGCGGGCGAGCAACGTCTGCAGGCTCTCCGGCGCCGCCGTGCAGATGGCGATGCCGACGCTGACGGTGGCGCGGATCGGGCCGACGGCGGTCGGAAACACCTTGGCTTCCAGCGTCGCGCGGATGCGCTCGGCGACCGCGGTCACGGCTTTCGGGCTGGAGGCCGACAGCACAATGCAGAATTCCTCGCCGCCGAGCCGCGCCGCGATGTCCTGCGCGCGGATGTTCGAGAAGATGACCTCGGCAAAGCCGCGCAGCACGCGGTCGCCGGCGGGATGGCCGAAACGGTCGTTGATGGCTTTGAAGTGATCGAGATCCATTACGACGATGGCCGTGCCCGACGGCGTTGGGTCCGGGCGCTCGCCAAACAGCGCGCGCCTGTTCATCAGGCCCGTGAGCGGATCGGTCATGGCGTCGGATTTGTGCCGGTTCACCGTCCGGATCTGATTGATGGTCAGCGACAGCGCGCCGATCCCCGTGAGGCCGACAATCACCATCAACGAGTTGAAGTCTTCGGCCCAGTTGGCGGGGCGGGACGTCAGTACAATCTGGCCGTTGTGCAACAGCACCAGGGCGCACGCGGCGAACGACGCCGCTGTGACCAGATACAGCGCGGCATTGGCCACCATCAGCAGCGGGGCTTCGTGGCGTTCGCGCCAATATTGGCGGGCGGTCATTGTGATCAACAGCGCCGCCCCGGCATTGTCGACCATCGTCCCGATGCCGCTATAGCCAAGGCCGAACGCGCCGGTCATCGGCAGGACAATCGCAATGCAGGCCGCAGCGGCCATTCTCCAGTGCGGTCTGCCGGAACAGAATTCCGCAGAACCGGCATAGATCAGCGCGAAGCCGATATTCATCAGCACGAAGGCCGCCAGTTGCAGCGCCGGATCGTAGGTGTCGAAGCCCGCATAGAGCAGCACGGCCACCACGATGATGGCGAGGCCGACGGACCAGGTCAGCAGATAGGTTTCTGCGCGTGCCACGACCCAGTTGGCGAGCAGCGTCAGCGCAAGGGCGGCGCTGGACAGGCCGATGGCAACAAAGATCGATGGGAAGCCCAGAAACATGTCGAAATACGCAAAAAACAGGTGAAGCAGAGGGGCAGCGGGTCGGTAATACCACCGGATGCATCAGTGGCCATCCATTTCGTTCAGGCAACCACACCGAAAAGGTGCTGAGGCACCGTTTCATTGCAATGCAGCATCTAAAGATTGCAGCGTCTTCTATAACCAACTCTTGAGAAGCTCGCTGTATCGCTAGCATGGGCCGCCGGATCACGTTCACCGGTGACCATCCGATGGATCGATGTGATCGGGCGGGGGAGCGGAAGATGAACCATGCGGCTGCGCTGATTGCCGTGGGCATCGGCGGCGTCTTTTTCGCCGTAGCGACGGCGTTTCCGTATCGGCCGGGCTTTATCAAGACCGATGCCAGCGACTTCCTGAGCACCAATCACGGCAAGGCGCGCGCCGCGGTGACCCGGTTGCTGCTGTATCCGAACACGGCCGAATTCACCGGGCTGCGCACGGTCGACGTTGAGCAGGCCAAATATGTTTGCGGTGGTGTGAAAGCCAAAGACAGGCAGGGGGCGGTGACCGGCGCGCGGGCCTTTGTCTACACGGTGGCGATCGATTTTGCGCGGATCGACGACGACGGGCAGATTGCGCAACGCCACGATCCCTATCGCGCCTGTCCGGAATCCGAGGAGGAGGCGCTCGCCCGCCAACAGAAGCTCGGGGTATCGCCGGGCGCACTCGCCGTGGCGAAGGTCGTTCAGAAGGGCGTGCCGGCATCGGACACCACGGCGCTGACCAACATGTCGTCGCAACTGTCGTCGTCGGCGTCTGCGGGTTCATCCGCAGGCGGCCGGGTGGCCGGTGCGGGCACCGGCGCAGCAGGCTCTGCCATCCGCGGATCGGTCGGCGGATCGGCGGGCCAGCAGTCGCAGGTGATGTTCAAGGCCACGCTCGACAACGAAAGCGAGTGGCGCGCAGATCGCCCGCCGGAGGCCTGGCCGTTATTTCCCGCCGGTCACGCTTTGGCGCGGCCGGGTGTAAGGCGGACCGGCGCCGACGCCGTCGCGGCCGCCAACGCCCTCGAGCAGCGCTGGGCACAGTCCATGGCCGGCACCGGCGTGAAGCGGCCGGCGACGGGGGAGATCCATGAGGCAATGCGGACGCTGATGGCGGTCGACGCCAAGAGCCTGGACTACCCGGCGGCATGGGCGGCCTTCGTGCGGCTGCGCAAGATCGAACGCGAGGCCATCGCCACCTAGTGCGTCGCTCGCGCCCCGTGGAACGTGTGATCATGCATGCCGTTACTGGTCGGGGCGGCAAGAGGTCACATCATGAAGAAGTTTGCTACTATTGCGATCACGGCCCTGTTGGCCACCGGGATGACGGTCGGCGCGGCGTCGGCCAAGAAAATGCATCGAAGCCACAAGAACTCGCACGCCTATGGCATGAGCCGGGCGTCGGGCCCGTTCACCGGCAATGCGGCGATGAGCGGCAACAACGGCAATTCCGGGCAGGGCAGCAACTCGCTGGGCCATATCCAGGGCGGCAATATCGGCGGCGGCAAGTAGACGCGCCGAGACCCCGCTGATTGATTTGCGATGAGGCGATCGATCGCTCAAATGCGGTCGATTGTCTTAACGCAATGCAGAAGCACAGGTGGTAGCAAGTCGAATTGCAACTGCTTGTCGAGGATATTCGATGCTTGCCAACGGCCGCTATTCCGCATGGTTTCGCATTCCAGCGCGACCGGAGCAGGAAGGCATGGGCGTGATCATGCTGGCCGACGGAATCCTCGAAGGCAGCGACGGCGTGATTGCCTATAGCGGCTCCTATGTGCAGTACGGCGACGCATTTACGGCCAAGGTCGCCACCCGCCGCCATACCGAAGGCCGTCCCGCGCTGTTCGGGATCGACGAAATCGACATCGAACTCACCGGCACCTCCAAGAACACCACTGCGGCCTGCCGCGGCATCGTTAAGCAGCAGCCGGGCCTGCCGCTGGAAGTCATCCTGTTGCGGATGGAAGGCTGACGCTCAGTCCGATAGGTCGTACTGCTCGCGCAGGCGCGGCAACATCTCACGCACCCGCTCGCGCCAGACGGCGGCATCCTTGATCGGGCCTGCAGCGGGCGTGATCCGCAGCATCGCGTTCCACGGCCTGATGCCATAGACCGTGACCTCGAAGCCGCTTTTCGGGCAGTCCGTCCGCGCGGCCAATGCCCGCAGGATCATCTCCGCCATTTCCGTCCGCGATACGCTGCGTGTGCTTTCGATCGATAGTTGCGGTTCGAGGGACGCCAAAGGAAGGTCGTTGGCGATGACCGGCTTGGCCAGGTCGACGCCATCGCCATCGGCCGCCTTGGGTGCAGGCTCGACGGGCCGCTTCATGATCCGTTCGACCAGGCTGAGCAGCCCGCGGTCGCGCTCGGTGGCCTCTCTCACGGGCGTGCTCCGATGGCAGATCGGGATCTCACCACCAAGGTACTCGGCTTGTCGAGTCCGGCGTTTTTCCGTGCAGAAGAATACGCTTGCGATGGCTTTGTCGCAAAACCTTCATGAGCCGTCTGTAGTGCCTGCGCACGCCATTGCCCTCAGCAGCCCGGCCGCCGGACACACCGGCGGCAAGTTGGAGATGACCGCCGTGAAATCGTGTCGCGTTTTGTTTGCCCTGTTCGCCCTGATGCTGGTGTCGTCGTGGCAGTCCGCCCGTGCCGCCGACGTCATCTGCTACAACTGCCCGCCGGAATGGGCCGACTGGGCGACCATGAACAAGTCGATCAAGGCCGACCTGGGCATCGACATGCCGCACGACAACAAGACTTCGGGCCAGGCGCTGGCGCAGATCCTGGCCGAGAAGGCCAATCCGGTCGGCGACATCGGCTATTTCGGCGTCACCTTCGGCATGAAGGCCAAGGCGCAGGACGCGCTGGAGCCCTACAAGCCCGTCCATTGGGACCAGGTCGATGCCGGCCTCAAGGACCCGGACGGCTACTGGACCACGATCCATTCCGGCACCCTCGGCTTCTTCGTCAACAAGGATGCGCTCGGCGGCAAGGCCGTGCCGAAGTGCTGGGCCGATCTGACCAAGTCCGACTACAAGGGCATGGTGGGCTATCTCGATCCGACCTCGGCCGCCGTGGGCTATGTCGGCGCGGTCGCCGTCAACCTCGCGCTCGGCGGTTCGGAGCAGAATTTCGATCCGGCTATCAAGTTCTTCAAGGAGCTGAAGAAGAACGACGCCATCGTGCCGAAGCAGACATCCTACGCCCGCGTCGTCTCCGGCGAGATGCCGATCCTGTTCGACTACGACTTCAATGCCTATCGCGCGAAGTATTCCGAGAAAGGTAATTTCGAATTCGTCATTCCCTGCGAAGGCTCGGTGGTGTTTCCCTATGTGGTCGGCCTCGTCAAGAACGCGCCTGACAAGGACAAGGCCAAGAAGGTCATGGACTATCTGTTGTCCGACAAGGGCCAGGCGATCTGGACCAACGCTTACTTGCGTCCGGCCCGCAAGATCGAGCTGCCGGACGCCGTGAAGGCCAAATTCCTGCCGGACAGCGACTATGCCCGCGCCAGGAGCGTGGACTGGGGCAAGATGGAAACGGCACAGAAGGGCTTTAGCGACCGCTATCTTGCCGAAGTGCAGTAATGAAATCTGGTGCCCCGGCATCAGCAGGGGCACCGCTTTTACGCATGTCGAACCGAACATTCATCTGGATCTGCCTGCTGCCGCTCGTGGTGGTGACGGTCGCCTTCTTCCTGCTGCCGATGGCGCAACTGCTCGCCGTCGGCGCCGATGGCCCGCGCGGCGTCAGCGCCTATCTCGCTATCCTCACCGAGCCGCGCTACCGCGCCACGCTGATCAACACCGTGGTGCTGGCAGCGGCGACCACGGTCGCCACGCTGGTGATCGCCACCATCGCAGGCCTGTTTCTGCAGCGCCACCGCTTTCCCGGCCGCGCCGTGCTGATCGCGATGCTGACATTCCCGCTGGCCTTTCCCGGCGTCGTGGTCGGTTTCCTGATCATCCTGCTGGCCGGGCGCCAGGGCTTGATCGGCGCCATCACCCAGGCGGTATCAGGCCAGAAGGTGGTGTTCGCCTATTCGATCTTCGGGCTGTTTCTCGGCTATCTGTATTTTTCCATCCCGCGCGTCATCCTCACCATCATGGCCGCCGTGCAAAAGCTTGACCGTGGCCTTGAGGAGGCCGCGCGCTCGCTCGGCGCCAGCCCGTGGGCAGTGCAGCGCGATGTGGTGCTGCCGGCGCTCGGTCCGGCCTTTGTCGCATCCGGCGCGATCGCCTTTGCCACCGCCATGGGCGCGTTCGGTACGGCCTTTACGCTTGCCACCAATATCGATGTGCTGCCGATGCTGATCTATACCGAGTTCACATTGGCGGCGAATTTCTCGATCTCCGCGGCGCTGTCGATCGGACTCGGCGTCATCGCCTGGGCGATCCTTGCACTGGCGCGCTCGCTGAGCGGCGGCACCGTGGCGGCGGCGGGGTAGGGCCATGCGCGACCGCCTGATCTTCGCCGGCCAGCTCGGCTTCACGCTTCTCGTCGCCGCGTTCCTCGTGGTGCCGGTGGTGCTGTCGATCTCCGCCGGCGTCACCGTCAATTACTTCCGCGGCATCTCCTCCGGCGTCACGCTGCAATGGGTGGCGCAGGTGTGGGACCTCTATGCCGGCGAGATCGGCCTGTCGTTCCTGATCGCCTTCGGCACCCTTGCGGTAACGCTGCTGGTCGGCGTGC
>JBEVEC010000228.1:0-11183 GCA_040512975.1 Tardiphaga sp. | reverse complement strand
CGCGGGCGATGACATTTCCGTTGGGGCGCGGCAGCGTCAGCCCCCCATCTTTTCCGTCTGGTCATAGACCTGCCGCGCCACCTGGTTGAGGCGGTCCTTGTCCGTCGGGCCGCTGACCACGTAACCGACGCCCTTGTCGGCCCAGAACAGGGCGCCGTCCTTGTCCTGCGCCGCATAGCGCATTTGCGTGGTGTCGGACTTGGCGGCGCGCGAGGTGTAGAGCGTGTAGCGCTCACCGGTCGGGCTCTCATACATGAAGAAGGCTGCAGGGGCCTCGGGCCCCGGCAGCAACCGGCCGCCGACCAGTTTAAGCCCGGCGGCATCGAGCTCGGGCGGCTTGATGTCGTAGCCGACGCGCTTCGACAGCCACTGCTGCAGATGGGCGCGCTCGGCGCCGCCGACCTCCACGGGGTGGCGGATCTCGACCACGTACAGCCGATGCGCGTCGAGGGCGTCCACCGCAAAACTCTGGAATGCCGACGGCGCCGCTGTCGCGCCATGCGCGAACCAGCCGATGCCGCCGCCGGCCACGAAGGCCAGCAGCGCCGCGGCGACCGCGCCATAGATCCATGACCGCGGCTGCCGCGTCAGCCGTGCAACATCCAGCCGCTGCGGCACGCTCTCGTCGGCGACCGCGTCATAACGGGCGTGCAGCATCTCGCCCATGGCGCGCCAAGACGCCACGCGTTCGGCGTCGTCGGGATGCGTCGCCAGCCAGGCCTCGACATCGGCGCGACGCTCGGCGGGCAGCTCATCGTCGATGAAGGCGTGCAATTCGTCTTCGGTCACGGGCATCTCGGGGAGGGTCATACTCGTTTTTTCCTCAGATCACTTGACCGCGCGCAGCGCCGGGCGCTCGCCGTCGAGATAGGCTTTGACATGGGCGCGGGCGCGGGCGAGGCGTGACATCACGGTGCCGATCGGCACGCCTTGGATCTCGGCCACTTCGCGGTAGCTCAAACCCTCCAGCATCACCAATAGCAGCACCGAGCGCTGCTCTTCCACCAGCGCCGCCAGGGCTCGCGCGATGTCGCGCCCTTCCGCCTCGGTGCCGCTGGCATCCGCATTGGTGTCGTAGAGTTCGGTGTGCACCGGCCTGCGCGCCAGCGAGCGGCGGCGGTTGCGGTTGAGATTGGTCAAAATGGTGTAGAGCCAGCTGCGCAGGTCGCCGCCGAGAAACAGGCGCTCCGAACGCAGTGCGCGCACCAGCGTGTCCTGCACGAGGTCGTCGGCAATATCGGCGTCGCGCGCCAGCGCCCGCGCGTAGCGCCGCAGCGCCGGGATCATGCTCTCCACGCTGTCGCGAAATGCGCTCATCGGATCCGTGTCATCGCTCGACCTCCGCGATCGGTCGCGGTCACAGGGGATAACACCTTGTCGCGCCGTCTATTCCGGCGTTTGACGGCCATGGTAAACAGCTCCGCACGGGGCCAATTTGGGCTATACCCTGCGCGGCGGCTGGTGTACCCACAGGCCCGATCGGATAGCGGAGCAAAAGTCCCATGAGCGAAGTTTCAGGCCTGATGAAGGGCAAGCGCGGCATCATTCTGGGCGTCGCCAACAACCGTTCCATCGCCTGGGGCATCGCCAAGGCCTGCCAGGCCCAGGGCGCCGAAATCGCGCTGACCTATCAGGGCGATGCCCTGAAGAAGCGCGTCGAACCGCTGGCTGCCGAACTGGGCGCCGAACTGCTCGGCCATTGCGACGTCACCGATGCCGCCACCATCGATGCGGTGTTTGATCGCGTCAAGGAAAAGTGGGGCAAGATCGATTTCGTGGTCCACGCCATCGCCTTCTCCGACAAGAACGAGCTCGAAGGCCGCTATGTCGACACCACCGCGGACAACTTCAGCAAGAGCATGCTGATCTCCTGCTACTCGCTGACCGCCATCGCGCAGCGCGCCGAGAAGCTGATGACCGAGGGCGGCTCGATCCTGACGCTGTCCTATTACGGCGCCGAGAAGTGGATGCCGAACTACAACGTCATGGGCGTTGCCAAGGCCGCGCTGGAGGCCAGCGTGCGCTATCTCGCCGCCGACCTCGGCATGCAGGGCATTCGGGTCAACGCGATCTCGGCCGGCCCGATCAAGACGCTGGCTTTCGCGGGCATCGCGGACTCGCGCTATCTGTTGAAATACAACGAGGTCAACGCGCCGCTGCGCAAAAACGTCTCGATCGACGAAGTCGGCCAGAGCGCGATGTATTTCCTCTCCGACCTGTCCTCCGGCGTCACCGGCGAAGTGCATCACGTCGACGCCGGCTACCACGTGCTCGGCACCAAGGTGCCCGACGCGCCGGACATCCATATGAGCGGCAAGGACTGATTGCGCGCGGCATGCCAAACCCGGTGATCTACTACATCCGTCACGGCCAGACGGACTGGAATGCCGCGGGCCGTTACCAGGGCTCGCAGGACATCCCGCTGAACGGCATCGGCCGCGCGCAGGCGGCGCATGCCGGCACCGTGCTGAAGGGCCTGCTGGCGCGTGACGGTCGCAACGCGTCCGATCTGGCTTACGTCTCGAGCCCGCTCGGCCGCGCGCGCTCGACCATGGAATTCGTCCGCACCGGGCTCGGCCTGCCGCCCACCGCCTACGCCCTCGACGACCGCCTGCGCGAAATCGGCTTCGGCCACTGGGAGGGCTTTACGCTGGCTCAGCAGCAGACCGCGCATCCCGACGTGTTCGCGGCCCGCGAAATCGACAAATGGGGTCTTCCGCCGCCCGGTGGCGAAAGCTATGCCTCGGTGCAGTTGCGCATGCGCGACTGGGCGGACAGCCTGACCGGCGACGTGGTCGCGGTGGCTCACGGCGGGACCGCCCGGGCGTTGATGGTGGCGATGGGCGTCGACACGCCCGCCGGCGTCAGCGATCTGCCGATCGAGCAGGGCGCGGTCTATGTGTTTGCTGACGGTGGCATGGAGAAGGTGGGCTGACGCCGTAGCCCGGATGGAGCGCAGCGCAATCCGGGAATGCCACGATTGTTGAATCGCCGCCCACGGATTACGCTGCGCTCCATCCGGGCTACCAGCTCTCACTTGGAATCGTCATGTCCTTCAACACCTTCGGCCATATGTTCCGGGTCACCACCTTCGGCGAGAGCCATGGTGTGGCGATCGGTTGCGTGGTCGATGGCTGTCCGCCGCTGATCCCGCTGACGGTGGCCGAGATCCAGGCCGATCTCGACCGCCGCCGCCCTGGCCAGTCGCGCTTCACGACGCAGCGGCAGGAGGCGGATGCGGTCAAGATCCTGTCCGGCGTGATGGCGCATCCGGAGACCGGCGTGCAGGTCACCACGGGCACGCCGATCGCGCTGCTGATCGAGAACACTGACCAGCGCTCGAAGGATTATTCCGACATCAAGGACAAGTTTCGGCCCGGCCACGCCGACTTCACCTATGAAGCCAAATACGGTCTGCGCGACTATCGCGGCGGTGGCCGCTCGTCGGCGCGCGAAACCGCGACCCGCGTCGCCGCCGGCGCCATCGCGCGCAAGGTCATCGCCGGAATGAATGTGAGCGCGGCGCTGGTGCAGATGGGACCGCACGCCATCGACCGCGGCAACTGGGACTGGGACGAGGTCGCGAACAATCCGTTCTTCTGCCCGGACAAGGACAAGGCCGCGTTCTTCGAGACCTATCTCGACGGCATCCGCAAATCCGGCTCGTCGATCGGCGCGGTGATCGAGGTCGTGGCTGACGGCGTGCCCGCCGGCCTCGGCGCGCCGATCTATGCCAAGCTCGACGGCGACATCGCCGCGGCGCTGATGAGCATCAACGCGGTCAAGGGCGTCGAGATCGGCGACGGCTTTGGCGCCGCAGCCTTGTCTGGCGAGGACAATGCCGACGAGATGCGCATGACCAATCACGGCCCGTCCTTCCTGTCCAACCATGCCGGCGGCATCCTTGGCGGCATCTCCCCCGGGCAGCCGGTGGTGGCGCGGTTCGCGGTGAAGCCGACCTCGTCGATCCTGTCGCCGCGCCAGACCATCGACCGCAATGGCGCCGACGCCGACATCCTGACAAAAGGCCGCCACGACCCCTGTGTCGGCATCCGCGCGGTGCCGGTGGCGGAAGCCATGGTGGCCTGCGTGCTGGCCGATCATTTCATTCGGCATCGCGGCCAGGTGGGTTAGGATACCGCCAGCCCATCCGGAACGCGCGACATGCTGGCCGATGAAATCCGCAAGATCACCGAGCAGCTCATCGAGGCCACCGGCGCCTCAGCGCCGCCGGCGGATCTGATCAAGCGGCTGTGCGACGAGATGCTACAGGCGGGGATACCGCTGTGGCGCGCGGGCGTCTTCATCCAGACGCTGCATCCCGACATTTACGGCCGCAACTTCGTCTGGCATGCGGGCGGCGACGTCGTCACCAGCACGGTCGATTTCGACATCGTCGACTCCGATATGTTCAACACCAGCGCGCTGGCCGTGGTGTTCCGTGAAGGCCGTGAGGTCCGTTGCCGCCTCGACGGCCCGACGCCATATCCCTTCCTGAACGAGATGCGCGCCGAGGGCGCGACCGATTATCTTGCCGCGCCGCTGCGCTTCATCGACGGCTCGGTGCACGCGACGAGCTGGCTCACGCGCAAGCCGGCCGGATTTTCCGATGAGGAGATCGCCGGCATCCACGCCATCATCCCGCCGCTGACACGGCTGGTGGAGGCGATCGGTCAGCGCCGCCTCACGACCACTTTGCTCAACACCTATGTCGGCAGCCGCGCCGGCGAACGCATTCTCGGCGGCCAAATCCGCCGCGGCCACACCGAGACCATGCATGCCGCGATCTGGCTATCGGATTTGCGCGGCTTCACCGCGCTGTCGGACCGGTTGCCGCCGGAAAGCGTGGTCGACATCCTCAACCGTTATTTCGACTGCCAGGTGCCGGCAATCCTCGCCCATGGCGGCGAGGTGCTGAAATTCATGGGCGACGGGCTGCTGGCGGTGTTCCCGGTGGCCGACGACGGCGCCGATCGCGCCGAGGTCTGCGGCCGTGTGCTGGCCGCCGCGCGCGAGGCCCGCGCCGCCGTCGATGCGCTGCGCTGGTCGGATACAGCGGGCCATGAGGAGCGTTTCCGCTTCGGCGTCGCGCTGCATGTGGGCCAGGTGCTGTACGGCAATATCGGCGGCGGCAACCGGCTCGACTTCACCTGCATCGGCCCCGCGGTGAACCTCGCTGCGCGGCTGGAAAAGATCGCCGGCCGCCTGCAGCGTACCGTGGTGGCGTCGGCGACTTTTGCGGAGACCTGCGTGTGCGACTGGAGCGATCTCGGCGAGTTTCCGATCGCGGGGTTTGCGAAGGCCGAGCGGGTGTATGGGCTCTTGGAGGAAGACCGCGCCGAGTAACACCACCCCCGTCGTCCCCGCGAAGGCGGGGACCCCTACGGCGCGGACTCGCTATGTGGGCACCCGGGGTAGCCGCTTCGTTGCTTAATATCACCCTCAGGGGTTATGGATCCCCGCCTTCGCGGGGACGACCCGTGGACAGGTCATCTCATCACACCCCGGCTACTCTTCCGGCTCTGTCGTGAACAATAGCGGATAGCCCTTCGCCCGACCGGCATCCGTCGCACGGGTGGCCTTGGTCTCGGCGACGTCGCGGGTGAACACCGCCACGACGCAGACGCCGCGCTGATGCGCCGTCATCATCACCTTGGCGGCCTGGTCCTCGCTCATGCGGAATTCCGTCTTCAGCACGCGGACCACGAATTCGCGCGGCGTGAAGTCGTCATTGACGAGGATCACCTTGTACAATTTGGGCCGCTCGACCTTCGGCTTGGCCTTGGCGCGGGGTGTGACGTCGGTATCGGGCATGGCAACTCAAGCGGGCAGGACAGGCGAGCCCTATCATAAGAGCAGCGCCGCACGCTGTCGATCAGCCGTCTGCACGGCATGCCTGACCTGATTGTGAAGGCGCGCACGGGTTCCTGCTTGCGCTCCGTCATTTGCATGTCACCATCGGGACCTCAACGGGAGGGCCGCGATGCGCTGGTGTGTCTCGATTGGAGCGGTCCTTGTCGCCGGAGCGATGGCCGGTGGCGATGTCGCGAGCCGGGCCGCGGCCGGGCCGCAACTGTCGCCGAGCCGGCTGGCTCAGGCCAAGCAGGACCCGGTGGTCGACGTCGAACTGATCCTTGCGGTCGACGTGTCCTATTCCATGGACATGGAAGAGCTGGCGATCCAGCGCGAGGGCTATGCCCAGGCCATCGTCTCCAAGGATTTTCTCGCCGCGCTGAAGACCGGGCCGACCGGCAAGATCGCCGTGACCTATTTCGAATGGGCGGCGTCGTCGGACCAGAAGGTGATCATCCCCTGGCGTGTCATCGACGGGCCGGAGTCTGCGGACGCCGTCGCCGCCGAGATCATGAAGACGCCGATCCGCCGGGCGTCGCGCACCTCGATTTCCGGCGCGATCAATTTCGCCATGCCGCTGTTCGACGAGAACGCGCTGCACGGGCTACGCCGGGTGATCGACATCTCCGGCGACGGACCGAACAACAACGGCTCGCCGGTGACCATCGCGCGCGATGCGGCGGTGGAGAAGGGCATCGTCATCAACGGCCTGCCGATCATGGCCAAGGAGCCGTCCTACTCGACCATGGATATCGAAAATCTCGATCTGTACTACGAGGATTGCGTGATCGGCGGGCCGGGCTCGTTCGTGGTCACCATCAAGGAGCGCGACAAGTTCAAGGAGGCGATCCGCACCAAGCTGGTGATGGAAGTTGCCGGCCTGACGCCGCCGCGGCTGGGGCCGATCCCGGTGGTGGAGACGACGAAGGAGCCGCGGGTGAATTGCATGATCGGGGAGAAGATCTGGCAGGACAGGTGGGGGCGGTGAGGGATGCGCTCAACCGTCGTCCCCGCGAAGGCGGGGACCCATACGGCGAGGACTTGCCAGTGAGGCGTAGTGGTCAACGCACGTAATCAAAACGGTCCTCAGGGGTTATGGGTCCCCGCCTTCGGGGACGACTCGGGAGAGGTCGCGTGAAACAGCTTCCGCTCAGTCCATCGCCCGCGCAATCGCGTGGAAGAACGTTCCCGTCACATGCCCGCGCTGTCCGCCGCGTTCCGGTAGCAACTGCCCCTGCGCGTCGTGCAGATCGACCAGCGGCTCGTCGTCGCCCGTATTGACCAGCGATGCATAGTGAAATTCGTGGCCGCGAATGAGCGATCCCCGCGCACCGATCGGACTGTCGGCCAGCAACCGCGCCTCGCGATAGCCGAGATGCAGCTTTCGTTTGGCGAAGCTCGTGCTGTGGCCGAGCAGGCCCGTCATGGCATGCAGCCTGCCGTCGGCGTCTTCGAGGCTCTGACCCAGCACCATGTAGCCGCCGCACTCGCCATGCACGGGGCGCGATTGCGCGAAGCTGGCCAGCCCGTCGCGAAAAGTCGCTGCTGCCGCCAGCGCCGCGGCATGCAGTTCGGGATAGCCGCCCGGCAGCCAGCAGGCGTCGCAATGCGATGGCGGCGTTTCGTTGGCCAGCGGCGAGAAGGTCACGATCTCCGCACCGGCGCGGCGCCAGTCATCGATGAGATGCGGGTAGATGAAGCTGAAGGCGGCATCGGAGGCCAGCGCGATGCGTTGCCCCGGCGGCGGCAGTGCCGGTGACCGGAAGAGAGCGGGCGGCCTCTCGATCGGCGCTGCCAGGGCGAGAATCGCGTCGAGATCGAGGTGCCGCGCGGCCATCTCGGCAAGCTGGTCGAGACGTGTGACGAGATCGCCGTGTTCGCCGGCCTGCACCAGGCCGAGATGGCGCTCCGGCAAGGCCAGTGCTGTGTCACGCGGAATGGCGCCGACCACGGGGATGCCGAGCTGGTGGATGGCATCGGTGATCAGCCGGCGATGCCGGTCGCTGCCGACGCGGTTCAGCACCACGCCGGCCACGCGCACCTCGGGATCATGACTGGCGAAGCCGCGCACCATGGCGGCGGCGGATTGCGACTGCGCGGTGACGTCGAGCACCAGCAGCACCGGCAACCGGAATCTTGCCGCGATGCTGGCGCTGGAACCATCGCGCCCTTTGATGTCCGGCACGCCGTCGAACAACCCCATGACGCCTTCGACGATCACAACGTCGGCGGCCTCGGCCGTCTCTGCCATCAGCGACCCGAGCAGCGCCGGCGGCATGGTCCAGCTATCGAGATTGACGGAAGGCGCGCCGCTGGCGGCGGCGTGGAACGCGGGGTCGATGTAGTCGGGGCCGGCCTTGGCCGCGCGAACACGAACGCCGCGCCGCGCCAGCGCGGCCAGGATCGCCAGCGTCACCGTGGTCTTGCCGGCGCCGGAGCGCGCGGCGGAGATCAGGAGGCCGGTGGTCATGGCAGAAGGCATGGCGGCGGATTACCGCGTACGCCCGAGCGCCGCAAGCTGGCGGCTAAACCGTCGCCGTCTCGTTCTTCGGCCAGTACCTGTCCCGCAAATGCCGCTTCACCAGCTTGCCCGTGGGCGTGCGCGGCAATTCTGGTTCGAAGTCGATGCTCTTCGGGCATTTGATCGGCGACAGATGCTGACGGCAATAGACCATGAGCTGCGCCTCCAGCGCTTTGCCGGCGCGGTTCATGCTATGCGGCTGCACGACGGCCTTGACCTCTTCGCCCATCTCTTCGTTCGGCACGCCGAACACCGCGACATCGGCGACCTCCGGATGGGTGATCAGCACGTCTTCGGTCTCTTGCGGATAGATATTCACGCCGCCGGAAATGATCATGTAGGACTTGCGGTCGGTGAGATACAGAAACCCTTCGTCGTCGAGGTAGCCGACGTCGCCGAGGGTCGACCAGCCGCGCGCGTTATAGGCGCGCTTCGTTTTCTCGGGGTCGTTGTGATAGCTGAACACAGGCGCGTCGGCGAAATACACGGCGCCGATCTGACCGGGTGGCAGTTCCCTGTCGTTGTCGTCGAGGATTTTGAGAACGCCCGTGACGGCGCGGCCAACCGTTCCGCGATGCGACAGCCATTGCTCCGACGTCGAAACCGTGACGCCGTTGCCTTCGGAGCCGGCGTAATACTCGATCAGGATCGGGCCCCACCAGTCGATCATCTTCGCCTTGACGTCGACCGGGCAGGGCGCCGCGGCGTGGATCGCGCCCTGCAGCGAGGAGACGTCGTAGCTGCGGCGGACGTCCTCCGGCAGCTTCAACATCCGCACGAACATGGTCGGCACCAGTTGCGATTGCGTGACCTTGTGGCGCTCGACCAGCCGTAGAAATTGCTCCGCGTCGAACTGCTCCATGATCACCGACGTGCCGCCGAGCACGATCGCCATCATGTTGAAGCGCAGCGGTGCGGCGTGATACAGCGGCGCGGGCGACAGATAGATGCTGTCCGCCGTCATGCCGCACATGTCCGCGCAGAGTCGTCGCAGGAACGGATTGGGCACGGTGATCGGGTTTTGCTCCGACGCGCGCTTGATGCCTTTCGGGCGGCCGGTGGTGCCGGACGAATATAGCATATCGTAGCCGGCGACCTCGTCCGCGATCGGCGTCGCGGGCTGCGCTGACAGCTCCGTGGTCCAGTCGCGAAAACCGACGCGCGCACCGTCGACGGAGAAGAAGATCGGCGCGTTGGCGGCGTCGAGCAGCGATGCGATCACGTCGGCGCACTTCTCCGACGTGATGACGAGGCGGGCGCCGCAATCCCCGACGATATAGGCGATTTCCTCAGGCATGAGGTAGCGGCTGATCGCGGTGTAGTACAATCCGGCGCGCTGCGCGGCCCAGCAGATCTCCATGAAGTCGAGGCGGTTCTCCATCAGGAAAGCGATGTGATCGCCGGGCTGCAGGCCAAGCGATCGGAACAGCCGCGCGCCGCGGTTGGAGCGCTCGTCGAGCTCGCGATAGGTGAGCGCGCGGCCTGAGCCGGCCATCAGGTAGGCGATCTTGTCGGGATGGGATGTCGCGTGGATCGAGGGATGCGTCATGGATGACCTCGGATGTCGGCGGCTCTTCTTGTCCCCTCCCCCGCTTGCGGGGGAGGGTGGATCGAAGGCGCGAAGCGCATTCGAGACGGGAGAGGGAAAGCCACAAGCGCTGCCTTTGCGGCTTTCCCTCTCCCGCCTTCGCTTCGCTCTGGCACCCTCCCCCGCAAGCGGGGGAGGGGAAGGAAGATCAGAGCCGCTCGACGATGGTCACATTGGCCATGCCGCCGCCTTCGCACATGGTCTGCAAGCCGTAGCGCTTGCCGCGCTGTTTGAGCGCGTGCACCAATGTCGTCATCAGCTTGGTGCCGGAGCCGCCGAGCGGGTGGCCGAGCGCGATGGCGCCGCCGTTGACGTTGAGCCGTGCCGGATCGGCGCCCGTGGTCTTCAGCCAGGCCGTGGGCACCGAGGCAAAGGCCTCGTTGACCTCGAACAGGTCGATGTCGTCGATCGACATGCCGGCCTTTTTCAGCGCGCGTTCGGTGGCCGGCAGCGGCGCCTCCAGCATGATGACGGGATCACCGCCCATCATGGTCATGTGATGGATGCGCGCCAGCGGCTGAACGCCGAGCTGCTTGAGGCCCTTTTCATTCACCACCAGGACGCCCGACGCGCCGTCGCAGATCTGGCTGGCGGAGGCCGCGGTGAGCTTGCCGCCGTCCTGGATCAGTTTGACGCCGCGGATGCCGTCCAGCGTGGCGTCGAAGCGGATGCCTTCATCGATGTGGTGGGTGTCGGTCGAGCCGTCGGCGCGGGTGATGGTCAGCGGAATGATCTCGTCGTCGAAACGGCTGGCCTGGGTGGCGGCGATGGCGCGCTGGTGGCTGTCATAGGCGTAGGCGTCGAGGTCGTCCTTCGACAGCCCGTACTTCTCGGCCATCATCTCGGCGCCGGTGAACTGGCTGAACTGGATGTTGGGGTAGCGCTTCTCCATGTTCGGGCTCTTGTAGTGCCCAAAACCGTTCTTGGCCGGGAGTTGCGAGGCGAGGCCCATTGGCACCCGGGTCATCGCCTCGACGCCGGCTGCGATCACGACGTCCATGGTGCCCGACATCACCGCCTGCGCCGCGAAATGCAGCGCCTGTTGCGACGAGCCGCATTGCCGGTCGATCGAGGTCCCCGGCACGCTTTCCGGGAGTGACGAGGCCATGATCGCATTCCGCGCGATGTTGTTCGACTGCTCGCCGGCCTGCATCACGCAGCCCATGATGACGTCCTCGACCTGATCCGGCGCAGCACCGGAGCGTGCGACCAGCGAATCGA
>JBEVEC010000158.1:0-9606 GCA_040512975.1 Tardiphaga sp. | reverse complement strand
GCCGACAAATCCAACGCCATCCTCGTCTGCCACGCCCTGACCGGCGACCAGCACGTCTTCAACACCCATCCGGTCACCGGCAAGCCCGGCTGGTGGCAGACCATGGTCGGCCCCGGCAAGGCGCTGGACACGTCGCGCTACTTCATCATCTGCTCCAACGTCCTCGGCGGCTGCATGGGCTCGACCGGGCCGGCTTCGGTCAATCCGGCCACCGGCCAGATCTGGGGTCTCGACTTCCCCGTCATCACCATCCCCGACATGGTGCGCGCCCAGACCATGCTGATCGACCGCCTCGGCATCGGGCAGTTGTTCTGCGTGGTCGGCGGCTCGATGGGCGGCATGCAGACGCTGCAATGGACCGCGGCCTATCCCGAGCGCGTGTTCTCCGCGCTGGCGGTGGCGTGTTCGACGCGGCATTCGGCGCAGAACATCGCGTTCCACGAGCTCGGCCGCCAGGCGGTGATGGCCGATCCGGACTGGCGCGGCGGGCGCTATTTCGAAGAGGGCACGCATCCGCATCGCGGCCTCGGCGTCGCGCGCATGGCCGCGCACATCACTTATCTGTCGGACGCAGCACTGCACCGCAAGTTCGGCCGCCGCATGCAGGACAGGGAATTACCGACGTTTTCCTTCGACGCGGATTTCCAGGTCGAGAGCTATCTTCGCTATCAGGGCTCGTCATTTGTCGAGCGCTTCGACGCCAACTCCTATCTCTATCTCACGCGCGCGATGGACTACTTCGATATCGCCGCGGACCATGCAGGCAAGCTTGCGGAAGCGTTTCGCGATACGCAGACGCGGTTCTGCCTGATGTCGTTCACCTCCGACTGGCTGTTTCCGACGTCGGAATCGCGCGACATCGTGCACGCGCTCAACGCCGGCGGCGTGCGGGTGTCGTTTGCCGAAATCGAGACCGACCGCGGCCACGACGCCTTTCTGCTCGACGTGCCGGAATTTCTCGACATCGCCGATGCCTTCCTGAATTCGGCGGCGTCGGTGCGCGGCCTCCCGGTGCGCGAAATCCCGGCGCAGGAGGATGGCCAGTGAACGTGCGACAGCAGGGCCTGCATTTCAAACTTGCGAACCCGTCGTCGCGCGGTCTTGATAGTTATCGCGGCGATCACCTGCTTGTCGCCGAGATGATCCGTAAGGGCTCCAAGGTGCTCGACGTCGGCTGTGGGGACGGCGACCTGCTGCAATTGCTCGAAAGCCGCGGCATCGATGGCCGCGGCATCGAGCTGTCGCGCGACGGCGTCAACCGTTGCGTCGGCAAGGGCCTCGCGGTGGTGCAGGGCGATGCCGACACCGACCTCGCCAACTATCCCGACGACGCCTTCGACTACGTGATCCTGTCGCAGACGCTGCAGGCGACGCGGCAACCGCGCGTGGTGCTGGAAAACCTCCTGCGCATCGGGCGCAATGCCATCGTGTCGTTTCCGAATTTCGGCTTCTGGAAGATGCGGCTGCAATTGCTCGTCGGCGGCCACATGCCGCGCACCGAGAACCTGCCGGCGACGTGGTACGACACGCCGAACATCCACTTCTGCACCATCAAGGATTTCGTGCAGCTGTGCGACGAGATCAACGTCAAGATGGAGCGCGCCGTGGCGCTCGATCTGCACGGCCGCCCGCTGCGGCTGAATGCGCCTTGGTGGTTCTGGAACATGTTCGGCGAGCAGGGCGTATTCTTGCTACGGCGTCGTGGAGCGTAGCTGCACTATCGTACGGTTAACAAACGAGGCTCCCGCTGCGCGCATTTTCCCATCACGAAAGTGTCAGCGGTCGGTGATCGGGCAATGCCAACGCGCCGCCAAGGCCTGAAATTGCTGGTGTGGTGCAGTATTCCTGTCGCCATCCGAGCCAATTATTAAAGCTAGTTAACAAAGATATTTTGCGTCGCGTGCGCTCAGCGGGCGGCTGCTATGTCTATACGTATCGACTCCGCTGAGCTTGCAGCGTTTTGGAACCATGTGTTGCAGAACATGGTTACCGTGCACCGCTGCGTGTCTTTTTCTCGCCACATCAAGCCTATTTCCAAGCCCCTCCGAATGTCGGCCCGCGAAAACGGCCGATGCTCATCGGGTGTTAAGAGGAATAGTTTGGTATGGTTCAGTTCTTTGCGTTTCGCCGTGCACTCCGCGTTTCGGCTCTTGCGGTGTGTTCGGCGATCATCTTCGCGGCGACGATGTTTGCGTCTGTCTCTCCCGCTTCGGCGCGGTCCCATCACGGCGCTTCGCGCCACCATCACGTCAGCCATCACGCCTACGGTCATCGTCACTATCGCGGGCGCCATTCGCGCCGCCATGCGCAGGCCGGTGAAAGTGAACAGTCATCCGCCTTCGGCGATAGCAATGGCGGCATGATGCAGTCGTCCGGCGGCTTCGGCGGTTCGGGCGTCGTTGCGGCAGCGCGCAGCTTCATCGGCCACGGCAATCCGACCGGTCGCGGTCGCCTGTGGTGCGCGGCCTTCATGAACCTGGTGCTGAAGCGCACCGGACATCAGGGCACCGGCTCCGACATGGCGCGCTCGTTCTCGAGCTATGGCCAGCGCATTTCCGGCCCGCAGGTCGGCGCCATCGCGGTGATGTCGCGCGGCCGCCGCGGCGGTCATGTCGGCGTCGTCTCCGGCATCGATGACAAGGGCAACCCGATCATCGTCTCCGGCAACCACGGCAACCGTGTCGCCGAGTCGGTGTATTCGCGCGGCCGCATCTACGCCTATGTGATGCCGACGAGCTGATTTGCTCGCTTACTTCCCTTTCCCCCGCGCGAAGCGAAGCTTCGCTAAGGTGGAGAGGGTGGCTCGAAGCGCGGAGCGCTTAGAGACGGGTGAGGTGTGGCCACAGGCGCTGCTTTGCGGCTACCCCTCATCCGCTGCGCGGAGGCACCTTCTTTCACAAGGGGAGAAGGGAAGGGGCCGCGCTGCGGTGGCTACTACACTTCGACCTTGATCTCATCCCCCGCCTTGATCGCGCCGCCCTTGATCACCTCGGCATAGATCCCGCAATCCGGGTGGCCATAGGTCTTGAGCAGCGTCGCCGGGATCGTCAGGTCGCGCACCGCCGTGTCGGGATCGACATTGGTCGCAGCACAGCGCTTGATGCGCTTGACGACCTTGAGCCTGACGTCGCCGATCGCCAGCACGCGGTCCATCAGCTCGAATTCGTGCCAGGCCGGCCAGCCCGCCACGTGCAGGTTGCCGCGGAAGCGCAGCGGATGCACGGGCTGTCCGACCACCTTTTCCAGGTCGGCGACGCTGGCAAGGTTGATGAGCGACACGACCTTGCGACCGACATCGGAAAAGCTGTGCCCCTCGGCGAACAGCACCTTCGGCGGTCCGCGCAGTTCGTCGGCAAAGTTCTCGGCAAAGAACGCCTCGATGGCGGCGCGGCCCTCGGGGGTCTGAAGGTCGGCACGGGCGGCCTCCGTGCCGTCGCGCCGGATCGTCAGGGTGTGGTTGTCGTCGTCGTAGTGGCTGCGCAGCGCCGCCAGGCGCTCGTTGCGCATCAGCATCAGGAACTGGGTCTTCGGAAAATGCTGGGGCGCGGCCGGATCGAAGCCGATCGGGCCGTTCTCGATGGCGTAGCGGCGGTCGGACGGTAGCGGCTCGCCGGGCGTCAGCGCCACCTCGGCCAGTGGCTCGGGCGTCAGGCCCTTGATGGGATAGCGATAGATGTCGGTGATGGAGGCGGGGGTCTGGGTCATGCTCCCGTCTACAAAATTCCGGCAGCCGCCGCCATATCTCGGGCGGCGGCAAAATTGTGCGACGGGCTCTTCCGTTTTCGGCGCTCACTGCCCACATTTGCATCAAGCTGGTTTCCACGCCAGCGACGACCGCGGCCGGTTGACGCCCGTCGATGCGGCTTGCGGACCCCAGTGAAGATGCCCCTTCCGTGCTTTCGAGGCGGACAGGGTAGGCCGAGGGACAACAGACAGATGAATATCGAAAAATACACCGAACGCGTGCGCGGCTTCATTCAGTCGGCGCAGTCGCTGGCCGTGCGCGAGGGCCATCAGCAGTTCTCGCCGCTGCATATCCTTAAAGTGCTGCTCGATGACAATGAAGGCCTTGCCGGCGGTCTGATCGACCGCGCCGGCGGCAATTCGCGCGCCATCCTGAAGGCGACCGAAACCGAGCTTGGCAAGATGCCGAAGGTCTCCGGGGCCGGGGCCGGCCAGGTCTATCTGGCGCCCGCCACGGCGCGTCTGTTCGACGCCGCCGAACAGGCCGGCGAAAAGGCCGGTGACAGCTTTGTCACCGTGGAGCGGCTGCTGCTCGCGCTCGCCCTCGACAAGGATTCCGAGGCCGGCCAGTTGCTCAACAAGGGCGGCGTCACCCCGCAAAACCTCAATGCAGCGATCAACGCCCTTCGCAAAGGCCGCACGGCGGATTCCGCCACGGCGGAAAACGCCTATGATGCGCTGAAGAAATATGCTCGCGACCTGACCCAGGCGGCGCGCGACGGCAAGCTCGATCCGGTGATCGGCCGCGACGAGGAAATCCGCCGTACGATTCAAGTTCTTTCGCGGCGGACCAAGAACAATCCCGTGCTGATCGGCGAGCCCGGCGTCGGCAAGACCGCCATCGTCGAGGGCCTGGCGCTGCGCATCCTCAATGGCGACGTGCCGGAGAGTCTGAAAGACAAGAGCCTGCTGTCGCTCGATCTCGGCTCGCTGATCGCGGGCGCAAAATATCGCGGCGAATTCGAGGAGCGGCTGAAAGCCGTGTTGTCGGAGGTCACTTCGGCCGAAGGCGGCATCATCCTGTTCATCGACGAGATGCACACGCTGATCGGTGCCGGCAAGGGCGACGGCGCCATGGATGCGTCGAACCTCTTGAAGCCAGCATTGGCGCGCGGCGAACTGCATTGCATCGGCGCCACCACGCTCGACGAATACCGCAAGCACGTCGAGAAGGACGCGGCACTGGCGCGTCGATTCCAGCCGATTTTTGTGGCCGAGCCCACCGTGGAAGACACGGTCTCGATCCTGCGTGGCCTGAAAGACAAGTATGAGCAGCACCACGGCGTCCGCATAACGGACTCCGCGCTGGTTGCGGCTGTGACGCTGTCGAACCGCTACATCACCGACCGCTTCCTGCCCGACAAGGCCATCGACCTGATGGACGAGGCCTCGGCGCGGCTGAAGATGCAGGTGGACTCCAAGCCCGAAGAACTCGACTCGATGGACCGCGAGATCATCCGGCTCAAGATCGAGCAGGAGGCGCTCGGCAAGGAAACCGATGCGGGTTCGAAGAGCCGGCTCGAGAACCTCAAGAAGGAATTGGCGGAGCTCGAGGAGAAGTCGGCGGTGCTGACCCAGAAGTGGTCGGCGGAGAAGAACAAGCTGTCCGATGCCCAGAAGCTCAAGAGCGAGCTCGACGGCCTGCGCCTGGAATTGGCCGAGGCTCAGCGCCGCGGCGAATATCAGCGCGCCGGTGAGCTGGCCTACGGCCGGATTCCGGACCTGGAAAAGAAACTGTCGGACATCGAAGCCAACGAGAATGCCGAGATGATGGAGGAGGCGGTCACCGCCAACCACATCGCGCAGGTGGTCTCGCGCTGGACCGGCGTGCCCGTCGACAAGATGCTGGAAGGCGAGAAGGACAAGCTGCTGCGCATGGAGCTCTCGCTCGGCGAACGCGTCGTCGGCCAGGCCGAAGCCGTGCGTGCGGTGGCGACCGCCGTGCGCCGGTCGCGCGCGGGCCTGCAGGATCCGAATCGGCCGATCGGCTCTTTCATGTTCCTGGGGCCCACCGGTGTCGGCAAGACCGAGCTGACCAAGGCGCTCGCGTCGTATCTGTTCGACGACGAGACCGCGATGGTGCGCCTCGACATGTCCGAATACATGGAGAAGCACTCCGTATCTCGCCTGATCGGCGCGCCTCCGGGCTATGTCGGTTATGACGAAGGCGGGGCGCTGACCGAAGCCGTGCGGCGACGGCCCTACCAGGTCGTGCTGTTCGACGAGGTCGAGAAGGCGCATCCGGATGTGTTCAACGTGCTGCTGCAGGTGCTCGATGACGGCCGCCTGACCGACGGCCAGGGCCGCACCGTCGACTTCCGCAACACGCTCATCATCATGACGTCGAATCTCGGCTCGGAATTCCTGGTCAGCCAGCCCGAGGGGGAGGACACGTCGGTGGTGCGCGAACTGGTGATGGGCGCCGTGCGCGGTCATTTCCGGCCGGAATTCCTCAACCGCGTCGACGAGATCATCCTGTTCCACCGCCTGCAGAAGAGCGAGATGGGCCGCATTGTCGAGATCCAGTTCTCGCGGCTCACGAAGCTCCTGGAAGATCGCAAGATCACGCTGACCCTGGACGACGACGCCCGCGACTGGCTTGCTGCCAAGGGCTGGGATCCGGCTTACGGGGCCCGCCCGTTGAAGCGCGTGATCCAGCGCAACGTGCAGGACCCGCTGGCCGAGATGATCCTCGCTGGCGACGTCCGCGACGGCGACCGCATCGAGATCTCGACCGCCGGCAATGTGCTGACCTTCAACGGCAAGGCGTCGCAGACCGCGGAGATTGCGCAGTTCGAAACGCCCGTGCCGAAGCGCAAGTTGAACTGACGGCCGCACCACACCGGCGCCCTGACCCTCTCCCGCTTGCGGGAGAGGGTCAGGGAGAGGGCGCTACAACGGCGTCCTCCCTTGTGGCGGCCCCCACCCCGACCCTCCCTCGCAAGCGGGAGAGGGACCAGGGCGCAGCCACCGGCGCGCGCTCCCGGACTTGGGCGATTGAAGCAGCGCGTATCGGACTCTCGTCAATTGTTTCTCGGCGCTTGGAGATCACCGCAATGACACGCATTCTCCTCGCCGGCGCGACCGGGCTGGTGGGCAGCCACGTGCTCGCCAGAGCGTTGGCCGATCATCGGATCGACCGGATCGTTGCTCCCACCCGCCGACCACTCCCCGCGCATGACAAGCTCGACAACCCGCAGGTCGATTTCGCAAGACTGCCGCCCGACGCCGCGTGGTGGGCGGTTGACGGCGTTATTTGTACGCTCGGCACCACGCGCGCCAAGGCCGGATCGGATGCGGCGTTTCGCGAGGTGGATCACGACTATCCGCTGGCGGTTGCGCAGTTGGCTCATGACCACGGCGTGACGCGATATGCATTGAACTCATCGCTCGGTGCCGATGCCGGTTCGCGGATGCTCTATCCACGCACCAAGGGCGAGGTCGAGGAAGCGCTCAAGCGCGTCGGGTTCTCATCCCTGACGATCGTGCGTCCCGGCCTGATCGGCGGCGACCGTGATGAATTTCGGGCGGCGGAGCGGATCGCATCGGTCGTGCTCGGCGCGCTGGGCCCGCTGCTGCCGCGGCGCTACCGGATCAGCCCGGCCGGACGGATTGCGGACGCGCTGATCAACGCGGTGCTGACCGGTCCACCGGGCACGCATGTCATCGAGGCGGATCGCCTTGCGGCGGTATGACCGCGCTTAGTTCGCGTCTGCGCGCTTCGCGCGCGCGGTGCTCGCAGCCGGCGCGGATTTCGGCACGACCGTCGTGGCCGCCGGCATCGGCGCTTCCTCGGCGACCATGTCCGCCGCCACCGGCGCCACCTTCATCTCGCCAAGACGCGCGCGGACGTCGGAGGTCAGGCCGGGATAGGCCGCCACCGGCGTGAATTCGGCGGTCTGGCCGTTGCCGGTGCGGACACCGGAATAGGCGACCAGGCCGCTGGTGGTGGCGATCACGTCGCCTGGGCGTAGCGAGGTATCCAGCGTGAGATCGACCGGCGCGAGCCCCGCGGGGTCGCGACCGTTGCAGGTGCAGTCGGAGCGCAGCGCCTTGCGATAGGCGAAGGCGTTGTCCATGTCGGCATAGCGCTCGCCCGTGCTCGACGACGCGCCGTCGATGGCGCTGCCGAAATACACCTTGGTGGTGGCGGCGGGACAGAACGCTTGGCACATCTGCGCCGGGCTCGCGCTGCGGCCGAGCGGAAAATACTTGCCGTCGCAAGTCCGCACGCAGAAGGCGGGACCGGACCCGCCAGCGCTCGCGCTGCGCTGGGGCGGTGGTGCGTCGGGGGTGTTGAGACCGAGCGGATCGGCGAAGAAGCTGGAGGGCGCGCTGCGCTGCGGCTTCTGCGGCTGGCCGCCGCCGAACAGGAAATCGAAGAAACCCTCGGCCGACGCGGTGGGCGATGCCAGCGCAACACCGGCCAGCACAACTAGCGAGCCGATCACGCGCGCAATTTTTCGATGATGACGCAACGCCAACTCCGCAACCCGCATTGTTATGGCCGGACGGGTGGTCCGGTATCGGCGTGAGGGTAAGGGCGTTATGGTAAACGATAGGTGTAGATCGGGCGCTTCGCGTTTCCCTAGACGAAGAACAGGGCCGTCATTAGCAGGAACACTGGAATCAACACCATGCCCGACCACAGCATGTAGCCGAAAAAGCTCGGCATCCTCACGCCCGCGTCCCGCGCGATCGCATAGACCATGAAATTCGGCGCGTTGCCGATATAGCTGTTCGCGCCCATGAACACCGCGCCGGCCGAGATTGCCGCCAGTGTCGCGGCACCCGAGGTCATCAGCGTTTGCGCGTTGCCGCCGGCGAGTTCGAAGAACACCAGATACGTCGGCGCGTTGTCGAGGAACGACGACAGCCCGCCGGTGAGCCAGAAATAGGCAATGTTGTTCGGAGTGCCGTCGGCGTGGCTGACCAGCGCAACCAGCGGCGCGAAGGCGCCGTGAGCCCCGGCCTGCAGCATTGCCATCACCGGCACGATGCAGATGAAGATGCCGGCGAACAGCAGCGCCACCTCCTCGATCGGCCCCCATTTGAAATCATTGGCTCTGCGATGCTCGGCTCCGGTCAGCGCCAGCGAGGCGAAGGTCACGCCAACGAAGATCGCGTCGCGCAGCAGGTCCGGCACCTGCAGTTCGGTGCCGAGGACCGTGACCGACAGGCCCGGCTTCCAACTCGCGCTCATCAGGATGGCGGCGATGATCACCATGAGCAGCACGAGGTTGACCTTGCCGTGCAGGCGCAGCGGCGAGTCCGGGGTAGGGTCGTTTTTCTTGGGAAAATTGCCTTCGCGGTGGTGCAGGATCACGTCGATGACCATGAACACCGCCAACACCAGCCCGGCGGCGAACAGCGTGTGCGGCAGCAGATGCACCGTGGTCCAGAAGAAATCGACGCCGCGCAGAAAGCCGAGAAACAGCGGCGGGTCGCCGAGCGGCGACAGCGCGCCGCCGATGTTCGACACCAGGAAGATGAAGAACACCACGACATGGGCATTGAAGCGCCGGTCGTCATTGGCGCGGATCAGCGGCCGGATCAGGATCATCGAGGCGCCGGTGGTGCCGACGAGGCTCGCCATCACCGTGCCGATGCCAAGCAGCACTGTGTTGGTGAAGACTGAATCGTGCAGATTGCCTTCGAGATAGATGCCGCCCGCGACCGTGAACAGCGCCAGCAGCAGCAGAATGAATGGCATATATTCCAGAAGCGCTGTGTGCACGAGCGTCGTCGTCACCGCGCCTGCCGGCAGCATCAGGTAGAGCGGCACCACGACGCACGCAGACCAGAAGATCGCAAACTTGTCGAAATGGTGCTCCCACAGATGCGGGTAGAGCACCGGGCCCG
>JBEVEC010000136.1:0-17843 GCA_040512975.1 Tardiphaga sp. | reverse complement strand
GAGGGGGGCGGACGGCGGGTGGCCGGCGTCCTGCACCGGCGTCGTCAAATCGGTCTCGCGCAATGATCCGTCCTGCCTGTCCGGCGCATCGGCGCGCCCGGCGCTGTCCTATGGCAGGGCCGCCGCGCTGTCGATGGCACGCCCCGCAGGGGAGCTGTGCACCGGCTAGCGAACCGCCGTGTTGTCCGAGCTGGAGAAGGCGGTCGGCGCGCCGGCCTTGATGACCCGCGTCGCCTGCGCCGTCTCGCCGCCGTTGCGGTGCGCGGCGAAGCTGAAACCGGCGACGGCAACCCCTGCAACAAGGGCGACCACCACGATCTTCAGATGGGTGGCACGATCAGCGCTATGGATGGAATGGTTCATGGCGGCCTCCTGCCGTCTCCGCGGCGTGTCGACCGCAGGAATAAGGCCGCCCGGTTTCCGCGCGATGGCGCGATTGTTGAAACGTGTTTCGTGGGGCAAGAGATTTGTGTCGTGGCATTGCGCGGCGCGCCATGCCAGCATTGAGCTGTCATCGCCCGGCTTGACCGGGCGACCCGGTATTCCAGAGCGCTCGTGTTCATCACAAACGCCCTGGGATACTGGATCACCCGCTTTCGCGGGTGATGACAGCTCAGTGTAGATTTATTCCTACATCGGTTGACATATCCCATGAAAGGTTTATATTCCCCTGCATCCCGCCTCACTGAGAGGGGCGGCTCGCGATCGTCACGATACGCGGGGCGGGATGCGGTGACGCGGCAGCGTCAGGCGCGACGGCGGTGGGTGGGCGGTACCAAAAGGCCGTGAACCATCGTGCAGTACGCGCTGACGTCCACGCTGCGCGCGAGCTGGCATCGAGCGGGGTGAAACCCGTTTGATGCAGGCGAAGCGCCACGCGCGCCGGCTGAAGTCGTGTGGTCCCGGTGCCATACGCGGCACCCTGGGGTGGAGCTTTTGCGGGCCGACCGGCGCGTAAAACACCCTCAGCCCTTTGGCGACGAGCCTTCCGCCAGGGAGAGCACGAAATAAGCCGGAAGCACCACCGCGTACGGAACGCCGGGTGTTGTCGGTGTGTCCGCAAGTCCTGGGCGCCTTGTTTTGCCGACTACGGCATACGCGTTCAGGCGGGTCTGGGTGCACCAGGCACCCGGCGTTCCGTGCGCCCTCTGTTTGGGGCGGGGAATGCAGCATCCCTCGGGCGCCAATGGCGTCGCGAGATCGCGGGGACGTGGCTGTTTGATAGTTGAATCGGAAGCGCTCGCGGCATCCCTCCCCCAAGCAGCGAAGCTGCGCAGCGGGGAGGGTCGGCCGAGCCAAGCGATGCGAAGCATCGCTAGGGCGGAGGCCGGGGTGGGGAGCCACAAAGGCAGGCTCCCTGTGTGGCACCCCACCCGTCACGTCGTTCGCTGCGCTCTCAACGCGCCACCCTCCCCGCTGCGCGCGCCTACGCGGGCTTGGGGGAGGGAGAAGAAGCGCTAGCTCCCCGGCGCGGCATTCACCAGCGCCAGGATATCCGGCCCGTAATGCTCAAGCTTCTTGTCGCCGATCCCCGGAATATCCCGCAATTGCCCCAACGTCGTCGGATGGGCGCTGACGATGCCGTCGAGGGTGGCGTCGTGCAGCACCACATAGGCCGGCACCTTGCGCTGCTTCGCCACCTCGGAGCGCCAGGCGCGCAGCACGGCGCGCAGGTCGGGATTGCTGCTGTCGGCGCGCGGGCCAGCGAGATTGCCGCGACGCGAGTTCGCGCGCGGCGCCCGGCCCGGGGCCTCCTCGCGCAGCATCACCTCGATCTCGCCCTTCAGCACGCCGCGCGCCGTCTCGGTCAGCTTCAGCGCGTTGAACGCTTCCGCATCGGCATAGAGAAAACCGCGCGCCACCAGCTGCCGCATCACGGCGCGCCACTGCTTCTCGTTCATGTCGGCGCCGATGCCGAACACCGACAGCTTGTCATGGCCGAATTGCGTGACTTTGTCGGTGAGCCGGCCGATCAGCACGTCGATCACCTGCATCGCGCCGAACCGCTGCCCGGTGCGATACACGGCGGACAACAGTTTCTGCGCCGCAACGCTGCCGTCCCACAATTTGGGCGGCGTCAGGCAATTATCGCAATTCTCGCAGCGGGTGCCGGTGGTCTCTTCGCCGAAATAGCTCAAAAGCCGCGAACGCCGGCAGTCGACGGTCTCGGCAAGGCCGACCAGCGCGTCGAGCTTGCCGATCGAGACCCGCTTGAACGTGTCCGACCCCGTGGACTCGTCGATCATGCGGCGCTGCTGCACGATGTCCGACAGGCCATAGGCCATCCAGGCGTTGGACGGCTTGCCGTCGCGCCCGGCGCGGCCGGTCTCCTGGTAATAGGCCTCGATGCTCTTGGGCAGATCGAGATGGCAGACGAAGCGCACGTCGGGCTTGTCGATGCCCATGCCGAAGGCGACGGTGGCGACGATCACCACGCCGTCCTCGTTGATGAAGCGGTCCTGGTTGGTCTCGCGCACCCGGGCGTCGAGCCCGGCGTGATACGGCAGCGCCAGGATGCCGGCCTTGTTCAGCGCCGTTGCGGTGTCCTCGACCTTGGCGCGCGACAGGCAGTACACCACGCCGGCCTCGCCCTGGTGGCGCTCGCTGATGAAGGCCTGCAATTGCTTCGGCGCGTTGGTCTTGTCGACGATCTCGTATTTGATGTTGGGCCGGTCGAAGCTCGCGACAAAGCTCGGCGCGTCCTCCAGCTTGAGGCGCTCGACGATCTCCTGCCGCGTCAGCGCATCCGCGGTGGCGGTCAGGGCGATGCGCGGCACGGTCGGGAAGCGCTCGGCCAGCACCGAGAGGCCAATATATTCCGGGCGGAAGTCGTGGCCCCATTGCGCCACGCAATGCGCCTCGTCGATGGCGAACAGCGCGATCTTGGCGCGTTCCAGCATCGTCAGGCAGCGCGGCGTCACCAGCCGCTCGGGGGCGACGTAGAGCAGGTCGAGGTCGCCGGCGAGGAGCCGCCGCTCGACCTCGTTGGCCTCGTCCCAGGACAGCGTCGAATTCAGCACGGCGGCCTTGACGCCGGCTTCCAGCAGCCCCGCGACCTGATCGCGCATCAACGCGATCAGCGGCGACACCACGATGCCGCAGCCGGGGCGCAGCAAAGACGGCAGTTGGTAACACAGCGACTTGCCGCCGCCGGTCGGCATCAGCACCAGACAGTTGCCGCCGTCGGTCACATGGCGGACGATTTTCTCCTGTGCACCGCGAAAGCCGGGCAGGCCGAACACCGAATGCAGCACACCGAGCATGTCGGGATGATTATTTGCAGAACGCGGAACGCTGGCGGGAACGGACATGGGGCTTGTCTATTCCTGATTCGATGGGTGCGTATATCCGGGAGAAAACGATCATTCCCTGACGACGTGACGGTTCGCCTTGCTCGCGCCGCTTTACCCCTGTGGATGCAGGGCTTAGGACAAGGCAAGCGCGAACACGCCACCTTCGCCGCAACCGCTCAAAAAGAAAAGCCGTATGCCATTCATTTTGCGCATCTTTTCGTGGCTATTGGCGCACGGTCGCCCGCGCCAGCGCTGGCACGCCGCCAACGAGAACGCCGCGCGCAAGAAGCGGCTGCGATTCTCCCGGCGCCCGAAGACCGCGACCCTCGTCCATGTGATCGCCCACCGCCCGCCAGTGGCGCTGCTGGGCCGGCTGCCGGCGGTAGAGATCTGGAACCTGTCGGATCCACGGCGCGTGGCGATGCTCTATCTGCAGCACGGCCGACGGCTGCGGCTGCCGGCGCCGAAAACCCTGATGGACGATGCCGTGCGTCGCGCCCGGGCGGCGGAGTAGGCGGAACCAAACCTGCGCGCGGTCGATTGACCGGCCATTGTGCAGCGATGAGGCCGTCATGACCGAGCAACCATTCGAAGCCCGCCCCGGCTTCTCTTCCCACGCTGCGTCCGACCACGCAGGCCGTCCCAGCCATGATCTCGCCGAGGCCTTCGTGGCGCTGGTCGACCGCGCCAGCGAACGGATCGAACAAGCCAAGGCGCCCGGTAAGTCGCTCGACCGGCTCGCCACGCTGACGCGCAAGGCGCCGCTGACCTGCCTCGCGGTGGCGTTCCTGGTCGGCATCGTGACCACCCGCCGGCGCTGATCGGTGGATGCGCGGTCGCCAAAGCTGACCTTCGACGATCCCGAACGCTTCGTCCGCGTCCGCGGCGCCCGCGAGCATAATCTCAAGGACGTCTCGGTGGAGATCCCGCGCAACGCGCTGGTCGTGTTCACCGGCGTGTCAGGCTCCGGCAAGTCCTCGCTTGCCTTCGGCACGCTCTATGCGGAGGCGCAGCGGCGCTATCTGGAATCGGTGTCGCCCTATGCGCGGCGGCTGTTCAACCAGATGTCGATCCCCGAAGTCGACGAGATCGAGGGCCTGCCACCGGCAGTGGCGCTTCAGCAGCAGCGGGGATCGCCCACGACGCGGTCGTCGGTCGGCTCCGTCACCACGCTGTCGAACCTGCTGCGCATGCTGTATTCCCGCGCCGGCGATTATCCGCGCGGACAAAAGCTGCTCTATGCGGAGTCCTTCTCGCCGAACACGCCCGAGGGCGCGTGCCCGACATGCCACGGCATCGGTCGCGTCCACGAGGTCACCGAACAATCGATGGTGCCGGACACCACCAAGACCATTCGCGAACGCGCCATCGCGGCGTGGCCGATGGCCTGGGGCGGCCAGAACCTGCGCGATATCCTGGTCACGTTGGGTTACGACGTCGATACGCCGTGGCGCGACCTGCCGAAAAAGGACCGTGACTGGATCCTCTTCACCGACGAGCAGCCGACGGTGCCGGTCTATGCCGGCTACACGCCCGCCGAAACGCGGCGCGCGCTGAAACGCAAGGAGGAGCCGAGCTATCAGGGCACCTTCACCGGCGCCCGCAAATACGTGCTGCAGACCTTCGCCACCACGCAGAGCGCGATGATGAAGCGCCGCGTCGCGCAATATCTGCTGAGTAGCGATTGCCCGGTGTGCCACGGCAAGCGGCTGAAGCCGGAAGCGCTGTCGGTGAAATTCGCCGGACTCGATATCAGCGAGTTGTCACGGCTGCCGCTGAAGCGGCTCGACGCGTTGATTGCGCCTTACCTCGACGGCGGCAAGGTCTCCGCCGAGCATCCCGAAAAGGCCATCGTGGTCCGCCGCATCGTCGATGACCTGCATGCGCGGCTCGCCGTGCTGCTCGATCTCGGCCTCGGCTATCTCACGCCGGAGCGCAGCACGCCGACCCTGTCGCCGGGCGAGCTGCAGCGGCTGCGGCTGGCCACGCAGGTGCGCTCCAACCTGTTCGGCGTGGTCTATGTGCTGGACGAACCCTCGGCCGGGCTGCATCCTGCCGACACCGAGGCATTGCTGCGCGCGTTGGACCGATTGAAGGCGGCGGGCAATTCGCTGTTCGTGGTGGAGCACGAGCTCGACGTGGTCCGCCATGCCGACTGGATCGTCGATGTCGGCCCGGGCGCCGGCGTGCTCGGCGGCGAGGTCCTGTATAGCGGCGTGCCGCAAGGGTTGGCCAACGTGGCGGCATCGCAGACCCGGCGCCATCTGTTCGCGGAAACAGCGCGGGTGTCGCGCACACCGCGCAAGCCGCAGGGCCAACTGCAATTGCGCGGCGTGACGCGCAACAACCTGCACAAACTCGACGTCGACATTCCGCTCGGCGTGTTCACGGCGGTGACCGGCATCTCCGGCTCGGGCAAGTCCAGCCTGATCAGCCAATTTCTGGTCGAGGCGGTGGCCGACAGGCTCGGCCAGCGCAGCGAGGACGAGGCAGCCGTCGCCGACGAGGCCGACCTGCTCGACGCACGGGTGGAAACGCTGGACGGCGAGATCGCCGCCGGCATGGCGGATATCAAGCGCATGGTGGTGGTCGACCAGAAGCCAATCGGACGCACGCCGCGCTCCAACCTTGCGACCTATACCGGCCTGTTCGATCACGTCCGCAAATTGTTCGCCGCGACCAAGCAGGCCAAGGCGCGGCACTACGATGCCGGGCGGTTCTCCTTCAACGTCGCCAAGGGGCGCTGCGAGACCTGCCAGGGCGAGGGCTTCGTCAGCGTCGAACTGCTGTTCCTGCCCAGCGTCTATGCGCCGTGCCCGACCTGCCACGGCGCGCGCTACAATGCGAAGACGCTGGAGATCAAGATACGCGACAGGTCGATCGCCGACGTGCTCGGCATGACCGTGGACGACGCCTTCGCCTTCTTCGCCGACGACGCCGCACTGACGCGCTCGCTGGGCGTCATCCGCGAGGTCGGGCTCGGCTATATCCGGCTCGGTCAGTCGGCCACCGAACTCTCCGGCGGCGAGGCGCAGCGCATCAAGCTCGCCACCGAATTGCAGCGCATGCAGCGCGGGTCCACGCTCTATGTGCTGGACGAGCCGACCACCGGCCTGCATCCGTCCGACGTGGAGCGGCTGATGGCGCAACTGTCGGGGCTGGTCGATGCCGGCAACACCGTGGTCGTGGTCGAGCACGACATGGAGATGATCGCGGCCTGCGATTGGGTCATCGACATCGGCCCGGGCGCCGGCGACGAGGGCGGCCAGGTGGTGGCGTCCGGCGTGCCCGAGGCCGTCGCCAGCGCGACCGACAGCCGCACCGCGACATATCTGGCGCGCGCCCTCGCCTGACCGCGAAGGCTTGACGTGCCCGGCCCGTATGGCGATGGTCCCGCCATCCAATCGGTCCACAACGAAAGAGTATCGCGCATGATCAAGCGTCTCGGTCCCGGCAAGCGTCTCAGCCAGGCTTCCATCCACGGCAACACCGTCTATCTCGCCGGCCAGGTGCCGGATGATTACTCGGGCGATATCAAGGCGCAGACCAAGCAGGTGCTCGACAAGATCGACGCGCTGCTCAAGGAAGCCGGCACCGACAAGAACAACATCCTCAGCGCCACCGTCTGGCTGCCGGATATCAGCGACCGCGACGCCATGAACACCGTGTGGGACGCCTGGGTGCCTGACGTCGGCCCGGCGCGCGCCTGCGTGGAATCCAAGCTGGCCGACCCCGCCATCAAGGTCGAGATCGCCTGCATCGCCGCGATTTCCTGAGCGTGACACCCGTCGCAATTGCGGTCGCCCCCAATGGCGGCCGCAAGGTCAAGGCTGACAATCCCGCGGTGCCGATGACAGCCGCGGAATTGGCCGTCACCGCTGCGCGCTGCCTCGACGCCGGCGCGGCGATGATTCACGCCCATGTCCGCGATGCCGACGGCGCGCATCTGCTCGACGCCGATGCGTATCGCGATGCGATCGCGGCGATCCGCAGCACGGTCGGCGACCGTATGGTGATCCAGATCACCTCGGAAGCGCTCGGCAAATACTCGCCGGCCGAACAGCGCGCGGTGGTGCAGGCGGTGAAGCCGGAAGCCGCGTCGCTGGCGCTGCGCGAACTGGTGCCGGATGCCGGCGAAGAGGCGGCCTTCGCCGATCTGCTCGACTGGATGAAGCGCGAAAGCGTGACGCCGCAGATCATCCTCTACGATGCCGGCGATGCCTTGAGGCTCGCCGAATTGCGCCGGCGCGGCCTAGTGCCGTTCGAGAACCTGCCGGTTCTGTTCGTGCTCGGCCGCTACACGGTCGGTCAGGTATCGAAGCCTGCGGACCTGTTGCCCTTCATCGATTCCCAGGCACCGACCTTCACCCACTGGAGCGTCTGCGCCTTCGGCGCCGCGGAGACCGCCTGCGTCACCACCGCCGCCCTGCTCGGCGGCCACATCCGCGTCGGTTACGAGAACAACGAGCTGCTGCCGGATGGCAGCCGCGCCCGCGGCAATCACGAACTGGTGGCAGCGACACGGCGGGCGATCGAGGCGGTCGGATTGAGGCACGCGACGGCGGATGAACTACGGGCGATGACGGCGGAGTAGCGACGCTCCCCTCCGTTAGTCGTCCCCGCGCAGGCGGGGCCCATAACCCCTGACGGTCATGTTGCGCGCGAGCCGCAACTCCAACTCCTGTCGCGACTCCTCGGCGTATGGGTCCCCGCCTTCGCGGGGACGACTCGGGGAGAGGTCCGTCACTCAAACCACGGCCACTCCGCGCCACCCTCATGGGTCACCGCACCACCAGGCGCCTGTCCCACCAGCTTCGCATACTTCGCCAGCGCCCCTGCGCGATGGCGCGGCGGGCGCTGCACCCAGGCCGCCTTGCGCGCAGCGAATTCGGCCTCGTCGATCAGCAGGTCCAGCCGCCGCGCCGGGGCGTCGATCCGGATCCTGTCGCCATTGCGCACCAGCGCCAGCGGGCCGCCGATATAGGCTTCCGGCGAGACGTAGCCGATGCACATGCCGCGGGTGGCGCCGGAGAAGCGGCCGTCGGTGATCAGCGCGACCTTCTCACCCATGCCCTGGCCGTAGATCAGCGCGGTGACGCCGAGCATCTCGCGCATGCCGGGGCCGCCGACCGGGCCTTCGTTGCGGATGATCAGCACGTCGCCGGCCTTGTAGCTCTGCGCCTTCACCGCGGCGACGCAGGACTCCTCGTCCTCGAACACCAGCGCGGTGCCCTCGAACACGGTGGCCTTGAGGCCGGCGACCTTGATCACCGCGCCGTCGGGGGCCAGGTTGCCCTTCAGCACCGCGACGCCGCCATCCGCCATGATCGGCTTCGACGCGCTGTAGATGATCTCGCCGTCGGCCTTGTTGGCGTCGCCGTATTCATCCGCCAGCGTCCGGCCGGTGATGGTGAGACACGTGCCGTCGATATGGCCGCTCTCGATCAGCGCGCGAACCACCACGGCGGTGCCGCCGATGTCGTAGACGTCCTTGGCGACGTATTTGCCGCCGGGCCGCAGATTGCCGATCAGAGGCGTGCGTGAAAACACCTCGCCGACGTCGTCGATGGTGAATCTGATGCCGGCCTCGTTGGCGATCGCCGGCAGATGCAGCGCCGCGTTGGTCGAGCCGCCGGTGGCTGCCACGATCGCGGCGCCGTTCTCCAGCGACCGGCGGGTCACGAGTTCGCGCGGCACCGGGCCGCGCTTGCGCAGCATCTCCATGATCAGCCGTCCGGCGCGACGGGCGTAATGGGCGCGCTCGGCGTAGACGCCGGGGACCATGGAGACGTTGGGCATGGTCAGGCCCATGGCCTCGGACACCATCGCCATGGTGTTCGCGGTGAACTGGCCGGCGCACGCGCCGATGGTCGGCAGGCAGGCGCGCTCGATGGCTTCCAGTTCGGCGGCGTCGATGTCCCCTGTCATGAAGGCGCCGACGGCCTCGTAGGAATCCAGCGCGGTCAGCGTCTTGCCGTTGTGCTTGCCCGGCAGCGACGAGCCGCCATAGATGAAGATCGACGGCACGTTGCAGCGGACCATGCCCATGATCACGCCGGGCAGCGTCTTGTCGCAGCCACCGAAGCCGATCAGCGCGTCGTAGGCGAGGCCCTGCACCACGGCCTCGATGCTGTCGGCAATGATCTCGCGTGACAGCAGCGAGAACTTCATGCCCTCGTGGTTCATGCTGATGCCGTCGGACACCGAGATGGTCGAGAACTCGCGCGGCGTGCCGCCGGCCTCGGTGATCCCGACTTTGGCGGCGTCGACCTGGAAATCGTGCGTCATGTTGCAGGGCGTCTGCTCGCCCTTCATGGACACGACGCCGATCATCGGCTTGGCGATCGCCTCGTCGTCGAGCCCCATGGCGCGCATGAAGGCCCGGTGCGGCGCACGGTCGAGCCCGTCGGTGGTGACACGGGAACGCAGCTTGTTCATGGGACAGTCTTTCCGTGGTCTTGTCGAACGCATCGAGGCCACGCCTGCCGGCGTGGCCTCGGGAGGAATACAGCGAATTGCGCCGTCCTGACTACGGCGTCAAAGGGGCCACGATGGTGGGATGCTTGAACTGCATCACGTCCATCTTCGGCAACATGCCGGCGTCGGCGTAGATATCGAGCATCGTCTGCATCGCCGGGAAGTTCGGCGCGGCGCCGGGGTCGCGGGCGAAGTCATTCTCCTTCAGAAGATAGGTCTCGAGCACCGGGATCGGCGCCTTCATGACCTCGTTGACGACCTTGAGGGTCTCGTCGCGGTTGGCGAGCGCCATCTTCATGCCGCGGGTGATGTCCTCGACATACATCTTCGCCAGTTCGGGATTCTTGTCGACGAAGTCGGCGCGGCAGGCTTCGAGGATGTGCACCATGTTCGGGATCGCTTCGTTGAGCGAGAACAGCTTGCGGGTGCCGCCCTTGGCTTCAGCGCGTGCCGCGAAGGGCTGGTTCATGTTGATGGCATCGACGCGGCCCTGACGCAGCGCGTCTTCGGAAGCGGCGAAACCGATCTCGATCAGCTTGATGTCCTTCTCGGCATCGACGCCATTCTTCTTCAGCAGCATCTTGAACGGCCCATAGGTGCCGCCCCCGATCACGGAGATGCCGACATTCTTGCCCTTGAGATCGGCGATGGTCTTGATCGGCGAGTCGTCCTTCACCGCCCAGTAGACGGAAAAGCTGCCCGGCTTCTCGGAGACGTGCTGGGCGACGATATAGGCCTTCAAATTGCCGCCGGTGACGCCGTTGGCGAGTGACAGCACGCCCTGGGTGGCGCAGTCGAGCGCGCCGGCCGCGAGCGCCTGGGTCATCGGCGAAGTGCCCTGAAACTGGGTCCACTCGACCTTGTATTTCTTGCCGAGGTTCGGAAACTGGTCCGGCCGGCGCATCATCCAGTATTTGGATTCCTCGGCCGGAATGGTCCAGCCGACCTTGATGGTGGGAATGTCCTGCGCGCGTGCAACGCCGGCGCTGGCAACAATCACGGCGGCCAAAAGCCACTTCGAAGAACTCAGCTTCATGCCATCTCGCTCCATCTGAAATTGATTGCAGCCAGCCCTAATGCCCTGCGGGCGGAAGCCTTTCATGCTTCAAATAATCTGGCAAGCGCGTGGCTGCCCAACATTCACCCTCGCGGTGCCGCAACATGCGGCAGCCACGCGCCCTGTTATGCGAATGATATCACGATGTTGCCGCCGTCGGAGACGAAGCGTAGACAGCCTGAATCCGTGATGGCGCCCGGCACCCCGGGGTTGCCGGCGCGGTTGACGCATACGGACTTGAGGAATGAGGGCGATGGCGCAGGCTGCAGGCGAGACGGAAAAACTGGGTTACCTCGGCCTCGGGCTGATGGGCCTGCCGATGACCAGACGGCTGCTCGACGCCGGCCACGATGTCGCGGTGTGGAATCGCTCGCCAGGAAAGGCTGCGGCGCTGGTCGAGGCCGGCGCCAAAGCCACGACCACGCCACGCGAGGTCGCCGATCATGCCGGCATCATCTTCATGTGCCTCACCGATGCGTCGGCGGTGGAAGAGGTCGTGTTCGGCGACCACGGCCTCGTCCATGCAGCGGGCGCCGGCAAACTCGTGGTCGACTTCTCATCGATCCATCCGGACAAGACGCGTTCGATCGCCACGCGGCTGAAACAGGCCAACGGCATGGCGTGGATCGACGCGCCGGTCTCGGGCGGCACCAAGGGCGCGGAGGAGGCGACGCTGGCGATCATGGCCGGCGGCGAGGCGGCGGACGTCGAACGCGTGCGGCCCATCATCATGGCGATGGCGCGCAATTTCACCCATATGGGGCCGACCGGCGCCGGGCAGACCACCAAGCTGTGCAACCAAGTCATCGTCGGCTGTGCCATGGCGGTGCTTGCCGAGGCGACGCGGCTGGCGGTGAATGCCGGCATCGACGCCAAGCGGCTGCCGGAGGCGCTGGCCGGCGGCTTTGCGGATTCGATCCCGCTTCAATTGTTCGTGCCGCGGATGGCGCAGGGCATCCATTCGCCGCCGCTCGGCCATATCCACACCATGCTGAAGGACCTCGATACGGTGGTCGATGTGGCGCAGGACACCTCGACCCCGGTGCCGATGGCCGCGCTCGCGGCGCAGATATTTCGCATGGCCAAGGCCACGCGTGGCGCCGATGCCGATGCGCTGGAGATCTACAAGCTGTCGGCGCCGAAACAGTGATCATACGCCCATGAAGGTTCTTGTGATCGGCGCGGCCGGCATGATCGGCCGCAAACTGTGCGAGCGGTTGCTGCAGGACGGCCATGTCGGCGGCGGGGAGATCGGCGACCTGGTGATGGCCGATGCGGTCCCCGGCGATCTGGTCGGCGGCCGCAACCTGTTCGTCGATCTCGCCAGACCGGATGCGCCCGCGGCGCTGCTGGCGACGAAGCCGGACCTGATCTTCCATCTGGCGGCGGTCGTCTCCGGCGAGGCCGAGCGCGCTTTCGACAAGGGCTATGCGGTCAATCTCGACGGCACCCGCAACCTGTTCGAGGCGATCCGCCGCATCGGCGGCGGCTACCGGCCACGCGTCGTCTACACCTCGTCGATCGCCACCTTCGGCGCACCCTACGATGGGCCGATCGCCGATGACTTCTTTCATACGCCGCTATCAAGTTACGGCACGCAGAAGGCGATCTGCGAATTGCTGCTCGCCGACTACACGCGGCGCGGCTTCTTCGGCGGCGTCGGCATCCGGCTGCCGAACATCTGCGTGCGGCCGGGCAAGCCGAATGCTGCGGCCTCCGGCTTCTTCTCCAACATCATCCGCGAGCCGCTGGCGGGCCGCGAGGCCATCCTGCCGGTGGGCGACGAGGTCGGGCAGACCCACGCCAGCCCGCGCGCGACCGCGGAATTCCTGATCCATGCCGCGACGCTGGACAGCGACAAGCTCGGCGCGCGGCGCACGGTGATGATGCCGGGCGTGCCGGCATCGGTCGGCGAGATGATCGCCGCGCTGCGCCGCGTCGCGGGAGACGCCGTGGCGGCACGGATTCGCCGGGTGCCGGACCCGGCGGTGATAGCGATGGTCGCCGGATGGCCGGCGCAGTTTTACACCCCCCGCGCGCTGGCGCTCGGCTTCCAGCCCGAGCATTGTTTCGACGACATCATCCGCACCCATATCGCGGACGATCTCGGCGGCGCCTTCGTGCGCTAGGTTCAGGACAGGCAATGGGGCGCGACATCATCATGGCGGCCGGCGGGATCGTGGTGCAGCGGGGCGAGGTCCCGCTGTTCGCCGTGGTCTGCCTGCGCAAGCGCGGCGACTGGGTGCTGCCCAAGGGCAAGCTCGACGATGGCGAAACGCCGCGGGATGCGGCCCTGCGCGAGGTGCTCGAAGAGACCGGCCATGGCGCGGCGCTGCGTGACTATCTGGGCACGCTGGCCTATCCGCTCGGCGAGCGCACCAAGGTCGTGCATTTCTGGCATATGGAGGCGGATGCCGCGCCGTCGCGAAAACTGATGAAAGACGTCACCGAAGTCGCGTGGCTGCCACTCGACTCGGCGCTGGCGCGATTGTCCCGCAACCACGAGCACGCCTTCCTGGCCCAGGTGGGACCGATGGCCGCGGCGGCGGCCTCGCTGCCACATGCCCAAGGTGCAAGTGGCAGGCAGGCGCAACCGAAACGCGACTTCAGTATCCTGTCACGGCTACGCCGCTGGCTGACTAGGTAAATTTTTCCTACCTGCAACCCTCGGTTTGTCCAATCGTAACCATTCGTTAACCATGGCGGCGGCAATCTCTCCTTAACAAATCGCTAAGGACAGTGAGTCGTACCCGTCATGTCTGCTGCCGTCGCAGAGCAAAAGCGCCCATTAGCCCGGTTCCGGGGCCGGTCATATGTCGCGTTCACGTTCACGCCGACGGTGCCGATCGTCGACTGGATCGCCGAGATCGACGCCACGATGGCGCAATCCGCGGGTTTCTTCGCCGGACGCCCGGTTGTGCTCGACATGTCCGTTGTCGATCTCAGCACGTCCGCCATCCTGCACCTGATCACCACCCTCGAAGAGCGCGGCATTCGCGTGCTCGGCCTGGAAGGGCTGGATGCCGACAAAGTCGGCCCCGGCCTGCCGCCGCTGGTTTCGGGTGGCCGCAACTGCCTGATCGAGGCGCAGCCCGAGCCCAAGGCGGTGATCAAGCCGCAGCCGAAATCGCTGCTGCTCGAACAGCCGGTCCGCTCCGGCCAGTCCATTGTCTTCACCGAAGGCGACGTCACCGTCGTCGGCTCCATTTCCTCCGGCGCCGAAGTGGTCGCCGGCGGATCGATCCACATCTACGGCACGCTGCGCGGCCGTGCGATGGCGGGCGTCAACGGCAATTCGTCGGCGCGCATCTACTGCCACAAGCTCGAAGCCGAGCTGCTGGCGATCGACGGGTATTACAAAACCATCGAAGACATTGACACGAGCCTTCGCAATCGGCCGGCGCAAGCCTGGCTCGAAGGCGAAGTCATGAAGATCACAGCGCTGAATTGATGCGCGCGGGAGGAGTTGAGATGGGCAAGGTCGTAGTCGTGACATCGGGCAAGGGAGGCGTCGGCAAGACGACCTCGACTGCCGCCCTCGGAGCAGCACTCGCGCTTGAGGGCAAGAAGGTCGTCGTCGTTGATTTCGACGTCGGCCTGCGCAACCTGGACCTCGTGATGGGCGCCGAACGTCGCGTGGTGTTCGATCTCGTCAACGTGGTGCAGGGCGTCGCCAAGCTGCAGCAGGCGCTGATCCGCGACAAGCGGCTCGAAAACCTCTGGCTGCTGCCCGCGTCGCAGACCCGCGACAAGGACGCGCTGACCGAGGAAGGCGTCGGCCGCATCATCGAGGAGCTGCGCGAGCGCTTCGATTACGTGATCTGCGACAGCCCGGCCGGCATCGAGCGCGGCGCCACCATGGCGATGCGTTTTGCCGACGAAGCCGTCATCGTCACCAATCCGGAAGTGTCGTCGGTGCGCGATAGCGACCGCATCATCGGCATGCTCGACTCCAAGACCGTGCGCGCCGAGCGCGGCGAGACCGTCAACAAGCACGTCCTGATCACGCGCTACGACGCCGGACGCGCCACCCGCGGCGAGATGTTGTCCATCGAGGACATTCTCGAAATCCTCGCGGTACCGCTGATCGGCATCATTCCCGAGAGCCAGGACGTGCTGCGCGCGTCGAATGTCGGCTCGCCGGTCACCCTGAACGACGCCAACAGCCCGCCGGCCCGCGCCTATATGGACGCCGCGCGGCGTTTGCAGGGCGACACCATCGCCATGGCGGTTCCGCAGGAACGTCGCGGCTTCATGGACCGCCTGTTCGGACGGAGGGCGGCATGAGCATGAAATTCTTGCGGTTGCTCGGCAGCCGCGGCCCTACCACGGGCACGGCGCCGGTGGCGCGCGAACGTCTGCAGATCCTGCTGGCGCATGAGCGCAGCTCACGCGGCCACCCTGAACTTTTGAGCCTGCTGCGCGTGGAAATCCTCGCCGCGGTGGCGCGCCACGTCGAGCTCGATCCGGATCGCGTGACGGTGCGGATGCAGTGCGGCGACGACGTCTCGACCCTTGAGGTCGATATCGAACTGCCGAACAACGCCAAGCAGATCGAACGACGCCGGATGGCGGGCTAGGCAACGGCAGCTACACAACGAAATGTTACCACCCGCGAAAGCGGGTGGCCTAGTATTCCAGAGCGTTGATGATCAATCACAATCACTTGGAATACTGGGTCGCCCGGTCAAGCCGGGCGATGATAGCTGTGAATGGGGATCGGTATCGATCCGCTCAATGCGATAATCTTTACGCGCCGCGAAGGATCATGCCGTACCAGCCGAGGCCCTGGTAGGTCTCGTAGCCCGGCGTGGCATGAAACGCGACCAGCGCGCCGGAGCGGTCTTGATAGAAGCCGCTACGGCGGCCGTTCAGATTCAGCGAGACGCGCTCGCTGAGCAGGCCGTGGCCATCGGACGACGCGATCACGCGCAAATTCGAATCCACCAGCAGCACGCGCGCCTTGGGATCGTCGACACGGACGCCCTGAACGATGGCCCGCGCCTGGCTTTCCCAGTCGAAGTGAATGGCCAGCACGCCGATGGCGCGGCCATTGGCCTTGCCGCCCTCGCGCACGCTGGCGCAATAGGTCGCGACCTGGGCGCCGCCGAGCAGCGGCTGGCGCTCGACATCGCCCGCGGTGTAGTCGTCGCCGGAGCGCAGGCCGCGCGCGGCGCGAAACCACGGCGTGGCAGCAACATTCTGGCCGCGCACATTGAAACGGTCGCCGCGGCCGCTGGCGATGACGTTGCCCTGCAGGTCGCACAGCCACAGATCCAGATACACGGTATAGGCGCCGAGGATGACCGCGAGGCGCTCGCCCACATGGGCCACGCCGGCGTCGTTCGGCGTGCTGGCGCAGTCCACCACGGCGGAATCGGTGGCCCACCAGCGGACGTCGCAGGTGCGCTCATAAAGGTTACGGTCGATCAGCTCGACGGCGTTGAGGGCGAGGTCGACCATACGTTCGCCGCGCGCCCGCTCGGTCATCTTCTCAATCGACGCCATCAGGCTGCCGGTGCGCGCCGTCAGTTGCGATTCCAGATCGCGCGCGATGCTCTCGACCTGCTGTCCGACATGGCGCACTTCCTGCGCCACCACGGCGAAGCCGGCGCCCTGTGCGCCGGCGCGTGAGCTCTCGATCAGCGCATTCAGCGCCAGCATCTTCATCTGGTTGGTGATGTTCTGGATCGACCTCGTCTTCTCGCAGGCGATGTCGTTGACCTCGCCGGTCAGCCGCGCAATCAGCGCGGAAATGTCGGAGTCATCCGCTGTGTCGGCAGCCAAGTTGGCCTGTGCGGCAGGTCGGATGCGGTTCGTCGCCAGAGCCATCGGAGCGTTCCATCGTCAACTCGTCGCCGGAAGCTTGACGAGTTATGCTTAATGCCCGCTTAAAATTACCTTCGAATGCATCAAGCAGGGATACGTCGCGCCTTCAACCGGGGTCGGCCTGTCTGGCCGTTGCCTGCCTGCCCCGCGCCTCGATCAGGCACTCTTCCATCACGGTCAGCAGGGTGCTCGGCTTGAACGGCTTGCGCAGGCATCGCGCGGCGCCGAATCCGAGCGCCATGCGCAAAAAGTCCGGCGCCGGGCCGTGGCTTTCGGCAAAGGCGTAACCGGAGATCGCGATCAGCGGAATGGTGGGCGCGCGTTCGTGAAACAGTCGCACCGACTCGAAACCGCTCATATGCGGCATGAAGATATCGATGACCATCAGGTCGAATTGGTCGCGCTCCAGCGCGGCCAGGCCGGTGTCCGCGCCATCGGCAATTACGACATCGAAGCCCTGCTTGCGCAACCAGTATTGGACGGTACGCAACACCAAAAGGTCGTCGTCGACGACTAAACAGCGTAGCATCGGGCGGCTCCCAGCCTTGCTGGCGTTATCCCGTGCGTGAGCGAATGGAGTCGCTGCCGGGACTGTTACCAACGAATCATCGTGCCGAATGTGGCGATCAAAAACGCAGGGCGTCTGCCTCGTTTTGACCATATTAGGATTATGGTAACCATTTTCGGCTTGGCGCTCGCGCCGCCCGCGTGACGCAACCTGCTATCAACCACGCATGGCTAAGCTCTGCTATCAATGCCGGAGCTGGTCATGACCATCGCTGACGATGCCGTCGATGCTACTGCTGCAGATGCGAACATCACCGAGATGTCGGACGAGCTGATCTTCCTGATTGCCTCTGCTGCAACCGACGAGCAGCGAAAATATGCCGCCGACCTGTTTCGCTACTTCACCCGTGCGGTGGAGCGCGATGCCTATCAGCGCGGGCGGCGCAAGGAGGCCGCATCGGCCGCGGATGTCGTCAGCGGGGACGATGCCGTCAGCATCGTGCCGCGCGCTGTCGGCGAGAACGGGGATTGATGCGCGGGTCGGTGTCGCGCCGATCGATGTTAGCCATTGGCTTAACTATTCGCGGGTCAAATGGTCTTGCGTGATTCGTGCGTCCCCATTTGTAAAGAGCGAATGTCCCAGTGAGTGTTGTGATTCCCTTCCCCGTGCGGCCGGCTGC
>JBEVEC010000218.1:0-5728 GCA_040512975.1 Tardiphaga sp. | reverse complement strand
AGGTTGGCGAACTGCTGGTCGGGCAGCTGGTACATCTTCTTGTCGGGCGCGGTGGTGAACGACGTGCCGATGAAATCCGGCAGATCGAGTGTCGGACTGGTGACGTCCTTGCCTTCGCCGGCCATGAAATCGGTCAGCGAAACGGTCTGGCCATAGCGGAAATGCGTGCCGATCAGATCCGAGTCGTTGATCCAGCCGTCATAGACGTTCTTGCCGGACTGCATCTGGGTCTGCAGCTTCTCGACCACGTCGCCTTCCTGGATCAGGTCGTGCTTCAGCTTGATGCCTGTGATCTCGGAAAACGCTTTTGCAAGCGTCCGCGCCTCGTATTCATGGGTGGTCAGGGTTTCGGAGACGACATTGATCTCCATGCCCTTGAACGGCTCGGCCGCCTTGGCGTACCACTGCAGTTCCTTGAGCTGCTCTTCCTTCGACAGCGTCGACGGCTGGAATTCGCTGTCGATCCACTTCTGCGCGGTGGCGTCGTCGGCGCGCGCCGCAGGCTGCGCCAGCGTGACCGCGCCCACCATCAGCGCCGCGGCGCTGGTCATCATGATCCCGCGTGTCAACGTGACACGCCGGTTTCGTCCGGTCCGAACAGTCATCTGTATCCTCCCTCGTTTCAACAATCAGGCCCGGTTCAAGCCGGGTCTGGGCTTCTTCGCCGTCACACGGTGCGAAAAATCGCGACAGCCGATGCAAGCGAAATCACGGTTGCGAGCCACAGGCTCGAAATTTCATAGCTCTCTTCGCCGACCGGCAGCGTGGCCACCGGGTCGGTGCCGACAAAGCCGATCCACAGCAGGTGGATCACGGCGGCGGCGATCAGCGACAGAAACAGCCGGTCGCCCCGCGTGGTCGGGATATGCAGGATGCCGACGCGCTCGGCTTCGGGATAGCGCGCGGCGAGAAAGGTCATGGTGCCGAGCATGATCGCGATCAGCGCGAAGAAAACGGCGGTGGGCGGCGTCCAGGCCATCCATGCGATGTTGTCCATGGCGACCTCCCTAAACCCGGCCGAGCGCGAAGCCGCGCGCGATGTAATTGCGGACGAACCAGATTACCAGCGCGCCCGGAATGATGGTCAGCACGCCGGCTGCCGCGAGCAGGCCCCAGTCCATGCCGGCAGCCGACACCGTACGTGTCATCACCGCCGAAATCGGTTTGGCATTCACCGAGGTCAGCGTCCGCGCCAGCAACAATTCGACCCATGAGAACATGAAGCAGAAGAACGCGGCGACGCCGATGCCCGAAGCAATCAGCGGCACCAGGATCTTGACGAAGAATTTTGGAAACGAATAGCCATCGAGAAACGCCGTCTCGTCGATCTCGCGCGGCACGCCCGAGACAAACCCTTCCAAAATCCACACCGCCAGTGGCACGTTGAACAGGCAATGCGCCAGCGCCACGGCCCAGGGCGTGTCGAACAGGCCGATCGCCGAATAGAGATTAAAGAACGGCAGCGCGTAGACGGCGGGCGGCGCCATCCGGTTCGACAGCAGCCAGAAGAACAGATGCTTGTCGCCGAGGAAGCGATAGCGCGAGAACGCGTAGGCCGCCGGCAGCGCGAAGGAGATCGAGATCACCGTGTTGATGACCACGTATTTCAGCGAGTTGATGTAGCCGGAATACCAGCTCTCGTCGGTGAAGATGCGGACGTAGTTTTCCAATGTGGGGATATGCGGCCACAGCGTCATGGTCGAGACGATCTCGCCATTGGTCTTGAAGCTCATGTTCACGAGCCAGTAGATCGGCAGCAGCAGGAAGATCAGATAGATCGTGAGGATGGCGCGACGCCCGGGGATCGTATGCATCAATGCGCTCCCTCGGGCTTGGTGTGCTCGACGCCGACATTGGTCATCACGGTGTAGAACACCCAGCAGACGATCAGCACGATCAGATTATAGATCAGCGACAGCGCCGCGGCCTTGCCGAGATCGAACTGGCCGAGCGCGATCTTGACGAGTTCGATGGACACGAAGGTGGTGGAGTTGCCGGGGCCGCCGCCGGTGACGACGAAGGGCTCGGTGTAGATCATGAAACTGTCCATGAAGCGCAGCAGCACGCCTATCAAGAGCACGCGGTTGAGCTTCGGCAGCTGGATGGCGCGGAACACCGCCCAGCGCGAGGCGCCGTCGATCTGCGCCGCCTGGTAATAGGCGTCGGGGATCGACTTCAGGCCGGCATAGCACAGCAACGCGACGAGGCTGGTCCAGTGCCAGACGTCCATGACGATGACAGTGGCCCAGGCGTCGAACTCGTTGGAGACGTAGTTATAGTCGAAGCCCAGCGAGTTGAGCGTGTAGCCCATCAGGCCGATATCGGGGCGGCCGAAAATCTGCCAGATGGTGCCGACCACGTTCCATGGAATGAGGAGCGGCAGCGCCATGATGACCAGGCACGCCGCCACGCGCCAGCCGTCGCGCGGCATCGACAGCGCGACCAGGATGCCGAGCGGCACCTCGATGGCGAGGATGATGGCGGAGAAGGCGAGATTGCGCAGCAGTGACGCGAAGAAGCGGCCGCCGAGATCGCTGGAGGGATCGAGCAATTCCTTGAACCAGCCGGCGCCGTTCCAGAAGAACTGGTTGTTGCCGAAGGTGTCCTGGATCGAATAGTTCACCACCGTCATCAGCGGCAGCACGGCCGAGAACGCTACGATCAGGAAGACCGGCAGAACCAGGAACCAGGCTTTGTTGTTGATGGTCTTGTCCATTAGATCTCGCCCTCGACAAGACGGCTGTCGGCATAAACGTGCACCCGCGCCGCATCGAACACCAGCCCGACATCGTCGGTGCCGGGCGAAAATCCGGCCGGCACACGCGCATTGAATTTGACGTCGCCGATGCGCACGCGCGCGAAGCGGATGCGGCCGAGATCGTCGATGCGTTCGACCTTGGCCGTCAGCAGTCCCGGCGCGGGCGTCGCAACATGGACGAATTCAGGACGGATGCCGATTTCGATCTTGGCGGCGGCAGGTAGCATGCCGTAGCTGCGCTGCAACGCAATGAGATGGCCACCGATGCGGGCCTCGCGGCCGCTGACTTCGGCCGGCACAATGTTCATGCCGGGCGAGCCGATGAAGTAGCCGACGAAAGTATGCGCTGGCTTGTCGAACAATTCCTGCGGCGTGCCGGACTGCACCACGCGGCCGTCATGCATCACCACCACGGTGTCGGCGAAGGTCAGCGCCTCGGTCTGGTCGTGGGTGACGTATATCATCGTGAGGTCGAGCGCACGGTGCAGCGCCTTCAGCTTGGAGCGCAGCTCCCACTTCAGCGCGGGATCGATCACCGTCAGCGGCTCATCGAACAGCACCGCGGCGACGTCGGAGCGCACGAGGCCACGGCCGAGCGAGATCTTCTGCTTGGCGTCGGGCGTCAGCCGCGTCGCCTTGCGGTCGAGATAGGGCGTGAGGTCGAGCAGTGCGCCGATCTCCTTCACCCGTGCTTCGATCTGCGCCTTCGGCACGCCGCGGTTCTTCAGCGGAAAGGCGAGGTTCTCGCCCACGGTCATGGTGTCGTAGATGACCGGAAACTGGAACACCTGCGCGATATTTCGCTTCTGGGTCGACAGCGGCGTGATGTCCTTGCCGTCAAACAGGATCTGGCCGCGCGACGGCGTGATGATGCCGGAGATCAGGTTCAGCAGCGTGGTCTTGCCGCAGCCGGAGGGGCCGAGCAGCGCATAGGCGCCGCCCTGCCGCCAGGTCATGGAGATTGGCTTGAGCGCAAAACTGTCCACCGGCGCATCATTGCCGCTGTAGGACTGCGCGAGATCGACGAGATCGATGCGGGCCATGATTGCTCCTACATCGCCGCCGGGGCGGCGACCAGTCGGTCGCTGCCATCGAATACGAACAGGTTGTCGGGATCGAGCACCGCGTCGAGCATGTGGCCCGGCGGGAAATCATGCACGCCGTGCAGCACCGCGACCCAATTGGAGTCGTCGCGCTTCAGATGAATGAAGCTCTCGGAGCCGGTGATCTCGGTCACGGTCACTTCAGCCGGAAACGCATGCCGTCCGGCAATGCCGCTGGCGATCTCCAGCTGGTGCGCGCGAAAACCGACGCGGTAGGCGCCGTCGGCGAGCGATGCATAAAGCCCGCTCGCGGGCGCTGTGGCGCCGCCGGCGTAATGCACGTTGCCATTCTTCTTTTCGATCGGCACCAGATTGAGCGGCGGATCGGAAAACACCTCGGCGACCTTCAAGGTTTCGGGCCGGCGATAGACCTGCGCGGTATCGCCGAACTGCAACGCCTCGCCTTCCCACAGACATACGGTGCGGCCGCCGAGCAGCAGCGCTTCGGACGGTTCAGTGGTGGCGTAGACGAAGATCGCACCGGAGGCTTCAAAAATACGCGGCAGCTCGGTGCGCAATTCCTCGCGCAGCTTGTAGTCGAGATTGGCCAGCGGCTCGTCGAGCAGCACGAGGTCGGCGCCCTTCACCAGCGCGCGCGCGATCGCGGTGCGCTGCTGCTGGCCGCCGGACAGGTTCAACGGCGTGCGGTCGAGATACGGCTCGAGCTTCAGCAGATGCGCCGCTTCGCGCACGCGGCTTTCGATCTCGGCCTTAGGCTTGCCCTGCACGCGCAGCGGCGAGGCGATGTTTTCGTACACCGTCATCAGCGGATAGTTGATGAACTGCTGGTAGACCATCGCCACAGAGCGCTTGCGGATGTCGATGCCGGTGACGTCCTTGCCGTCGACCAGCACGCGCCCCTGCGTCGGCTTGTCGAGGCCGGCGAGCAGCCGCATGATCGAGGTCTTGCCGGACAGCGTCGGCCCGAGCAGGACGCTCAACGTGCCGCGCTCCAGGGTCAGCGAGACGTCGCGGATGGTCGTGATGCCGTCCACCATGCGCGAGACGTGATCGAGGCTGACGCTCACGACAATGCTCCTGTTTGCAGCGGCGCGTCACGATGGGCCGCAAGCCAGTCATCGAGCGCAGCAATCTGGTCCTTCGACAGCCGCAGGCCGAGCTTGGAGCGCCGCCACACGATGTCCTCGGCGTCGACGGCCCACTCGTTCGCCATCAGGTATCGCACCTCGCGCTCGCTCAGGGTCGCGCCGAAATCCCGGCCGAGATCCGCTGCGGATTTGGCCGATCCCAGCATCTTTGTGGCCCGCGTGCCATAGGCGCGCACCAGCCGCCGCGCATGGGCCGGCGTGACGAATGGATAATCGCGCTGGATCTCGCCGATCAGCGCGTCGCCGGCCGAGACGTCGAAATCGCCGCCCGGCAGCGCCGCATCCGCGGTCCAGCCTTCCTTGGCCTTGGTGCCCTTGAGATAGGGCGCCAGCTTCTCCAGCGCCTCCTCGGCGAGCCGCCGATAGGTGGTGATCTTGCCGCCATAGATCGACAGCAGCGGCAGCCCGCCCGGCAGATCGAGCTCGAACACATAGTCGCGCGTCGCCGCCTTGGCCTCGCTGGCGCCGTCGTCATAGAGCGGACGCACGCCGGAATAGGTCCACACGATGTCTTCGGCCAGCACCGGCTTGGCCAGGTATTCGCTGACGGACTCGCAGAGATAGGCGATCTCGTCCGGGGTGATTTTCACGTCGGCGGGATCACCTTGGTAATCGACATCGGTGGTGCCGATCAGCGTGAACTCGTCCTGATACGGAATGGCGAACACGATGCGGCCGTCGGCATTCTGGAAAATATAGGCGCGGTCGTGGGCATAGAGTTTTGGCACCACGATATGCGATCCCTGCACAAGGCGGAC
>JBEVEC010000082.1:0-28056 GCA_040512975.1 Tardiphaga sp. | reverse complement strand
CTGAACTACCTCTCGATTCAAAAAGGGCGACGCATGGCGTCGCCCTTTTCATGTGGCCGGGCGCTCAGATCTGCGCCAGGCCGCCGTCCACGAACAGTTCGGAGCCAGCGACAAAGCTCGCATCGTCGGACGCGAGGAACAGCACCGCCTGTGCGACCTCGTCGGCGGTGCCGAGCCGCGCCAGCGGGACCATCCCCGCCAACTGTCCCTGCACCTCCCGGTTCGCATAGGCGTCGAGGCCCGGCGTCAGGATCGGCCCGGGGCTGACGACATTGACGCGGATCCGCCGATCCTTCAGATCGGTGGTGAGCGAACGCGCGATCGAGCGCACCGCGGCCTTGGTCGCGCTATACACCGTGGAGGCGGCAAAGCCCTTGATGCCAACCACCGATCCGGTCAGCACCACCGAGGCGCCGTTGCTCAGCAACGGCAGGGCTTCCTGCACGGTGAACAGCAGTCCCTTCACATTGATATCGAACATGCGGTCGTAGTCCGCTTCGCGGATGCTGCCGAACGGCGTCGCTGCGAAAATACCGGCATTGACGAACAGCACGTCGATCCGGCCCTTCGCCGCCTTCACCGTGTCGAACAGATGCGCGAGGTCGGGAAGACTGGACGCATCGGCGCGGATACCGACGGCCTTCGGACCCAATTGCTTGACGGCCACGTCCAGCTCGGCCTGGCGGCGGCCGGTGACGAACACCGTCGCGCCCTCGTCGACGAGACGCTGGGCGGTGGCGAGGCCGATCCCGGCGCTGCCTCCGGTGACGACGGCGATCTTTCCTTCGAGCTTGCGGGTCATGACACTCTCCATTGGGATGCTGGGGCGGCGCGTTTGCCGTCCGACATCGGGGAAAGTGTTTCATCCACGGCACGAGAGTGAGAGGCTTGTCAGGATATCATATATCCATAATGTGGATGAATGACCGATACCGTCGCGCTATTCCGGGTTTTCATCCGCGTCGTCGAGGCCGGCTCGTTCAGCCGCGTGGCCGCCGAGCAGAACTCCAGCCAGCCCACGATCAGCCGGCAGATCGCCACGCTGGAAGATCATCTCGGTACCCGGCTGTTCGCCCGCACCACCCGCAAGCTGACCCTGACCGATGACGGCCGCGGCTTCTACGATCGCGCCAGACTGGCCTTGGAAGCGGTTGCGGAGGCCGAGGGCGCGGTGGGACGGCGCCGGGCACGCCCAAGCGGGACATTGCAATTGGCATTGCCGGTGGTGTTCGGGCGGCTGCGGGTGATCCCGCATCTGAAGGGCTTCCTGGCCCGCTACCCGGACGTCAAACTCGATCTGGTGATGAGCGACGGCTTCAGCGACCTCGTCGAGGACGGGCTCGACCTCGCCATCCGCTCCGGCAACGTCACCGACCCCAGCCTGATCGCGCGCAAGATCGGCGTGACCCGCCGCGTCCTGGTGGCGGCACCGTCGTATCTGCACGGCCGCACGCCGCCGGCGCATCCGGGCGATCTCGTCGATCACGACTGCCTCGCCTATACCCGCTTCACCGCCGGGACGACCTGGCGCTTCGAGGGGCCGGACGGCCCCATCGAGATCGAGGCCAAGGGACCGGTGCAGAGCCAGAGTTCGGAGGGCCTGCGCGAGGCCGTGCTGTCCGGCCTCGGCATCGGCTTCCTGCCGGTCTGGCACCTCACTGATGAAATCCAGAGCGGACGCGCGGTGGTGCTGCTGCCGGCGTTCGAGCCGAAGCCGGTGCCGATCAGCGCGGTCTATCCCTCGCGCCGCTACGTGCCGCAGAAGACGCGCGTCATGATCGACTATCTGCAAACCCAGTTCGCGATGGATCCGGCGCTGAACCCGCAGCCCTGACGGCAGATTACGTCTCCGGCGACGTCCGGATTCGCAAAATCCTTGCTGTCGGCCGCTAGTGCCGGCGCGGCCCGGCATACCTATCTAGTTGCCGGAGTATCACGGGGAAGAATGAGATGGCGAAACGTCAACTGAAGCTCGGCGCGTTCATGCGGCCGGTCTCGATCCACACCGGCGCGTGGCGCTATCCCGGCGCCGTGCCGGACGCCAATTTCAACTTTCCGCTGATGAAGCAGATGATCAGGAAGCTGGAGGCCGGCAAGTTCGATGCCTTCTTCATGGCCGATCACCTCGCCGTGCTGAACATGCCTGTCGAGGCGCTGAAGCGCAGCCATACGGTGACCTCGTTCGAGCCGTTCACGCTGCTGTCGGCGCTGGCTGCGGTCACCGAGCATATTGGCCTCGTCGCCACCGGCTCCACGACGTTCGACGCGCCCTACCACGTCGCCCGCCGCTTCGCCTCGCTGGACCACATCTCCGGCGGCCGGGCCGGCTGGAATATTGTCACCACGTCAAATCCGGACGCCGCGCTGAATTTCGGCCTCGACGATCACATGGAGCACGCCGAACGCTACAAGCGCGCGCGGGAATTCTACGACGTGGTCACCGGGCTGTGGGACTCCTTCGCCGACGACGCATTCCCGCGCGACGTCGAGAGCGGGATCTACATGGACCCGGAGAAGATGCACGTGCTCGACCACAAGGGCGCCCATCTCAAAGTGCGCGGTCCCCTGAACATCGCCCGCCCGGTGCAAGGCTGGCCGGTGATCGTGCAGGCCGGCGCCTCCGAAGACGGCAAGCAGCTCGCCGCCGAAACCGCCGAGGCCGTGTTCACCGGCGGCGGCGCCATCGGCGATGCGCAAAAACTCTATGCGGACATCAAGGGCCGCATGGCCGGGATCGGCCGTGATCCCGACCACCTGAAAATCCTGCCCGGCGCCTTCGTGGTGATCGGCGACAGCGTCGAGGAGGCCCGCGACAAGCGCGCGCTGCTCGACAGCAAGGTGCATTACGCCAATGCCATCGCCTCGCTGTCCATCAGCCTCGGCAGCGACGCCTCGGGCTTCGATCCCGACAAGCCGCTGCCCGACGACATCCCCGACACCAACGCCTCCAAGAGCGGCCGTGAGCGCGTCATCGCGCTGGCGCGGCGCGAGAACCTCACCGTGCGCCAGCTCGCCCAGCGCCTCGGCGGCTATGGCGGCGCGGCCTTTGTCGGCACGCCTGTGACCATCGCCGACCAGATGCAGGAGTGGCTGGAAACCGACGCCTCGGACGGCTTCAACATCATGTTTCCGTATCTGCCCGGCGGCCTCGACGACTTCGTCGACAAGGTCGTCCCCGAACTGCAGCGGCGCGGGATCTTCCGGACCGAATACGAGGGAACGACGCTGCGGGAGAATCTGGGCCTCCCGCGTCCGGAAAACCGCTTTTTTGCACGTTAGGGGCTCGTTTCAGGCCGGTTTTTCCGCCCCGACAACCTTGACTTTGGGGCGTTCGGGGCTAGGTTGCGCCCCAATACGGCCGGTTATCTGGCTGTCACCCGATTCCTGACATTCAGAGGTTTTGCCATGGCCAAAGCGGTCACCATCAAGGTCAAGCTCGTTTCCACCGCGGACACCGGCTTCTATTACACCGCCAAGAAGAACTCCCGCACCATGACCGACAAGATGGTCAAGAAGAAGTACGACCCGGTCGCGCGCAAGCACGTCGAATTCAAGGAAGCGAAGATCAAGTAAGCGCGGTTATCGCTGCTGACGGATTTCGAACGGGGCCCTTGCGGGCCCCGTTTTTCGTTGTTCGACGAGACGCCAATGGGCTCGAGGGAGGGAGACGAATTCCCGTTGCATTTGAACGATCGCGTTCGGGGCTCCTTCACGCTCGCAGCGTTTTGCGGCCCCTACTCCCACCGCTTGAAGGGTATTTTGATCGATTCATGCGACAAGGCCGGTATCCCTCGACGTTCCCCACGTCATTCCCTACGGAGAGCGACCCGTGTTCACGTCCGACAACAATGGAGCCGCGGCCGGATCGGTTTCCTCGGCCATTTCGCTCGCAGGCAGCTTCATCCGCTACGCGTTCTATTTCTGGGCCGCGATCGTCATGGGCCTGATTGCGTTTTTGGCGATGACGTTCTGGAGCCACCGCGTCACGCTTGTGGATGACAAGCCGGCCTTCCGCATCGCCGACGGCAGCGTGGCGCGATTGTCCGTCAGCACCGATATCATCGCCGGCAAATCCTTCGGTCGCATCGAGGTGATGCAATATGGCGTGCTGCAAAACCGCGAGACCGATCTCACGGTCGTCATGACGCAACCGCCCAAGGATACGCCCAACACCACCGTGCTGACCGAAGGCCTGCGCGGCACGCGGCTCTATCGCAACGTGATCCCACTATCGACGCATTACGACCTCGAGACGCGCTTCGGCCCCATCCATGCCGTCGACGCGCGCATCGAGACCGATGGCCGCTGGCAACAGTGCCTGTCGTTCAGCTCGCGCTTCAAGACCAAAGCGGTGTCGCTGAGCGGCTGGACCTGCGACGCCACCGGGACCAAGCCTGGCCCATATGCGCTGGCCTGTGCGCTCGACAAGCTGGTCATCGACAAGCCGCTCGCTAGTGCCGAGGCCGATGGCTATATGCGCGAGCGCATGGCGCGCCCCGCCGACTGCTCCGCAAGCACGGTGTCGCAAACCTTCGACACGCGGTCGCGGGCGATGTCGCCGCCCTCGCGCTGGTCGCAGCCGTCGTCCAGGACACGGCTGTAGCATCACCCTTGCGCTGGCGCCCCGGCTCAATTCGCGGGCGCCGCGGCCGCTTCGATCCGCTGCATCATCTCCGGGGTGCGAAGCGCGTCGCTGGGTTTCAGCAGATGCGCCACCTCGATCAGGGTTCGGTGCACGACGGGGTCCGCCACCACGGCGCGGAACAGCGCCGCCTCGAAATGCCGGCCGTCCTCGAACTGCGCGGGCTTGATCCCGCGGGTCTGCGGAAACGCGAAGTCGGCATTGGCCGACATATTCCACGGCGTCTGCAGGATCGCACCGACCTCGGCCATGAACAGCGCCTGCGCCGATGCGATCGGATCGGCATCCTTCCCGGCGCGCCCGAGCGCCGAGCCGAGCAGCCGCGCCTGCTGGGCGGCGCAGGCCATACCCTGCCCGTAGACAGGGTTGAAGCGGCAGAGCGCGTCGCCCATCGGCAAGGCCGCGCGCGGCAGGCTTGGCAGCATCTCGTAATGGCGCCAGACGCTGGCCGGAAAGCCGAAATGGCGCAATTCGCCGACAGGGGTCAGGCGATGGAAAGCCTTGTAGATCGTCGGCGAGGTCAAATCGCGTAACGCGTCGACCATGCTGTCCCAGGTGCCGCGCCGGGCGCGCGCACCGCGATCGGCGATGGTCACCATGTAGCAATCGTCTTCCAGCGGCAGGCACGTGGCGCCCAGCGGCAGCACCGGCGGCTTCGGCAAGGTGACCGCGATCTTCCAGTCCGGATGCTGGTCCGGCCGCAGTTTGAGCAGCGCCGTCGAATAGATGATGTCGACGCCGACTTCGCTGGTCTCCGGCCGCGGCCAGTTCAACGCGTTGACGAGATCGAGCATCGGAATGCCCCTCCCCGACGCATCGATGACCAGATCGGCGTCGAGGCTCTCCGCACCCTTCTCTCCGTCGAACGCCACGCCGCGCGCGCCGCTATGCGCCGACAGGATGGCCGTGACCCGGCAGCCCGATCGCAGCGTGATATTGGCCGACGCCTCGACCTGACGCCGCAACGTGTGCTCGATCAGCGGACGCGACGCGCATGGGACAGCAAAGCCGAGGTCGCGCCGCGGCAACTGTCCGACATCGGGCCGCTCGTGGCAGGTATCGCTGCTGAGCCGCACTTGAACGGCGCCGGCATCGGTCAGGTCGCGCTTGAAGCGCGGGAAGATGTCGTGGATGGCGTTGATGCCGCCCGTCAGCAATCCATGCGGATGGCGGTCCTGCGGCGTGCCGCTGCGCGAGGCCGGCTGGGCCATCAGTCGGTCGCGCTCGAGCACCACGACCTGCTCGAAATAGTCCGCCAATGCGCCCGCCGCCGTCAGGCCGCCGATGCCCGCGCCGATGACGATCGCCCGATGACCGTGGTGACTCACCATTTGCCCGCTCCGAAAACATGTCAGGAGCGGCAAACTATCGAAGACGAAAACATGAGTGTGTCACAAGACGCGGATACCGGCGTGCTTCACCGGATTGCGATAACCGGTGATCGCTGCAGCTTCGCGCTTATGCCGCGGCGGCGACCACGCGGTTGCGGCCGTCGTGCTTGGCGCGGTACAGCGCGACGTCGGCGCGCTTCAGCACGTCGACAATCGGCTCGCCCTTCTTCTCCAGTGTCGACAGGCCGATCGAGATCGTGACCGGGATACGCTTGTTGCCCTTGTCGATGGCAAACGGCTCCCCGGCAATCGAGCGGCGCAGCCGCTCGGCCACCATGCCGGCGACGTGCATGTCGGTCTCCGGCATCACGATGACGAATTCCTCGCCGCCGTAGCGGCAGGCGAGATCGATGCCGCGGATCGACTTGCGCACGCGCACGGCAAATTCGCGCAGCACGTCGTCGCCGGCGTCGTGGCCGTAGTTGTCATTGATCGACTTGAAGAAGTCGATGTCGAGCATCATCAACGCCAGCGGCTTGCTGCGAACCCCGGCCTGCTCCGCCAGCGTCTGCAGATGGCTTTCCATGTAGCGGCGATTGTGCAGCCCGGTCAGCCCGTCGGTGATGGCGGCCTCGATGGAGTGCTGCACGTTGTCGCGCAGGTGATCGGTGTAGCGCCGCCGCCGCACCTGCGTGCGCGCGCGCGCCAGCAGTTCGTTCTTGTCGACGGGCCGCATCAGGTAGTCGTTGACGCCGATCTCGAGGCCGCGCAGCAGCCGCGGATTGTTGTCGGCATCGGCGATGGCAAGAATGGGGATCTGCCGCGTCCGCTCCAGCGAGCGCGCCTGGCTGCACAGCCGCAGGCCGTCGAAATTTTCCAGGCTCAGCGACACGATCAGGAGATCGTAGTTGCCTTCGGCGGCGTGAAACAGCGCCTCGGTGGGATTGGGCTCGACATCCACGGTGTGCTCGGCCGACAGCACCGGCGCCAGCCGCTCATAGGACGACGGCCGGTCGTCGACCAGCAAAATGCGGCCATTGATGCCGGCATCGGCGACGGCGCTGCGCTCCGGCGCCTGCACGCCGATTTCCAGCGAAGTCAGCGCACGCATGCGCAACTCGTCGGTCATCATCTTCAGCCGCGTCAGCGAGCGCACGCGCGCCACCAGCACGGCATCGGCCACCGGCTTGGTCAAAAAGTCATCGGCGCCGGCCTCAAGCCCGCGGACGCGGTCCGACGGCGAGTCGAGCGCGGTGACCATGACCACCGGAATGAAATGCGTCTTCGGGCTGGCCTTGAGACGGCGGCAGACTTCGAAGCCGTCCATGTCGGGCATCATGACGTCAAGCAGGATCAGGTCGCATTCCGACCGCGCGCAGATCTCTAGCGCCTGCGCGCCGCTGGAGGCGGTGATGACGTCGAAATATTCCGCGGACAGTCTGGCTTCCAATAGCTTGACGTTGGCGGGGATGTCATCGACGACGAGAATACGCGCTGACATCCGAAACTCCCTAACCGATGAACCGTCGAACGGTCTCGATAAATTTTCCGACCGAAATGGGCTTTGACAAATAGGCTTCGCAGCCGCCTTCGCGGATGCGCTCTTCGTCGCCCTTCATGGCAAATGCGGTGACGGCGACGACGGGGATCATGGCGATGGCCGGATCCTTCTTGATCCAGCCGGTGACCTCGAGGCCCGAGACCTGCGGTAGCTGGATATCCATCAGGATCAGATCGGGACGGAGCGAGCGGACGAGATCGAGCGCTTCGAAGCCATTGCTCGTGCCCACGGTCTGGTAGCCGTGGGCTTCCAGCAGGTCACGAAAGAGCTTCATATTCAGCTCGTTGTCCTCCACGATCAGGACGGTTTTTGCCATCCCGCCCTCCTATCCCAAATACTCAATGACGCCGGACGCAATGTCCGGACGGTACGCGATGTTTGCAGTTGCGAATGTCCCAATTTGCTCCGGCCCCACCCGCCGAAGCGCCTCTGCCCCGTGCGTCCATTGCTGGAAACGCCGCGATGACTCGGGCATGATGACTCAAACTAGAGACGATTAGTTACGGAAAGGCAAACACGCGTGATCAAAAAGCCCCAGCGTCATCCAAGCGAAGTCGCTGAAATCGTTGCGATTCAGGCGCTTTCCTTCGTTGCGGGCGAGCCTGAAAGGCTGGGCTTGTTCCTGTCCGAGAGCGGAATCGGCCCGGAGACGTTGCGCACCGCCGCAAAGGACCCCCAGTTTCTGGTCAGCGTGCTTGATTTCATCCTGCGCGACGACGAGACCGTGCAGGCCTTCGCCGCCTCGTCGCAGCTCAACCCGACCACCATCGCCGCCGCGCGCCATGCGCTGGATCCGCGGGCCGAGCGCGATATTCCGTGACCTCGGCCGTGCAGGAACAGAGCGGGCCGCGCTGTTTCTGCCGGGACTGCCTTGCTGATCTCGAGCCCTCCGCCAGGCGCTGCAAGACCTGCGGCTCGCCGCGGCTGGTGCGGCACAATGCCCTGCCCGGCCTGACCCTGGCGCATATCGATTGCGACGCCTTCTATGCCACCGTGGAGAAGCGCGACAATCCGGACCTTGTCGACCAGCCGGTGATTATCGGCGGCGGCAAGCGCGGCGTGGTGTCGGCGGCCTGCTACATCGCGCGGACCTATGGCGTGCGTTCGGCGATGCCGATGTTCAAGGCGCTCGACCTGTGTCCCCATGCCGTGGTGGTGCGGCCGGACATGGCGAAGTATGTCCGCGTCGGCCGCGAGGTCCGCACCGCGATGCAGGCGCTGACGCCGCTGGTGGAGCCGCTGTCCATCGACGAGGCCTTTCTCGACCTCGCCGGTACGCAACGCGTCCACGGCATGATCCCGGCAAAAGTGCTGGCGAAATTCGCCGCCGACATCGAGCGCGAGGTCGGCATCACGGTGTCGGTCGGGCTGTCGGTAAACAAGTTCCTGGCCAAGATCGCCAGCGACCTCGACAAGCCGCGCGGCTTTGCCACCCTCGATCAGGGTGACGCCGTGGCGATGCTGGCGGACCGTCCGGTGGGTTTTATCTTCGGCGTCGGCCCGGCCACCGCGGAAAAACTGTCGCAGCGCGGCTATCGCAAGATCGGCGACATCCAGAAGGCCGACGAGACCGACCTGATGAAGCAGTTCGGCGGCGAAGGCCGGCGGCTGTGGCGGCTCGCCCGCGGCATCGACGACCGCCAGGTCGTTGCCGACCGCGGCGCCAAGACGATCTCCAACGAGACGACTTTCAACGATGACATCCGCGACCTCGCCACGCTGGAGAAGATCCTGTGGCGGCTATCGGAGAAGGTCTCGTCGCGGCTGAAGGGCAGCGAATTGTCGGGCACGACGGTGACACTGAAGCTGAAGACCGCTGATTTCCGCCAGCGCACGCGCTCGCAGTCGATCCAGTCGCCGACCCAGATGGCCAAGCGCATCTTCGATATCAGCCGCGAAATGCTGGCGAAGGAGATCGACGGCACCGCATTTCGCCTGATCGGCACCGGAGTCAGCGCATTGAAGCCAGGCGATGAAGCCGGCGACGACAACATGCTCGACCGCCGATCGTCTCATGCCGAGCGCGCGATGGATGATCTCCGGAAGAAGTTCGGCAGCGCCGCGGTGATCCGCGGCATCGCCTATGACGGCCCGGAGAAGGAACGAGATTAACCCTAGACGAAGCGCCGACGTTCATCGCACCTCTCCCCACCGGGGAGAGGTGGGATGAACGCGAGCCCCGGTTTATCAGCTACCCAAACACGTCCAGCAGCTCGCCATCCCTGATGACATCCACACCATCCAGCGTGATCGTGGTCTTGAACACCGGCAGATCGAAATGCCCAGCGGTATACCGCCCGGCGAATTCATTGGCGCCCGTGGAGAACAGGAAATTCCCCGCCACCGCGCGTACTTCCGTGCCGTTGGTGTCGCGCTGGTCGTACATCGCCAGCGCCTCGTAGCGCGCGTGGGGGTTCATGCCCCAGCCGACATGGGACACCGCATAGGCTTCGCGGTCGCCCCAGGCGGCGAGGTAGCGCTTCATCATTTCGGCGTCGGCGCCCTCGCCCGTGAGTTCGGTGAGATAGTCGTCCTTGAACAACATCCGAACCGGCGAGGTCAGATAGCGCTTGAAGGTGAGATTGATATCACCGGCGTCCATCACCACCGTGCCGTTGATGGTCTTGCTCTTGGGAAAGCTCACCACGATGCCGCCCGGCCAGTGCGCCAGCGTGCCCGGCTTGTCGGTCCAGCCCCAGACGCCGACGGTCGCTGCGCCTTCCATGTTGACGTCGAGATCGGTGCCGGCCTTCGACGTCACCTTCATGTGTTTCGTGCCGCGCAGCATCTTGGCGGCGGCGCGGACGCGTTTCTCCAGCGCACTGTCCGGCACCATGCGCTCGAGCGCTTCGGGATGTTCGTTGGAGATCACCAGGATGCGCGCGCCCGCCTTCAGGATCTCCGGCGTCTCCTTGGCATGCATCAGGCCTTCGATGGTGCAGTCGACGATGAAGCCCGCCTGGCTCAGCGCCGTGACCACGGGGCCGAGTTGCTGGATCGCTTCCGACGCGCCGGTGGAGCGGATCGGCACCACCTGTTTGTTGCGCGGCGTCGGCACCACCACGTGGAACGGCCGCGCGCCCATGCGCAGCAGCGCCAGTTCAGCGATATGGACGTTCAGCGCCCGCGATTGCGTCTCCGAAAGAATGGCGGCAGTATCACCGGGCTTGACCGCGCACCGTTCGAAAATCTCGCAAAATGCGTCGATCCATTTTGCCTCGATGCGGTCCGCCAGCATGCCAATCTCCACGGTTCATAGCGATTAGGGTTGGATGATAGGCGCGCGCATGTTATATGAAAAGGAATATTTTTAATGTTAAAGGACATGCGGCGCATGCCGCGTGAGCCCGGAGCAGCTTCCTCATGACGCAGGACGACGCGGCGGATTCCAGCAAGGCGGCAAACGATGCCGCCGGCGTGCCTGCGAACGGCGCCCAGCCGGTCAATCCCGCGCTGTTTCGCCAGGCGCTCGGCCAGTTCCCAACCGGCGTCACCGTGGTCACCGCCGCCACCGACGGCCATCCGATCGGCATGACCGCCAATTCATTCTCATCGGTGTCGCTCGATCCGCCGCTGGTGTTGTGGAGCGTCGCAAAATCGTCGCCGAGTCACGATCCCTTTGTCGCGGCGGACGCGTTCGCCATCCATTTTCTCGGTGCCGATCACGGTGAACTCGCGATGCGCTTCGGCCGCCGCGGCTCCGACAAATTCGCCGACATCAAGCACGCCCCCGGCACCACCGGCGCGCCGCTGATCGAGGGCCTGGCGCCGATCTTCGAATGCAAGACCTGGGCGCGCTATCCCGGCGGTGACCACACCATCCTGGTCGGCGAAGTCGTGCGCTTCGTCGAGCGCAATCACGATCCCCTGGTGTTTCACTCCGGCGAACTGCGCCGCATCGACAAGGTGCAGCGTCGCCCGCCGCCGCTGGCCAGCAACAGCTTTGCGCGCAATTATTTGTCCTATCTGCTGGCGCGCGCCTCGTTCAACGTCTCGAACGAATTTCACGCGCGGCTGAAGCACTGGGATCTGACGGTGCCGGAATGGCGCGTGCTGGCCTGCTTGATGGATGTCGAAGGTCTCTCGGTCGGCGAATTGGCCGCGATGGCGCTGATGAAGCAGCCGGGCCTGACCAAGGTGCTCGACCGCATGGAGCGCGACGACCTGCTCAAGCGCAAGAGCACCTCCAACGACCGCCGCCGCGTCACGCTGCATTTGACCGCCAAGGGCCGCGCCCGGGTCAAGCCGGTCCAGACGGCCGCCATGGAACACGAGGCGGCCCTGCTCAAGCGTTTCACCGACGACGAACGCGCCACGATCAAATACGCGCTGGATCTTTTGATCGACAGCGGCATGTCGGACGCACCCGACGCATAGCCTGAAGGGTTTCACGGTTGCTTCATGCTTCAATTGCCTGCGCAATGGGCCTCGGAATAGACTATATTGGAAGCGACTGGGATCGCAGCCAGCCGGGAATGATTCATCATGAGCAATGACTTTTTTTCAGACCTCCTCGCGTCCATCTCCGAACGCGGTCGCAATCTGCTGCGGCTTGGGCCGGCATCGGTCGATCCCAAACAAAACGCGTCCGACCTGATCGAACTGTGCGGCGAATTGCTGTCCGGCCGCGGCGAAGCGTCGGGCACCGCAATCGCGCGCGGCGTGTTCGATCGCTATCGCAAGTTGGATGAGGCGGGCCGCCTCGGCTTTTTTGAGACCCTGGCGCAGAATTACGGACCGGACCGCGACAAGCTGGACAAGGCCGTGACCGCCTGGAGCGCAAATCCGACGGAGGCCGGCGCCGGCGAACTGCATTTCGCATCGGAGCCGCAGCGCCAGGAATTGTTTCGGCGCCTCAACCGCGCGCCCGGCGCCACCCGCGAGCTCGTGAAGATGCGCGAGGATCTGCTTGACCTCAAGAATGATAACAAGGACCTTAACGCGGTCGACCGCGACGTGGTGCATCTGTTGTCGTCGTGGTTCAACAGGGGGTTTCTTGTGCTGCGCAGGATCGACTGGTCGACGCCCGCCATCATCCTTGAAAAGGTGATCAAGTACGAGGCCGTCCACGAGATCCACGATTGGAACGACCTGCGCCGCCGCATCGATCCCGTCGACCGCCGCTGCTACGCCTTCTTCCATCCCGCGCTGGTCGACGAGCCACTGATCTTCGTCGAGGTCGCGCTTACCGAGACCATTCCCGGCGCCATCGCACCGCTGCTGGCGGAAGACCGTGCGCCCGTGCCGATCGACCGTGCGCGCACCGCGGTGTTCTATTCGATCTCCAACTGCCAGCGCGGTCTCGGCGGCATTTCATTCGGCAACTTCCTGATCAAGCAGGTGGTCGAGGAATTGCGCCGCGAATTGCCGAAGCTCGACACCTTCGTCACGCTGTCGCCGGTCCCGGGATTCATGAAGTGGCTGAAGCGCGCCGACGATCTCCATCTGTCGGATGAGGAGCGCGCGCTGATCGCTCGGCTCGACGATCACAACTGGATCAATGATGACGCCTTGGCCCTGCAGCTGAAGCCCGTGATGGAGCAGGTCGCCGCGCATTACTTCCTGAAGGCCAAGAGCGGCCGCGGCGGCCCGGTCGACTCCGTGGCGCGCTTCCATCTCGGCAACGGCGCGCGGCTCGAGCGCATCGATTGGCTCGGCGACACCTCGCCGAAAGGCCTGCGCGAGTCGGCGAGCCTGATGGTCAACTACCTGTACCGCCTCGACGACATCGAGAAGAACCACGAGGCCTATGCGGATCATTACGAGATCGCTGCGTCCAGCGCGGTGAAGAAGCTGTTGAAGACAGAAGGCAGCGGGCGGAGACTGCTGGATAACATGCGGCTGACTAGGGCGGAGTGACCCTCGGGGTCGTCCCCGCGAACGCAGGACCCATAACCTCTGAGGATTATGGTTGGAAGAAAGCAGGCGGCCCGCCCAGCCCCCACCCGCAGGTCCTCGCCGTATGGGTCCCCGCCTCGCGGGGACGACGGCGGTGATGCCGCTCCCTATTTACAAGGCTTGCTGTCTTTCACATTGAACTTGCTCATCGCGCCGCCGATGACGAAGTCATTGTAATCCAGCACCAGCGCGCGCGACACGCCGTTCTCGTACAGCTCGAACGACATCGCATAGACCGGCGTCTGCTCGCCGCCGTCGGCGGGCTTGGCGGACTGGTCATAATAGCTGACGGTCACCGGCCAACGGGTCAATTTCTTCAGCGCGTCGTTGGTGGTCGACGGATCGGGCTCGGTCGCGGCACGGTCGCCCGGGATCGCCTGCCCGATCACAGTGAGCGTATTGTAGACCTTCTCGCCGGTGTCGGAGCCGTCATAGACGGCGAGTTCGAGCACCGACTTGCCGTCCCGGGCCGCGGCGATGATGCGGTGGATCTGCTCGGTCGGAAACACGGTCTTGCCGTCGAGCGTAAACGTCTTCTGCACCGGCTGCTTCAGCTTGACGGTGACGTGGTCGCCGTCGCGCTCGGCCATGCCGTCAATATTGGCGGGATCGCCGTCATTCATGCGGGTGTCGATCTTGAAGCGATAGCTCTTGCCGTCGCCCGCTTCCCAGCTGGTCGAACGCAGGTCGCTGAGCGTGCTTTTGTCTTCGCCGCTGTTCAGTTCCGAGACCTGGCGGAAGTCCGAGCTGTAGCCTTCGCAGGCGCTGCCCGAGAAGCTGTAGAGGATGCGGCCGGTGGCGCTGTTGACGCTGGCATTGCCGCGCGACTTCTGCAGCTTCAGGTCATACAGCGCCTGATGCGCCATGAACGGCACCGCGGCCGCGGGAGACGCCGCATGGCTTGCGCCTGGCAGGGTCAGCAGCGCCAGGCTCAATGCCAGCGAGGCCGTCCGGAAGCGCAATGTGGAAAATGAGCGGCGCATGCTGATGTCCTGGAATGGTGTGGTGAAAGCATAGAGATCGCGCCATTGCGCCGCAACTACGGCCAAGCCGTGTCGCCGCTCTTCCCGGCCTGCCGAAATGCCACATTTGCGGGCATCATGGAGGCACCGGCGGACACGATCGCGCCGGCCCGGCGGACCTTGCAAGGGTGCGCCGGATGGGGGAAACAGGCGCCGACGCGTTTGGAATGCGTCGCGCAGCATCAGAGATCAGGGACGTGTCATGGCAGGAACGGTCGAGCAGAAACTGGCGGAATTGGGCGTGACGCTGCATGAGCCGGTCAGCCCGGTGGCGAATTATGTCGGCTTCGTGCGCTCCGGCAATCTGCTGTTCGTGTCCGGCCAGATCTGCATGGGCGCCGACGGCAAGCTGATCGCCAAAGGCAAACTCGGCGCCGATGTCAGCCTCGACGACGGCGTCGCCGCCGCCCGCGGCTGCGCCATCAATCTCTTGGCCCAGGTCAAGGCCGCGCTCGGCGACCTCGACAAGGTCGCCCGCGTGGTCCGTCTCGGCGGCTTCGTCGCCGCGACGCCCGATTTCACCGACGCGCCAAAAGTCATCAACGGCGCCTCGGACCTGATGGTCGCCGCCTTCGGCGACAAGGGCCGCCACGCCCGCGCCGCGGTCGGCGTCGCCTCGCTGCCCGCTGATTGCGCGGTCGAGGTCGACGGCGTGTTCGAGGTCGTCTGATCCGGCTGCAACCGATGCGCGCCCCCGCCTGGCTCACCGCCCGCCCGGTCGCGCATCGCGGCCTGCATGACCGCACCCGCGGCATCATCGAGAACATGCCGGGCGCGATGCATGCCGCCATCGCCGGCCATTTCAGCATCGAATGCGACGTCCAGCTCAGCGCCGACGGCGAGGCGATGGTGCATCACGACGACGCGCTCGGCCGCCTCACCGAAGGCGACGGTCCCCTGCTCGGGAAAACCACCGCCGAGCTTCGGCAGGTGGTCTTCAAGGATACCGCCGAGCGCATGATGACGCTGGCCGACCTCTGCGCGCTGGTCGACGGCCGGGTCGGCCTGGTGATCGAGATCAAGAGCCATTTTGACGGCGACCGCAGGCTCGTGGCCCGCACGGCGGAGGTCCTGAAAGCCTACCGAGGGCCGGCGGCATGGATGTCGTTCGATCCCGACCAGGTGCTCGCCATGCGCAAGATCGCCCCTGAAATCCCCCGCGGCATCACCGCCCAACACAGCTATGACGACGGCGAGTGGCAGACCCTGACCGCGGCCCAGCGCGACGGCATGCGGCACCTGCGCCACGCCTTCCGCACCCGGCCGCATTTCGTCTCCTACTGGGTGCGCGAGCTGCCCGCCGCCGCTCCGTGGATCGCCCGCAATTTGTTCGGCTGCGCGCTGCTGACCTGGACGGTGCGGACGCCGGACCAGCGCGCGGTATCGGAGCGCTGGGCGGACCAGATGACGTTTGAAGGGTTTATCCCCTAGTCGTCCCCGCGCAGGCGGGGACCCATAACCCCTGAGGACCATGGCGAAGAACGGCGCAATCGCTGCCACCAAACAGAGACTCCTCGCCGTATGGGTCCCCGCCTCTGCGGGGACGACAGGCGGCCAGACCCTTGAAGTCACCGGCGCAACGCACGATCTTAGGAGCGGTCGCCGCAGCGGTTGATCGCAATGCCATGTCTTAAGTGATCGATGACGTCAGCGGATATCACCCTCGAAGCAGTCTCTTCGATCAGCCAGATCCCGGCCCCGGACTGGGACGCCTGCGCCACCGGCCGCGCCGATATCGGCGCCCTGGCCAGCCTCGACACGCTGGCGCCGGCAGCCCCCTGCTCCGCCCCGTCGGCGCGTTACAATCCCTTCGTCTCCCACGCCTTTTTCAGCGCCGTCGAGCAATCGAACTCGGCCTGCGCGCGCACCGGCTGGGGACCGCGGCACCTGATCGCCAAAAGCGACGGCCGCATCGTCGGCGTCGTGCCGTGCTACCTGAAATCGCATTCGCAGGGCGAATACGTTTTCGACCGCGGCTGGGCCGATGCCTATGAGCGCGCCGGCGGGCAATATTATCCGAAGCTGCAGGCCTCGGTTCCGTTCACGCCGGCCACCGGCCCGCGCCTGCTGATCCGCGACGGCGTGGATGCTGCGCGGGTCAGCGAAGCGCTCGCCGGTGGACTGGTGGGGCTGTGCGAGGCCACCGATGCGTCCTCGGTCCACGTCACCTTCGCGCGCGAGGAAGAAGCAAAGTTTCTGGCCGAGCGCGGCTTCCTGCTGCGCACCGACCAGCAGTTTCATTTCCACAACGAGGGTTTTGGCTCGTTCGACGATTTCTTGGCGACGCTGAATTCGCGTCACCGCAAGGCGATCAAGCGCGAGCGCCGCGATGCGCTCGCCGGCGGCATCACCATCCATACCTTGACCGGCAGCGAGATCACCGAGGATGCGTGGGACGCCTTCTTTGCGTTCTACATGGAGACCGGATCGCGCAAATGGGGCCGGCCCTATCTCAACCGCAAATTCTACACGCTGATCGGCGAGACCATGAGCGACGACGTCGCGCTGATCATGGCGAAGCGCGACGGCAAGTGGATCGCCGGCGCGATAAATTTCATCGGCTCGGACACGCTGTTCGGCCGTCACTGGGGTGCCGTTGAACATCATCCGTTCCTGCATTTCGAGGTCTGCTACTATCAGGCCATCGATTTCGCGATTCAGCGCGGGCTCAAGAAGGTCGAGGCCGGCGCGCAGGGCGAACACAAGATCGCGCGCGGCTACCTGCCGCAGACCACTTATTCGGCGCACTACATCGCCGACCGCGGCCTGCGCGGCGCCATTGCCGAATATCTTGCGCGCGAGCGCGACTATATCGCCGAAGCCGGACGCGAGCTGAGTGAATTGGGCCCGTTCCGCAAGGGCGATGCGCCGGAGCAGGATTGATCGCCCGACGGCTTGACCGGCGCCAACGGGGCGGCAACAGTCCGCCGAATTTCGTCGCCAGCCCGGAGGCCGCCATGACCGCGTATGATCCGAACAACATCTTTGCAAAGATCCTGCGCGGCGAATTTCCGGCCTACAAGGTTTATGAGAACGACCACGTGATGGCGTTCCTCGACATCATGCCGCGTTCGCCCGGCCACACGCTGGTGGTCCCGAAGGCGCCGGCGCGCAACATCTTCGACATCGATCCCGAAGATTACGCTCATGTCGTCCGCGCCGCCCACAGGATCGCCGCCGCGTCGAAACACGCCTTCGCGGCCGACGGCATGACGGTGGCGCAATACAGCGAAGCCGCCGGCGGCCAGGTGGTGTTTCATTTGCACATGCACGTGATGCCGCGCCAGAACGGCGTCGACCTGTTGCCGCCGGCGTCGCGCAAGGAAGATCCCAAGGTGCTGGAAGACAACGCGACGAAGCTGATCGCGGCGCTGCAGGCGCATTAGATTCGCGCCCCTCACTCCGTCTGAAAATCGCCGGGCTGCGGCGGCGCCAGCGGCGTGAATTCGCAACGGTCGGGCTTGATGTCCAGCAGCGGCGTCTCGTCGAGGCAATCGAGGCCGCGCACCAGCACGGTGGCACCTTCGATGCCGACCAGCCGCACCATCGAGGTGCCGATCGGGTTCGGCCGCACCGGCGTGCGCAGCGAGAAGATGCCCCGCGCCGTGCCATCATTCTTCGGGCTCTGCAACACCAGGTCGCGCCGCGACAGATGCAGCCAGTACAGCACTTCGAGATGTTGATAGAGCCCGAGATCCTTCAGCCCCGCGACCCACGGCTCGAAGATCTCCAGACGGCACACCGGCCCGTCATGCCGCCCCTGCCGCGGCGTCTCCAGCCGCGACGTCCACGGCGTGCGGATGCGGCCGATATAGACCAGCCCAGCCTGGTTCGGCTTCGGCGCGTCGACGACCACCTCGCCGGCGCGGATTTCACTTTCACGGACCATCGTTCACCGCTGCCATTTCATCAGGTCAATCCAGCGAGATGTTCTGCGCCTTGATGACCTTCGACCACCGCGTCCGGTCGGCGTCAACGAATTGGTTGATCTGGGCCACGGTCTTCGGTCGCAGCACCGGGAAGCCGATCTTTTCCAGCGAGGCGCGGAACGCGGGATCGTCAAGCGCGCGGTCCATGCTCGCCATCACCCTCTGCACGACTTCTTCAGGCAGTTTCGACGGTCCGGCAAGCCCGAACCAGACGCCGACCTGATAGTCCGGATAGCCGCTTTCGATCACCGTCGGCACGTCGGGGAGGTCCGGGCTGCGCTGCGCCGAACTGACGCCGAGCGGCCGCAACAGGCCGGAGCGCACCGGCGGCAGCGCCGTGGACAGCGTGTCGAACATCACCTGGATGTTGCCGGACAACAGATCGGTCAGCGCCGGCCCCGCGCCCTTGTAGGGCACATGGGTCATCTCGACGCCGGTGATCTGCTTGAACATCTCACCGGCGAGATGAATGGTGCCGCCGGTGCCCGCAGAGCCGAAATTCAGCTTGCCCGGATTGGCCTTGGCGTAGGCCACGAATTCCTGCACCGTCGTCGCCGGCACCGACGGATTGACCTCCAGCACCACCGGCAAGTCGGTGACGACGGTGAGCATCCGCAGATCCTTCTGCGGATCGTAGGGAAGCTTTTTGTACAGCATCGGATTGAGCACCATGATCGACGCCGCGGTGACGAACAGCGTGTATCCATCGGGATCCGATCGCGCGACGGCGTCGGCGGCGATCGCACCCTGTGCGCCCGGCTTGTTCTCGACCACCACGGTCTGCTTCAGGTCGGATCCGAGATAGTTGCCGATCAATCGCGCCAGCACGTCGGTCGGGCCACCCGCCGCATAGGGCACCACCAGCCGGATCGGCCGGGACGGATAGTCCGCCGCCCGGGCGCATGTTGCCTGCCATGCCGTGGCAATCACAACGAGACAGCACAACAAAGACGAGCTCGCGCGCGATTTCATGACGTTCTCCCCGAAGCATTTTTTATGTTGGCCGGGAGACTAGCGTGTTCGGACGCCGACACAAGCGGACAGCGGAGCCGTCAACAATACGCGCGATCGCCGGTTACGCCCGGCCGTTTCGCAGCACCAGGCAGCCCTGCCCGGCGCGGCGGATCTTGCTGCACAATGCATCGGCCTCGGACCGCGTGTCGGCGCCGATCCGCACTTGGTAGAAGGCCCGGGTGCCGCGGCTGCGGTTCAACGAGCTCAGCAGATTGGGATCCTGATCGCCGACAACGTTGCGCAGCCCCGACATGGCCCGCGCATAGGACGACAGCGCGCGGTCGCGGTTGAAGCCCGCCGCGAGCTGCACGCCCCACGGTCGCGCGACACCGAGCGTCACGCGCTGCTCGAGTTGCGCGACGAACGGGTTCGGGGCCTGGCGCAGCAGCGCCATCAGTTCACGACAGCTCGATGTCGGCGGGCGCGGCGGCATCCTGCCGTTGCGGCCCGCGGCCTGCCAGTCCTCGACCGAGGCGCCGGTGATGACGGAAACATAGTTGCGGGTCTCATAGGGCATCGCGCCCCTGCCATCGAGCCAGTCCTGCACCCGGCGCGGCCCCGCATTGTAGGCGGCGGCGGCGAGACCGAGATTGCCAAACTGGCCGCGCAGCTCGCTGAGGAATTCCGCCGATTTCGGCAGCGCCTGCACCGGATCGAACGGATCCAGCAGCCGGCGCTCGTTCGCCGTGCCGGGCATGAACTGCGCGATGCCCTGCGCGCGCTCGCCGCTGCGCGTCACCGGCCCCACGGCATTGGGCTGAAAACGGCTTTCCTGCCAGATCACCCGCGCGAAGAATTCCAGCGGCAGGTCTGCGGCGCGGGCGGCGGACTCGATGATCAGGCACATCGACTCGCGCGCCTCGCTGTCGCGCTCGGCCGCGGGCTTTGCCGGTGCCGTGCGCATCGGCACCATGCGATCGGCGCCCGGCTTGGCCAGCTCACCCGGCGACAAGTCATCCGCCACTGCGATGGATGGCACCGCCAGCGATGCTGCGACACAGAGCGCCCGGCCCCTCCTGATCCACCGCGTCATCAACATTCCTGAGCCGGTTCCGTGTCTTGACAGCCCGGCCGAACGGGCTAGCTATGGATGAAATACGGCAAACAAGGGAGTGCGAACCATGGCCGATGGTCACACCGACAGGCCGGGCTTCGCTTGCGATGACGACGTCCCGATCCCCTATATGGCGCGCACACGCGCCTATTACGAGGCGATCGGTTATGACGTGCCGTATCGCTGGGCGCATCACGTGGACGCCCCGTTCCAGCCGTTGGCGAAGCCACTGTCGCAATCCCGCGTGGCGATCGTCACCACGGCGGCGCCTTATGATCCCGCAAAGGGCGATCAGGGGCCTGGCGCGGCCTATAACGGCGGCGCAAAATTCTATTCGGTCTATGACGGCGACACGGCGCAACGGCACGACCTGCGCATCTCCCACATCGCCTATGACCGCGTTCACACGCGGGCCGATGACAGCGGCACATGGTTTCCGCTGCCCGCGCTGCAGCGCCTTGCCGCGCAGGGCCGCATCGGCGAGGTCGCGCCGCGCTTCTACGGCGCGCCGACCAACCGCAGCCACCGCGTTACCATCGAAACCGATGCGCCGGAGATCCTGGCGCGCGCGCGGGCCGACGGCGTCGATGCGGCCGTGCTGGTGCCGAACTGTCCGGTGTGCCACCAGACCATCAGCCTGGTCGCGCGGCATCTCGAGGCCAACGGCATTGCCACGGTGGAGATGGGCTGCGCCAAGGACATCGTCGAGCACGCCGCGGTGCCGCGGTTCCTGTTCAGCGACTTCCCACTCGGCAATTCCGCCGGCAAGCCGCACGACGAAGCCTCCCAGGCCCTCACGCTGGAGCTCGCGCTGCGCGTGCTGGAGTCCGCCGTCGGACCGCAGACCACCGTCCAGTCGCCGCTGCGCTGGGCCAAGGATGCCGGCTGGAAGAGCGACTACAACAATGTCGCCCTGCTCGACGCCGATGAGCTGGCGCGCCGCCGCGCCGAATTCGACCGCGAGAAGCAGATCGCCCGCGGCCTGCGCGAAACCGCGGCCTGACAACGCCTCCTGTCCTCATGATAAATTTACGTTAACACCGCACGGTTGCGGCTGCCGGCTTCCCAACGCGGCGGAACTCCGTACAGTCCCGCGCTGCAAAGCAGGGATTGCCGCCATGGACGAGCGTCGCAAGGGATCACGGGACAAGGTGTTGTTGGGCGGTGTCGCCTCGCATGACGCCGCGCCCGACAAGGACTGCATCGTGCGCGACCTGTCGGACCACGGCGCGCGCCTCGAATTCAAGGGGCCGGCCCGGCTGCCCAAGGACGAACTCACCCTGCGGATCGCGCGCAAGGGCCGCTCCTTCATGGCCAAGGTGGTGTGGTGGCGCGACAACATCATCGGCGTCGCCTTCAGCGACAAGCCGCTCGACGCAGCCCCGCCGTCGGACCTGGAGGCACGCCTGCGCAAGAGCGAGAAGAAGAAGCGCGAGCTGCAGCGCAAGATCAACAATCTGCTCGGGCAGTAGCTCTCACGGAACGTCATTCCGGGGCGCGAGCGCCGCAAGGCGGGCGCGAACCCGGAATCCCGGTGTGTTGAAAAGACAGATGAACATGCCGGGATCTCGGGTCCGCGCGGCCCGGAATGACGGGGTAGAGGCAAACAAAAACGGCCGGTGATCACTCCCCGGCCGTTTTTGATTGACTTGCAGCTTACACCTTGACCAGCGGGCCCTTCGGCGCCGGGCCGCTGGAGCCGCCGCCGGGCTTCGGCTTGCGCGATGACGTGCGCTTCGACGGCAGGTTTTCCGGCTTCGGCGTGACGGGGCCGTCGACGAATTCGAAGCCGATCTGCTCCTGCTCGACGCCCAGCACCGCCTCGTCCTTGGTCAGCACCACGCGGACGTGGCCGCCGTCCTTGAGCCGGCCGAACAAGAGTTCGTCGGCCAGCGGCTTCTTGATGTGCTCCTGGATCACGCGGCCCATCGGGCGCGCGCCCATCTGCTCGTCGTAGCCGTGCTGGATCAGCCAGGCCTTGGCGGGCTCGGACAGCTCGATGGTGACGTCACGGTCCGCGAGCTGGGCTTCCAGCTGCAGCACGAACTTCTCCACGACCATGCCGATGACGTCGGCATTGAGATGCGCGAACGCGACGATGGCATCAAGGCGGTTACGGAATTCCGGCGCGAACTGCCGGTTGATCGCCTCGTGGTCGTCGCCTTCCCGCTTGCCGCGGGTGAAGCCGAAGGCCGCCCGCGCCATGTCGGCGGCGCCGGCATTGGTCGTCATGATCAGAATGACGTTTCGGAACGAGACCTGCTTGCCGTTGTGGTCGGTCAGCCGGCCGTGATCCATCACCTGCAGCAGCACGTTGTACAGGTCCGGATGCGCCTTCTCGATTTCGTCGAGCAGCACCACGCAATGTGGATGATGGTCGACGCCGTCGGTCAAGAGTCCGCCCTGGTCGAAGCCGACATAGCCGGGAGGCGCGCCGATCAGGCGCGACACCGTGTGCCGCTCCATGTATTCCGACATGTCGAAGCGGATCAGCTCGACGCCCAGCGACGACGCCAACTGCTTCGCCACTTCGGTCTTGCCGACGCCGGTCGGGCCCGAGAACAGGTAGGAGCCGATCGGCTTTTCCGGCTCGCGCAGGCCGGCACGCGCAAGCTTGATCGAGGCCGACAGCGCTTCGATCGCCTTGTCCTGGCCGAACACCACGCGCTTCAGGGTCGACTCGAGATGCCGCAGCACCTCGGCGTCGTCCTTCGACACGCTCTTGGGCGGGATCCGCGCCATGGTCGCGATCGTGGTCTCGATCTCCTTGATGCCGATGGTCTTCTTGCGCTTGCTCTCGGCCACCAGCATCTGCGCCGCGCCCGACTCGTCGATCACGTCGATCGCCTTGTCCGGCAGCTTGCGGTCGTGGATATAGCGCGACGACAGCTGCACCGCGGCCTCGATGGCCTCGTTGGTGTATTTCAGCTTGTGATAGTCCTCGAAATACGGCTTGAGGCCCTTCAGGATCGAAATCGCGTCTTCGACAGTGGGTTCGTTGACATCGATCTTCTGGAACCGGCGCACCAAAGCGCGGTCCTTCTCGAAGTGCTGGCGATATTCCTTGTAGGTGGTCGAGCCCATGCAGCGGATCGTGCCCGAGGCGAGCGCCGGCTTGAGCAGGTTGGACGCGTCCATCGCGCCGCCGGAGGTGGCGCCTGCGCCGATCACCGTGTGGATCTCGTCGATGAACAGGATCGCGTTCGGATGCGCCTCGAGCTCCTTGAGCACCTGCTTCAGGCGTTCCTCGAAGTCGCCGCGATAGCGCGTGCCGGCCAAGAGCGTGCCCATGTCCAGCGAGAACACGGTGGCAGCCGCCAGCACTTCCGGCACGTCGCTGTCGACGATACGCTTGGCGAGGCCTTCGGCGATCGCGGTCTTGCCGACGCCGGCTTCACCGACGAACAGCGGATTGTTTTTCTGGCGGCGGCACAGCACCTGGATCGCGCGGTTGATCTCGGAATTGCGTCCGATGACCGGATCGATCTTGCCGTCCCGCGCCTTCTTGTTGAGGTTGACGCAATAGGTCTCGAGCGCCTCGCCCTTCTTCTTGGACTCGTCGCCGCCCTTGGCCTCGGTCTCCTCGTCGACGCCGCGCACCGGCCGCGCTTCAGATACGCCGGGGCGCTTGGCGATGCCGTGGCTGATGTAATTGACCGCGTCGTAGCGCGTCATGTCCTGCTCCTGCAGGAAATAGGCGGCGTGGCTTTCGCGCTCGGCAAAGATCGCGATCAGCACATTGGCACCGGTCACTTCCTCGCGACCGGACGACTGCACGTGAATCACCGCGCGCTGAATCACGCGCTGGAAGCCGGCGGTCGGCTTGGCGTCATCGGCACCGTCCGTCACCAGGTTCTCGAATTCGGTTTCGAGATAATTGACCAGACTGCCGCGCAGCTTGTCGAGATCGACGCTGCACGCCCGCATCACCGCCGCGGCGTCGGAGTCATCGACCAGCGAGAGAAGCAGATGCTCCAGTGTCGCGTATTGATGATGTCGCTCGTTGGCGATCGACAGCGCCCGATGCAGTGATTGTTCAAGGCTTTGAGAAAAAGTTGGCATTCCGCGTCCTCGTTGGCCCCCGCCATCATGGCTATCGTTGCCTTGTCAGGCAACAAGAACCTTTCGATCATATAGTGACGTCTGATCGTGGCGAAAGACTGGTTCCCGCACCTCTTGCGGGCCGCTCAGGCGTTGCGCCCTCGACCGCACGGCCGCTTGTCCGGCGCATCGTTGCCAATGCACCGCAGGTATACGATCGGACGATCGCCGTCCGATCTTGAATGATTCAATGCAAGACCCGTTCCCATTCGCGGGGACGACGCGCAGCTACTTCTTTTCCATCACGCATTGCAGGGGATGCTGATGCTTGCGTGCAAAATCCATCACCTGTGTCACCTTGGTCTCGGCGATCTCGTAAGTGAACGTGCCGCACTCGCCGATGCCGTGATGGTGGACGTGCAGCATGATCTGGGTCGCCGCCTCCAGATCCTTCTGGAAGAATTTTTCCAGCACGTGGACGACGAATTCCATCGGCGTGTAATCGTCGTTGAGGATCAGCACGCGATAGAGGTTCGGCCGCTTGGTCTTCGGCTTGGTCTTGGTGATCACCGACGTGGTCGGACCGCCGGGCGTTCCCGAGCGGTTGTCGTCCTCGGCCATCGCCTGCGGCGCCATGGTGGCGCGCACGGAAGCCGGGACAGGCGCCGCGGCGCGGTCGGTCATGGATGTCGAAATTCTCTTGAACATGGCGCCCGTAGTGAAGTCCCCAGCATATAAAAACCAGCCCTCCGACCGCGGCGTCCCCAACGGGATGCCGCCGCATGCCCGGGGAGAGCACCGTCGAAAGCCATCGGGTCAGGTTTGGTGCCGCGTTGCGCCCATGCGCCGCGTCCCGGGCCGGACCGATCTTCGCAATATGTGTTCAGGCGACGTTGTCCGCAAGCGCGTCGAGCGGCACGAGGTGGCGTCCGGCGGGAGGGATTTCGGCCACCGGCCGAAGGCGCAGGGTTAACCGGAGGTTAGCCAGACATGTCGATTGGCGCCCAGCCCCTTCAGCGGCCGTTGAGCATGCTACCGACAACAGCGTCGGGCGCGCGCATTTGAGCGCCTTTTAAGCGTTTTACACGGACACCTTTACCACCTGTTTAGCCGTAGCCATCGAGATATGCCTCACAAAGGAACCTCATTTTGGCGGGCGCTATGTTGATCCAGTCGACTTCAGACAAGACCAGGCGGACGGCACAGATCGTCCGCGACGAGCGCGGCAATGTCGCGGTGATGTTCGCATTGGCGCTGGTGCCGATGCTGGGCTTCGTCGGCGCTGCCGTCGATTACAGCCGTGCCAATGCGGCGCGGTCTTCCATGCAGGTGGCGATCGACTCCGCCGCGCTCATGGTCTCCAAGGACCTTGGCGCCAACCCGTCCCTGTCGGCTGCGGACGTGTCGTCGAAGGCGGTGGCGTATTTCAATGCGCTCTACAACAACAAGAATTCCGGCCCGGTCACCGTCAATGCCACTTACACGACCAATACGGCCAACGGCTCCACCGTGACGGTCACCGGCAGCGGCTCGGTGACCACCGATTTCATGAAAATGGTCGGCTATCCCAAACTCGACGTCGGATCGACGTCGACCACGACCTGGGGCAGCACCCGGATGCGGGTTGCCATGGCGCTCGACGTGACCGGTTCGATGGCCGACGACGGCAAGATGGCGGCAATGCAGAGCGCCGCCAAGAACCTCGTCGACACGCTGCAGAGCAATGCCAAGAACGCCGACGACGTCTACATCTCGATCGTCCCGTTCGCCCAGATGGTCAATGTCGGCGCCAGCAACAGGGCGGCAAACTGGATCAAGTGGACGGACTTCGACACCGCAAACGGCAGTTGCAGCAGCAACAACTATTCCACGCAGGCGTCCTGCGTGTCGCACAACAAGACCTGGACGGCCACCAGCCACAACAACTGGAACGGCTGCGTCACCGATCGCGACCAGCCTTACGACACCACGCGGGATGCGCCATTGTCCGATTCCACCCGCTTCCCGGCAAACCAGTACAACGCCTGCCCCGCACAGATCCTGCCGATGACATCGGCCTATGCGGCCAACAACGTCACGACGATCAAGGCCAAGATCGACTCGCTGTCGCCGAACGGCGGCACCAACCAGCCGATCGGCATGGCCTGGGCCTGGGAAACGCTGCAGTCGGGCGATCCCATGAACACGCCGGCGAAGGACAGCGCGTATAAATATACCGACGCGATCATCGTGCTGTCCGACGGCCAGAACACCATCGACCGCTGGTACGGCAACGGTTCCAGCTATTCGGCCTCGGTGGATGCGCGGCAGAAGATCCTGTGCGACAACATCAAGGCGTCGTCGAGCAGCAGCGCACCGGTCGTGATCTACACCATCCAGGTCAACACGGATAACGACCCTGAATCGGCCGTGCTCAAATACTGTGCCGGTTCCGGCAACTTCTACCCGACCAGCACGGCCAGCGGCATCGCCGCGGCGTTCACTGCAATCGGCAACTCGCTCAACGCATTGCGCGTCGCGAAGTAGCCGGTTACCGCCATCTCGTAGCGCAAACGCCCGGCCTTGTGGCCGGCGTTTTGATTCGTTCGTATGGCCTTGGCCGCACAATTCGGTCACGTTTCGTGTGCAATGCACAATTGCTGGCACTTGCTGCAAATGCGCCGGCCCTCTGCAATGGTTTCTTAAGGCTTTGGAAACCCCGCAGACCTAATTTTGATCTCTGGATCGTCGCGCTCGGCATGGACGCCGAAAACCCGCACGAGAACTGCTGTTAGCCAGAATGGCTGGTGAGACGCTGCCATCCCGCTAGGAGCCGTGCTCGGACCGGGGCGCTCAATGGGAATATCTCTGGTTGTCGGGCTTAATTTTGCCTCACGGACCGGTGATTGAGATTTATCGGACGGGGAAGTTCATGCTTCGCACACAGATTGGTTCGTCACGCACCCTGCGGGTGTGCGCCCTTGGGCTGGCCACTCTCAGCGTCGCCATCATCAGTACCACCGACAAGGCCGATGCGCGCCGCCACCGGCACTCCGCGCGCAGCCACGTGGCGCGCGAGCCATCTTATAATCCTGCCTATTCGACCATCATGGTGGACGCCAATTCCGGTGCCGTGCTGCAGTCGACCGCGCCGGACAGCCTTCGCCACCCGGCCTCGCTGACCAAGATCATGACGCTGTATCTGCTTTTCGAGAAGCTCGAGTCCGGCAAGATGAGCCTCGACACCGAGATGGACGTTTCGCAGCACGCCTCCGTGCAGGCGCCGACCAAGCTCGGTCTGCGCCCCGGCCAGACCTTGCGCGTCGAAGACGCCATCAAGGGCCTGGTGACGCGCTCGGCCAACGATGCCGCCGTGGTGATCGCCGAAGCCGTTGGCGGCGACGAGGACGACTTCGCCAAGCTGATGACGCGCAAGGCCCGCGCGCTCGGCATGAGCCGCACGGTGTACCGCAACGCATCGGGCCTGCCCGATGACGAGCAGGTCACCACCGCGCGCGACCAGTCGGTGCTTGGCCGCGCCATCCAGGATCGCTTTCCGCGCTACTACCGCTATTTTTCGACCGC
>JBEVEC010000069.1:0-11497 GCA_040512975.1 Tardiphaga sp. | reverse complement strand
CGAGGCGCAGCTGGCGACGTTTCCGCCGCTGGTGTTCGCCGGCGAGGCGCGGAACCTGAAAAAGCAGCTGGCGCGCGTCGCCAAAGGCGGCGCCGTCCTGCTGGAGGGCGGCGACTGCGCCGAGAGCTTTGCCGAGCACGGCGCCAACAACATCCGCGATTTCTTCCGAGCATTCCTGCAGATGACGGTGGTGCTGACCTATGCCGGCGCGCTGCCGGTGGTGAAGGTCGGCCGCATCGCCGGCCAGTTCGCCAAGCCGCGCTCGTCGCCGATGGAGAAGCTGGATGGCGTCGAGCTGCCGAGCTATCGCGGCGACATCATCAACGACATCGCCTTCACGCCGGAATCGCGCACGCCCGATCCGCAGCGCCAGCTGATGGCCTATCGGCAGTCGGCGGCGACGCTGAACCTGCTGCGCGCCTTCGCCACCGGCGGTTTTGCCAATCTCGGCAGCGTGCATCAGTGGATGCTCGGCTTCCTCAAGGATTCGCAGCAGTCGCGCCGCTACAAGGAACTGGCCGACCGGATTTCCGACGCGCTGAATTTCATGCGCGCCTGCGGGCTCAATCTGGAAAGCCATCCGGAGCTGCGCTCGACGGATTTCTACACCAGCCACGAGGCGCTGCTGCTCGGCTACGAGCAGGCCTTCACCCGCGTCGATTCGACGACCGGAGACTGGTACGCGACTTCGGGCCACTTGATCTGGATCGGCGACCGCACGCGGCAGCTCGACCACGCCCATGTGGAATATTTCCGCGGCATCAAGAACCCGATCGGCCTGAAATGCGGCCCGTCGCTGAAGCCGGACGAACTCCTGAAGCTGATCGACGTCTTGAATCCGGACAACGAACCCGGTCGCCTGACGCTGATCAACCGCTTCGGCCACGAGAAGGTCGGCGACCATCTGCCGGGCTTCATCCGCGCGGTGCAGAAGGAAGGCCGCTCCGTGGTGTGGTCGTGCGATCCGATGCACGGCAACACCATCACGTCGAATTCCGGCTACAAGACCCGGCCGTTCGACCGCATCCTCTCCGAGGTGAAGTCGTTCTTCCAGATCCATGCGGCCGAAGGCACCCATCCGGGCGGCGTGCATCTGGAGATGACCGGCCAGAACGTCACCGAATGCACCGGCGGCGCCCGCGCGATTTCCGACGAGGACCTCAACGACCGTTACCACACGGTCTGCGATCCGCGTCTGAACGCCGAGCAGGCGGTCGACATGGCGTTCCTGGTCGCCGAACTGCTGAAGTCGTCGCGCGCCGACAAGGACCAGCCGTTGCCGGTGGCCTCGGGTCTGTAAGTTGTCGCGGCTCTGGCGGGCGACCGTCAATTCGTGGAATGGCCTGCGCTTCGCGATGCGATCGGAGCAGGCCATTCGCGAGGAGCTGGTCGCATTGCTGCTGGCGATCCCGCTGTCGTGGTTCGTCGGCGTCACCGCCATGCGACGCTTCGAACTGGTGGCCGTGGTGCTGCTGCTGCTCGCCGTCGAACTGCTCAACACCGCGATTGAAAAACTGTCCGACCGGCTGACCACCGCGCATGATGCGCAGATCGGCCACGTCAAGGACCTCGGCTCGGCCGCCGTCGGCGTGGCGCTGCTGATCGCCGGCGGCACCTGGCTGTTTGCGCTATGTGAGCGGGCAGGGTTGTTCTGATGGCGCCATCTGATCGCTTCACCGTCACGCTGGCGCAACTCAATCCCACCATCGGCGACATCGCCGGCAATGCCGCCAAGGCGCGCGCCGCACGCGCGCAGGCCGCGGCCGACGGCGCGGCGCTGGTGGTGTTTCCCGAACTGTTCATCGCCGGCTATCCGCCGGAAGACCTGGTGCTGAAGCCGGCGTTCCAGGCGGCGTGCCGCGCCGCCATCGAGGACCTCGCACACGACACAACGGATGGCGGCCCGGCGATGCTGGTCGGCTCGCCCTGGGTCGACGACGGCAAGCTCTACAATGCCGTGGCGCTGCTCGACGAGGACCGCGTGGTTGCGATCCGCTATAAGGTCAATTTGCCGAATTACGGCGTGTTCGACGAGAAGCGCCTGTTTGCGCGCGGGCCCGTCGCGGGGCCGCTGACCATCCGCGGTGTCCGCGTCGGCGTGCCGATCTGCGAAGACACCTGGATGGAAGAATCCGCCGACTACGAAAACGTCTGCGAGACGCTGGCGGAGACCGGCGCGGAAATCCTGATCGTGCCGAACGGCTCGCCTTACGCCCGCGATAAAAGTGATTTGCGCCTGTCGGTGCAGGTGGCGCGCGTCACCGAGAGCGATCTGCCGCTGGTCTATCTCAACCAGGTCGGCGGCCAGGACGAACTCGTGTTCGACGGCGCGTCCTTTGTGCTCAATGCCGACCGCTCGCTCGGCGCGCAATTGCCGGCCTTTGCCGAGAGCATCGCCACGCTGCATTTCGACCGCGGCGCCGATGGCTGGCATTGCCGCGGCCCGGTCGCGCCGGCGGCGGAAGGCGACGCCGGCGATTATGCCGCCTGCGTGCTCGGCCTGCGCGACTATGTGCGGAAGAACGGATTCGAGCACGTGGTGCTCGGCGTGTCCGGCGGCATCGACTCGGCGCTGTGCGCGGCCATTGCAGTGGACGCACTCGGCGCCGACCACGTGCGCGGCGTCATGCTGCCCTATCGCTACACGGCGCGGGTGTCGCTGGACGATGCCGCTGAGCTTGCGACAGCGCTGGGCATCCGCCATGACGTGCTGCCGATCGCCGGAGCGGTGGAAGGCTTCGAGGCGATACTCGCTGCGCCCTTCGCCGGGCTGCCCCGCGACGTCACCGAAGAGAACCTGCAGGCGCGCACCCGCGGCACGCTGCTGATGGCGATCTCCAACAAGACCGGCGCGATGGTCGTCACCACCGGCAACAAGTCGGAAATGTCGGTCGGATACGCCACGCTGTATGGCGACATGAACGGCGGCTTCAACCCGATCAAGGACATCTACAAGACCCAGGTGGTCCGGCTCTGCGCGCTACGTAATCGATGGAAACCTGACGGCGCGCGCGGGCCCGACGGCGTGGTCATTCCGCCCAGCATCATCACGCGGCCGCCGAGCGCGGAATTGCGCGAGCACCAGACCGACCAGGATTCGCTGCCGCCTTACGACGTGCTCGACGGCATCCTCGAACGCCTGATCGAGCAGGAGCAGCCGCTGGCGGACATCGTCGCGGCAGGTTTTGACCCGGACGTCGTCGCCCGGATCGATCACCTTGTCACCGCGGCCGAATACAAGCGCCGCCAGGCGGCCCCCGGTGTGAAGGTGACGCGAAAACATTTCGGCCGGGATCGCCGCTATCCGATCACGAACCGGTTTATCGACCGTTGATTGTGGATGTATCGGCGCGCCGCGCCTCATTCGCAGCTGTCATTGCCCGGCCGGACGCGCTCTCGCGCGGCTGGACCGGTCGACCCAGTATTCCAGAGCGCCAGTTGTTGATCACAAACGTCCTGGAATACTGGGCCACCCGCTTTCGCGGGTGGTGACAGCTTCATGTGGCTGTTCGCTACTTCGCCGTGTTCGGCAGGAATTGCGGACCGACCGAACGAATCGTCTTATTGGGATCGGCAGGCGCCGCGGTTGCATCCGGCGCGGCCGCGGCTGCGGCTGCCGGCGCGTCGGGTGTTGCGGCGCCGCGCTTCTGCACGGAGGCCGGCGTGCCCTTGGTCTGCTGCGGCAGCGACATGCGGCGGGCGCGGTCTTCGGTGACAATGATGTCGCCGTTCTGCGCGGCCGACGTATCGTCGATGTTCTTCAGCGCATCCGCCCAGCTCTGGCCCTGGGCGCGGCACGAGCAGGACGGGTTGAACTCGGTGCGATACTTGAACGCGTTCGGCGCCGACGAATAGGGCTGGCCGGCGATCGAGACCGCCGAATTGATGTCCTCGCCGGGATTGCGATAGGTGAACAGGCCGGCCTCCGACGCCGGGCAGAGGCTCTTGCAGGTGCGGTCGTCGTCGCCGAACCGCGCCGGGACCGTCGCGAACGAAATCGGGAAATAGTAGCCGTCGCAGGTGCGCACGCAGACGGTGCGGTAGGTGCCGGTCGGCGCGGTGGCGACGTCGGGCATCATCGGCGCGTCGGCCGGGCCGGGCGGCGGGCTCTCGTTGTTGCCGAACAGGTTGTTGAGGAAGCCGCCGGGCCCCGAATTCTGCGTCTGCTGCTGGGCGCTGCGTGCGGCGGCGGCGTATTGCGGGCCGCAATTGTTCTGCGCCAGCGCCAGCAGCACCGAGCGGCGCTGGCTGTCGCGGTCCGAGGAGCCGGGCGTGCCGACGCGCAGCCGCTCCAGGCTCGAGGTGATCTGGTCGAGATTGCCGCGCATCTGCTGGATCTGGTTGTTGACCGGACCGCATTGCGCCGACTGGCCGGAGAACAGCGAGAAGAAGCCGGACGAGTCGCAGCCCATCCGCTTGGCCTGCGCCGAGACGCGATCGAGTTCGGCCTGCTGCTTCGACGCCGCGTCTTCGTAGCGCCGCACCTGGTCGGCCCGCGCGGGATCGCCATTGCCGCGATCGATGGTGGCGAGCTGGCCCTCCAGCCGCACGCACATCGGATTGCCCCCCGGGGCGCCGCCCGGGGCGGCCTGCTGGGCCGGCGGATACATCGGCGGCGGGGCGCCCTGGGCCAAGGCGTTGCTGCTCAGGGCCGTGGCACCGAACAATGCGGCGCAGACGAGGGTCCAGCGGGAAAATGAGGCGATCACGGTGTCAGACATATCCGGCCAATGAGCGAGACAACAAACTGGCCGGATCAATCTCGACAGCCCGTCATGGCCGCGCAGACCCGTCCAGCGTCGGCCGGACACGCGCATAAAGTGCGGCGGCGAACGCGGCTCTGCTTAGCTGCTTCTCGCGGCAGGGTCACGTCGTTTCCGGGGCGTCACTGTGGCCGGTCGGGGGGGCCGCCGGCCGGTCAGCGCTGGCAGGTAATGGCGATGAATTCCTCACAGCGGCCGCGGGAGCAGGTGTCGGCCGACACCGGCACCGATCCGGTCACCTCGTCGGGATCGACCCGGCGATAGGCCACGGCCTGGTCGAAGGCGCGAGACCTGCAATAGGACGCCGCCGCCGGCGCGCCGCAGCTGTCGCCCCGCGCCAGGCACTGGTCGATGCCGTAGCCGTCGGACTGGTTGGCGATGATGAAGACGCGGGAATCAGCCATGGCGGGTTCGGCCAGCGCGGTCGCAGCCAGCAGCGCCGCCGTCAGAAGCGCGGAAATCGAGGTCATGGGCCACCAAATGAATGAGAAAATACGCCCGCATTTCAATAACCCTCAATGGTTAACAATGATTAACCATGATGCAGGCCGCATCGGCCTGGAACGGCCGTCCTGGGGGCGCCCGGAGGGCCGCTTGACGGGCCAGCCGGGGTTGCCGCATGGTGCCGCGATGAACGGTTTTCTCTCCATTTGTGGCGCCTGCCGCGAGATGATGAGCTAGCGATTCGCTGGCCGAGGCCGTCTTTTCTCTTTTGAGATTACCGGACGCCCGGTCGCTGGGGACGGACATCCATGGAACTGCGCCTTTACGACACCCTGAGCCGCGACAAGCGTGTCTTCATGCCGATCGATCCGGACAATGTCCGGATGTATGTCTGCGGACCCACGGTCTATGACTTCGCCCATATCGGCAATGCGCGTCCCGTCATCGTGTTCGATGTGCTGTTCCGGCTGCTGCGGCAGCTCTACGGCGCTGACCACGTCACCTATGTGCGCAACATCACCGACGTCGACGACAAGATCAACGACCGGGCGCTACGCGACTATCCCGGCCTGCCGCTGAACGAGGCGATCCGCCAGGTCACCGAGACGACGGCCAACCAGTTCGCGGCCGATGTCACAGCCCTCGGCTGCCTGCCGCCAACGCACCAGCCGCGCGCCACCGAATTCGTGCTGCCCCGCGCCGACGGCAAGGCCGACATGGTGACGTTGATCAAGACGTTGATCGCGCGCGGCCATGCCTATGAGGCCGAAGGCGAGGTGCTGTTCGACACCCAGTCGATGCCGGATTACGGCGCGCTGTCGGGCCGCAAGCTGGAAGACCAGCAGGCCGGCGCGCGCGTCGCCGTCGACGCCCACAAGAAGCATCCGACCGACTTCGTGTTGTGGAAGCAGTCGTCGGCCGACGAGCCCGGCTGGGACAGCCCATGGGGCAGGGGCCGTCCGGGCTGGCACATCGAATGCTCGGCGATGTCGGCGGCCTATCTCGGCGATGTCTTCGACATCCATGGCGGTGGCCTCGATTTGATCTTCCCGCATCATGAAAACGAGATCGCACAATCGCGCTGCGCCCACGGCACCCATGCGATGGCGAATTATTGGCTGCACAACGGCTTCCTGCAGGTCGAAGGCGAGAAGATGTCGAAGAGCCTCGGCAACTTCGTCACCATCAACGAGCTGTTGAAGGACTGGCCGGGCGAGGTCGTCCGCCTCAACATGCTGAAGACCCATTATCGCTCGCCGATGGACTGGACCCTGAAAGGCCTCGAGGAAAGCGCCAAAACGCTGGACGACTGGTACTGGGTCGCGGCCGACAGCGCAGGCGGCGAGGTTGCCCGCAAGGTGATCGACCCACTGCTCGATGACATGAACACGCCGCTCGTCGTGGCCGCGCTGCATGGTCTGCGCAACAGCGCCGCGTCGGGCGACCGCGACGACCGCGCTGGTTTTGCCGCGTCGTTGCGCATGCTCGGCTTCCTGTCGGAGACGACGGCGGCGTGGAACGGCCGCAAGCAGCAGGCCAGCGGCATCGACGCGACCAAGGTCGACGGCCTGATCGCTGACCGCACCGCGGCGCGCGCGCGCAAGGACTTCAAGGAGTCCGACCGGATCCGCGATGAGCTCGCCGCCATGGGCGTGGTCATCAAGGATTCCAAGGACGGCACCACATGGGAGATCGCACGATGAGCCGGCCCGACACGCCTTTTCCGCGCCACTGGCGTTACTACATTGTGCTCAAATGGCTGCTGATCGCGGGTGCGCTCGCGCTAGCGCTGAAACTCGTGGGTTACTGGTAAGACGCGATGGACGATGATGAAAAACCGGCCTTGCGGCCGTTCCTGCCCGCCGACACGGCAATTGCCGCTGCGATCTACGAGGCCGCGATCACCGAACTGACCGGCGAGGACTACAGCGAGGCGCAGCAGGAAGCTTGGGCCGCGAGCGCCGACGACGAACTGGCGCTCGGCAAGCGGCTGGGCGCGCAGCTGACGTTGATCGCGACCCTCGGCGGCGCGCCGGTCGGCTTTGCCTCGCTGAAGGGCGCCGGCCTGATCGACATGCTTTACGTGCACCCCAACGCGACCCTGCGCGGCGTCGCGTCGCTGCTGGTCGATGCGCTGGAAAAACTCGCCGGCGCCCGCGGCGCCAAGGCGTTGTCGGTGGATGCCAGCGATACGGCCGAGCCGTTCTTCAAGAAGCGCGGCTACACCGCCACGCAGCGCAACAGCGTGCCGGTGGGCGACGAGTGGCTGGCCAATACGACCATGCAGAAGACGCTGGCGGCGTAACGCGCGAGGGGCAAGGGGGCGGGCATGATCGATCACGTCTCTATTGCCGTCAGCGATCTCGATCGCGCGGTGCCGTTCTACGAGGCGGTCTTCGCGACCCTGGGCATGACGCAGGTGGTGACGCGGCCGGCGATGGTCGGCTTCGGCAAGAGCTATCCGGAAATCTGGATCAATTTGCGCACGGGGATGGTGCCGCTGTCGCCGGACAGCGGCGTGCATCTGTGTCTGCGAGCGAAGACGACGGACGAGGTGGATGCGTTTTACGCCGCGGCAATGGCCGCCGGCGGCGTCTCCGAAAGCGCACCTTCGCTGCGCCCCCATGACCGCGTGCGCTACTATGCGACGTTCATTGCTGACGCCGACGGCAACCGCATCGAGGCGGTGACGTTTTTGGCGGAATAGGTAGAGTCTTCACGTCGTCCCTGCGAAGGCAGGGACCCATACGGCGCGGACTTGCGGCGTTGCCAAAATGAGGCCAATGCCAGTCTCTCTCACAACCCTCAGGGAGTATGGGTCCCCGCCTTCGCGGGGACGACCGTTGGAGGGTCTTCGCTTAAAGCCTCGTCGCCACGTCCGGGGCCAGCTTCGTCGCTTCGTCTGATGCCTTTGCCGCGGCTGAACGCAAACGCGGCAGGATATCTTCCATGCGGTCGGCGGTCAGCACTTCCAGCGGCAGCGTGGCGCGGATGAAGGCCGTCGCGCGCATGTGGTCGAGCAGCGTCAGCAGCGGCTCCCAGAAATTGTCGATATTGGCCATCAGGATCGGCTTGGAATGGCGGCCGAGCTGCTGCCAGGTCAATTGCTCGACCAGCTCTTCCAGGGTGCCGATGCCGCCGGGAAGGGCGACGAAGGCGTCGGAGCGCTCGAACATCAGCCGTTTGCGCTCGTGCATGTCGTGGGTGACGATCAGTTCCTGGGCGCCGGTCAGCGCGTTTTCGCGCTTGGTCAGGAATTCCGGGATGATGCCGGTGACGCGGCCACCGTGGTCGAGCACGGACTTGGCGACCGCGCCCATCAGGCCGATCGAGCCGCCGCCATAGACCAGGCCGATACCGCTTTCGGCCATCGCCTTGCCGAGGCCCTCGGCGGCCTCGACGAATTTCGGATTGGTGCCGGGGCCGGAGCCGCAATAGACGCAGATCGTTTTAATTGTGCTCATGAATCCGATGTGGCACTGCGGAATGACAGCGTCAAGACGGGGATTGTGCGCCAGGCGCGGAATCGCCGCTGCAAAACGGCCATGGCGCGGGAAACTTTGCTGCCGATGGGTGCAGCCGGCGATCAAACCGCCTATATGCACGGCATGAATTCACTCTTTAATCCCGTGCGGCCCCGGGCCGCCGTCCGTTGCGTGCAGGTCTGAATGACCGGCCCTGGTTCATCCACCCCCGACGCGGCGACGGCGGCTGCGGCGCCCAGCGAGCGCGGTACACTGTTCGGCACGCTCAGGCATCTGTGGCCGTATATCTGGCCGGGCGACCGTGCCGACCTGAAGATGCGCGTTGTCTGGTCGATGGCGCTGCTGCTGGTCGCCAAGGGGGCGACCCTGACGGTGCCGTTCACCTTCAAGTGGGCCACCGACGCGCTGACCGGCGCCTACAGCGCGCCGGTTCAATCCGGCAACTGGATGTTCTGGCTGATCGCCTCGCCGCTGGCGATGACGGTGAGCTACGGCCTGATCCGGGTGCTGATGGCGGTGTTTACGCAATGGCGCGACGGCATCTTCGCCAAGGTGGCGATGCATGCGGTGCGCAAACTGGCTTATCTCACCTTCGTGCACATGCATGAGCTGTCGCTGCGCTTCCATCTCGAGCGCAAGACCGGCGGGCTGACGCGCGTGCTCGAAAGGGGACGCGAGGGCATCGAGGTCATCGTCCGCATGGTGATCCTGCAGTTGGTGCCGACCATCGTCGAGCTCGGCCTGGTGATGGGCGTGCTGCTGTGGCAGTTCGACTGGCGCTATGTCGCCGTGGTTGCCGCCACCGTCGTCGTCTACATGTACTACACCTATCTGGCGACCGAATGGCGCATTGCCATCCGCCGCAACATGAACGAGAGCGACACCGAGGCTAATACCAAGGCGATCGACTCGCTGCTGAACTACGAGACCGTCAAGTATTTCAGCGCCGAGGCGCGCGAGGCCGAGCGCTACGATAAAACTGTGGCACGCTTCGAGCGCGCTTCCGTCAAGACCTACACGTCGCTGGCCGTACTCAACACGGGGCAGGCGATCATCTTCAGCTTCGGCCTAACCGCGACCATGCTGCTGTGCGCCGTCGGCGTGCGCAACGGCACACATACGGTCGGCGATTTTGTGTTGGTCAACTCGATGATGATCCAGCTCTACCAGCCGCTCAATTTCATGGGCATGGTGTATCGCGAGATCAAGCAGGCGATTATCGACATCGAGAAGATGTTCGGCATTCTGGAGCGCGACGCCGAGGTCAAGGACGTGCCCGGCGCGCAGCCGCTCGTCGTGTCGTCCGGCGCGATCCGGTTCGATGACGTGCGGTTTTCCTACGATCCGGAACGGCCGATTCTGAAGGGCCTGAGCTTCGAGGTGCCGGCAGGCAAGACCGTCGCGGTGGTCGGACCGTCGGGCGCCGGCAAGTCGACGATTTCGCGGCTGCTGTTTCGGCTCTACGACGTGTCCGGCGGCCGCATCACCATCGACGGTCAGGATATCCGCGGTGTGACGCAATCCTCGCTGCGCGCCTCGATCGGCATGGTGCCGCAGGACACCGTGCTGTTCAACGACACCATCCGCTACAACATCCGCTACGGCCGCTGGGACGCCACCGATGCCGAGGTCGAGGAAGCGGCGCGGATGGCGCAGATCGACGGTTTCATCCGGATGTCGCCGAAGGGCTATGAGACCGAGGTCGGCGAGCGCGGGCTGAAACTCTCCGGCGGCGAGAAGCAGCGCGTGGCGATCGCCCGCACCGTGCTGAAGGCGCCGCCGATCCTGCTGCTCGACGAGGCGACGTCGGCTTTGGACAGCCATACCGAGCAGGAGATCCAGGACGCGCTTGAAAAGGTCGCCAAGGGCCGCACCTCGCTGGTGATCGCGCACCGGCTGTCGACCATTGTCGGCGCCGACGAGATCATCGTGCTGGATCAGGGCCGCATCGCGGAGCGGGGAACTCACGGCCAGTTGCTCGATGCGGGCGGTCTCTATGCCAGCATGTGGAACCGGCAGCGCGAGGCCCAGGAAGCGCGGGAGCGGTTGGCGCGAATCGCTGACGAGGCGGCGACGCCGAACCGCCTGCCGCCTCCGGTGGCTGATGGCCTGATGCGCCCCGACGCGGCAGAGTAGGGCGCCTTCTTTCCCCTCGCCCCCGCGCGGCGAAGCCGCGTGGCGGGAGAGGGTGGATCGAACGCGTAGCGTTCGAGACGGGAGAGGGGGCGCCACAACGGGATTGTTGCTGTCCTGCGTGCCACCACGCGCGCCTTCCTCGCGGCAAGTCCCTCTCCCGTCACGCCTTCGGCGTGCCACCCTCTCCCCTCCGGGGCGAGGGGACTGAATGCCGCGCTGCTTTTTTCTTTCGCTATCGCCCCGGTGCAGCGAAACTCTTGGCGGTCGAACGGGGGAGGGGGCATGCCACGAGACTTCGCCAAATCCCTGCGCACCAACATGACCGACGCCGAGCGGCGGCTCTGGTACCGGTTGCGCGCGCATCGGCTGGACGGCATCAAGTTCAAGCGTCAGGTGCCGATTGGGCGCTATGTCGTGGATTTCGCGTGTATCTCGCGCAACCTGATCATTGAGGTCGACGGCGGCCAGCACGCCGAGCGTGAGACCGACATCCAGCGGACGAAATGGCTGGAAGGTCGAGGGTTTCGCGTATTGCGGTTCTGGAATAATGAGGTGCTAAGCAACACGGACGGAGTGCTTGAGGTGATCGTTGAACATCTTGGCCATTCCTCGCCAGCCCCCTCTCCCGGGGCGCCCATCGTCCCCCCCCCCCCACCCCCCCCCCCCCCA
>JBEVEC010000044.1:0-5683 GCA_040512975.1 Tardiphaga sp. | reverse complement strand
GGACCGCCTGCTGGTCACGGTCTATTCCGAAGACGACGAAGCCTTCGCGCTGTGGAAGAAGATCGGCCTGCCGGATTCCAAGATCATCCGGATTCCGACCTCCGATAATTTCTGGCAGATGGGCGACACCGGCCCGTGTGGCCCGTGTTCGGAAATCTTCTTCGACCACGGCGACAAGATTCCCGGCGGCCCTCCCGGTTCGCCCGATGAGGACGGCGACCGTTTCATCGAGATCTGGAATCTCGTGTTCATGCAGTTCGACCAGTTGGCGCCAGGCAACCGCATTTCTCTGCCGAAGCCGTCGATCGACACCGGCATGGGCCTTGAGCGCATTGCCGCGGTGCTGCAGGGCAAGCACGACAATTACGACATCGACCTGTTCGTTGCATTGATCCGCGCCATCGCCGATCTCACCGGCGCCGATCCGCACGGCCCGATGAAGGCCTCGCTGCGCGTCATCGCCGACCATCTGCGCGCGTCGTCGTTCCTGATCGCCGACGGCGTGCTGCCGTCGAACGAAGGCCGCGGCTATGTGCTGCGCCGGATCATGCGCCGCGCCATGCGCCACGGCCAGTTGCTCGGCGCCCGCGATCCCTTGATGTGGAAGCTGGTGCCGGTGTTGGTGCGCGAGATGGGCGAAGCCTATCCGGAGCTGCAGCGCGCACGCGCGCTGATCGAAGAAACGCTGCGCCTCGAGGAGACCCGCTTCCGCAAGACGCTGGACCGCGGCCTGATCATCCTCGACGACAAGAGCGCATCGCTGAAGACCGGTGACATGTTCGACGGCGAGACCGCGTTCACGCTGTACGACACCTATGGCTTCCCGCTCGATCTGACCCAGGATGCGCTGCGTAACCGCGGCATCTCCGTTGATATCGCGTCCTTCACCGACGCGATGGACAAGCAGAAGCAGAAGGCGCGTGCGTCACGCTTCTCCTCCGGCGAGACCGCGACGGAAGCGGTGTGGTTCGGCCTGCATGAGAGGCTCGGCGCCACCGAATTCCTCGGCTACGCCACCGAAACCGCTGAAGGCGCCGTGACGGCGCTGGTGAAGGACGGCAAGGAAGTCGACAGCCTGAACGCCGGCGACAGCGGCGCCATCGTGTTGAACCAGACGCCGTTCTACGCGGAGTCCGGCGGCCAGCTTGGCGATACCGGCGTGCTGACCGGCGAAGGCGTTACCTTCCGCGTCACCGACACCCAAAAGCGCGCGGGCGACCTGTTCGTGCATCTCGGCACCGTCGAAAGCGGCACGCTGAAGCTCGGCACTGCGCTGGCGCTGGACGTCGATCACACCCGGCGCTCGGGCATTCGCGCCAATCACTCTGCCACCCATCTGCTGCACGAGGCGCTGCGCCAGGTGCTCGGCGATCACATCGCGCAGAAGGGCTCGATGGTGGCGCCCGATCGCCTGCGCTTCGACTTCGTGCACCAGAAGCCGATCACGGCGGACGAACTGCGCCGCGTCGAGGACATCGCCAACAACGTCGTGCTCGAAAACGATGAAGTCACCACGCGCCTGATGGCGGTGGACGACGCCCGCGAGGCCGGCGCCCGCGCATTATTCGGTGAGAAATACGGCGACGAGGTCCGCGTTGTCTCGATGGGCAAGATGCCGCGCAAGGCGGGCAGCAACGCGCTCGGCTGGTCTGTCGAACTGTGCGGCGGCACCCACGTGCGCCGCACCGGCGACATCGGCATGATCTCGGTGACCGGCGAAAGCGCGGTCTCGTCCGGCGTCCGCCGCATCGAGGCGCTGACCGGCAATCAGGCACGCCATCACGCCAATGAGACGATGGCGCTGGCGAAGACCGCGGCGAATGAGTTGCGCACCACCCTCGACGACATGCCGGCGCGCATCGCCGCGCTGATGGACGAGCGCAAGAAGCTCGAGCGCGAACTTTCCGAGGCAAAGAAGACCATCGCCATGGGCGGCGGTGGCGCAGGCGGTGCGGCCACGGGCGGCGCGGGCGCCGACGTCAAGACCGTCGGCGACGTCAAGCTGATGGCCAAGAGCGTCGCAGGCATCGAGATGAAGGATCTCAAGAGCCTCGCCGACGCCGGCAAGAAGCAGCTCGTCTCCGGCGTGGTCGCCATCATCAATGTCGGCGAAGACGGCAAGGCCGGTGTGGTGGTCGGCGTTACCGAAGATCTCACCAAGCGTTTCAGCGCCGTCGATCTCGTGAAGATCGCCTCCGAAGCCCTCGGCGGCAAGGGCGGCGGCGGCCGTGCCGACATGGCGCAAGCCGGTGGTCCGGACGGGGCCAAGGCGGATGCGGCGTTGGCCGCGATCGAACAGGCCTTGGCGAAATAGCCAATCCGCGTCTCACTGCTCCCTCTCCCGCTTGCGGGGGAGGGAGCACAATCAGCGGCTCACCCCTTCTTGAAAAACACATACTCCGCCGAGTACGGCTCGCTGTGCAGCGCGCCTGCTGTGTCGCAGGCGCCGCTCAGCGCGCCGCCTTTGGTGTCGATGCGCTGCACCGTTGTCACCGCACTCAGCAGCCCGCTGCCGCGATGCGCGGCGGCTTCGAGGCGCAGCCACGGAATGTCTTTTGATGTCGTGCCCGGCGCGTTGCCGGTGGCCTTGCCGGTCACGGCGCTGCCGTCGGTGTATTCCCAGTTTGGGCCCGCATAGTGCCGGCCGATGGTCATTCCTTCAAACATCAGCGTCGCGATCGGCTCGCGGAAGGTCCAGGCCAGCTTGCCGGCGGCATCGGCCTTGCACTCATAGACCTGCGCGCCTTCGGCGTGGAATTTGGCGACCTGGGTTTGATCGGTCACCACGATGGCTTCGGGCACCTCAGCGAACGAAGCGGCAGAATAGGCGGTGACCGACAAAGCTATCAATGTGTTCAGCAGCGGTCGGCGGAATGTATCCATTGGCATTTCGATCCTCGTTGTTAGGGCCGTAGCCCGGATGGAGCGCAGCGTAATCCGGAAAAGCGGCGCGTCGTTGTGGAAGTCCCGGATGTCGCTTTGCTCATCCGGGCTACGAACCGTCAATCTCGTCCGATCGTCTTGCGCAGGAACGCAAAGCCCAGCGCCTGGCTCTGCGCCTGCTTGGTGTTGTCCACCGCGCCGGAATGGCCGCCTGCCACTGTTTCGTTGAACCAGGCGGGACATCCCAGCTCCTGCAGCAGCGCTACCATCTTTCGCGCGTGGCCGGGATGGACGCGGTCGTCGGTGCGGTTGGTGGTGATGAAAATCGGCGGATAATTCTGGCCGGATTTTGCGAGGTGGTACGGCGAATATTTCTGGATATAGGCCCACTCGTCGGTGACCTCCGGATCGCCGTATTCCGCGATCCAGCTTTGCCCCGCCAACAGCTTTGTGTAGCGCGCCATGTCCAGCAGCGGCACGCTGCACCAGATCGCGCCGAACAGATCCGGGTAGCGCGTCAACATGTTGCCGACCAAGAGGCCGCCATTGCTGCCGCCGTGGCAGGCGAGCTTCTGCGCCGAGGTGACGCCGGAGGCGGCGAGGTCGCGCGCCACCGCGGCGAAGTCGTCATGGGCGACGTGCTTGGTCGCCTTGCGCGAGGCGAGGTGCCACGCCGGTCCGAATTCGCCGCCGCCGCGGATATTGGCCAGCGCGTACAGATTGCCCTGTTCGAGCCACAGCTTGCCGGTGATGCCCATATAGGACGGCGTCAGCGACACCTCGAAGCCGCCATAGCCGTAGAGGATGGTCGGCCGCGGCGCGCCTGCCGCCGACAGGTTCTTGCCGATCAGGAAGTAGGGAATCCTGGTGCCGTCCGCGGCGACCGCGTGGCACTGCTTCACTTCGATGCCGTCGGGATCGAACACGCGCGGCGAGTGCTTGAGTTCTTCCAACGGCCCCTGACCGTTCCATAGCGCGGTCGTTGTCGGCCGGTCGAAGCCGGTGACCGTAAGCAGCATGTCGGTGCCGAGATCGGGGTCGTCCTCGCCGCCGAAGGCCGCGACTGATATCGAGGCATTGTCGGGCAGGCCGGGCACGGGCGTTTCGATCCAGCCATCGCCGGAGCGCTTCGCCAGCACGATCCGGGCGCGGACATTGTCGAGGATCTGCAGCACCACGCCGTGGCATGTCTCCAGCGATGATTCCAGCGCGCGGGTCGGCGTCGGCGTGAAGACGATCTCGAAGTCACGCGCGCCGGCAAGGAAACGATCGAGATTGATCGCGGCCAGCGCGCCGGACGGGATCACCGTGCCGCCGACGTGCCAGTCATGCTTCGGGCTCACGAACAGGTCGCCGGCATCGGCGTCGGCCGAGACTTCTTCCGGAAGATCGAGCCGCATAAGCATGCCGGCATGGGGACCGTGCTGCTGTTCCACGAACAGATGCGAACGGGTGAAATCCAGTGCGCGCGAATAGATCACGCGCTCATGGCTCGGCCGGCGGTTGATGCCGAACCAGGCCGCGACGTCCTGCTTCTCGGCTTCGAATACGATCTCGGCAGAGGCCAACGGCGTGCCGCGCCGCCATTTGCGGATCACGCGGGCATAGCCAGCTTCCGTGGTGTCGTCGGGCGTCTGCGCGCTGCCGAACAGCAGCGTGTCCTGGTCGAGCCAGCCGGCCTGGGTCTTGCCCTTGGGGATGGCGAAGCCTCCGTCGACGAAGGCCTTGCTGGGGACATCGAACTCGCGGACCTCGATGGCGTCGGTGCCGTTGAACGACAGGCTGATCAGCGCCCGCGTCTTGTCGGGCGAGCGCGAGGCGCCGGCAAAGGCCCAGGAGATTCCCTCGGCCCTGTTGAGCGCGTCGATGTCGAGCAGCACGTCCCAGTCGGGTGTGTCGGTTTTGTAGCTTTCGAGCGTCGTGCGCCGCCACAGTCCGCGCGGATGCGCGGCGTCTTTCCAGAAATTGTAAAGGTGTTCGCCGGACTTGCTGACGAAGGGGATGCGGTCGTCGGCGTTGAGGATGGTCAGCACAGCGTCGTAATCGCGCTGATAGGCCTCGCCACCAAGAAACGCGTCGGTGCGCGCATTCTGCGCCCCGACCCAGGCGACGGCGCGCTCGCCTTCGATGTCCTCGAGCCAGAGCAGGGAATCGTCGCTGCCGTCGGCGGGGTTCGATGAGGTCATGGTCATCCTGTTCATCATCAGCGTTCCCACGAGTCGTCCCCGCGAAGGCGGGGACCCATAGCCCCTGGCGTTTCTGTTTTAGCGAGGCGTCAGCCGCCGTGTATCAAAGCGAGTCCGCGCCGTATGGGTCCCTGCCCGCGCGGGGACGACTCGTGGATAGGTGCGCATCGAAACAATCCAAAACAAAAAGTCCGGGTGCCTGAGGGCAGCCCGGACTTTCAACTTTTGCAATCAGCAGACGGCCAAAATCAGGCCGCCAGTTCCTTGGTGAGGTTTTCCGCGACCTTGTCGAGGAAGCCCGTGGTCGAAAGCCAGCGCTGGTCGGCACCGACCAGGAGCGCGAGGTCCTTGGTCATGTAGCCGGCCTCGACGGTGTCGACGCAGACCTTTTCGAGGGTCTTGGCGAACTTGGCCAGCTCGGCATTGTCGTCGAGCTTGGCGCGGTGGGCCAACCCTTGCGTCCAGGCGAAGATCGACGCGATCGAGTTGGTCGAGGTTTCCTTGCCCTTCTGGTGCTCGCGGTAGTGGCGGGTCACGGTGCCGTGGGCGGCTTCGGCTTCGACCACCGAACCGTCCGGCGTCAGCAGCACCGAGGTCATCAGGCCGAGCGAGCC
>JBEVEC010000356.1:0-13081 GCA_040512975.1 Tardiphaga sp. | reverse complement strand
CGACCATCGGCCATCGCGGCCTCGACCTTGCGGCGCTGGGCCACGTCGAGCGAGCCGTGATGCAGCGCGATCGGCAGGTTGTCGTCGTTGATCGTCCACAGCGCCTGAAAGGCGAACTCCGCCTGCATGCGCGTATTGACGAAGACCAGCGTCAGCTTATGCGCCTTGATCGCCTCATAGACCGCGCCCATCGCATGGCCGGTGGTGTGGCCCGCCAGCGGCAGCCGGGTTTCAGTCTGCAGAATGCCGATGCGCGCCGCCGCGCCGCCCGTGACGGTGACGAGACCCGCCGGCGTCTCGGTTCCGCCGAGAAAGCGCTGCAGATCGGCGGGCTCGCGCACCGTCGCGGAGAGCCCGACCGCGCTGACCTGCGGCGCCAGGCTGCGCAGCCGCGCCAGATCGAGCGAGAGCAGGTCGCCGCGCTTCGAGGTCACCAGCGCATGCAACTCGTCGAGCACCACGCGCTTCAGCGATGAAAACAGGAACGGCGCGTCGTCGGACGACAGCAGCAGCGCGAGCTGTTCGGGCGTGGTCAGCAGGATGTCCGGCGGATAGCGCCGCTGCCGGGCGCGCCGCGACACCGGCGTGTCGCCGGTACGGGTTTCGACCCGGATCGGCAGCTTCATCTCGGCGATGGGCGCTTCGAGATTGCGCGCAATATCGACGGCGAGGGCCTTCAACGGCGAGATGTACAGCGTGTGCAGCCCGCGTCCGCGGGCGACGCTGCGGCCGGTGGAGACGAGTTTGGGCGGAGCCGCGAGCACCTCTGTCCCCTCCCCCCTTGTGGGGGAGGGTGGATCGGATGCACGTAGCGCGTCCGAGACGGGAGAGGGGGCCGCGGGCACGGCCATTGTTTTTTTGCCCTTTGCTTTTCGGAGAGCAGGCGCCGTGCCCGGGGCCCCCTCTCCCCCACCCTCCCCCACGAGGGGGGAGGGAGCCGGCAGGGCCTGGGGAGCGGCTTCGGCCAGTTCCACCAGCGTCGGCAGAAATCCCGCCAGCGTCTTGCCTGCACCCGTGGGCGCAATCAGCAGGGCCGAGCGCTCGGCGCGAGCTTTCTCCAGCAACGCCAATTGATGCTCGCGCGGCGACCAGCCGCGGCGGGCGAACCAGCGCAGGAAACGGTCGGGCAGTAAATCGGGTTTGGCGACGGGCTTTTGACGCGGGGGCACCGTGTTGAAGTGGGGTGTCCCGGCGCCGAATTCGAGGTGCAGCGGCGTAAAAGCGCCTATTCCGTCATGGGCTTGTCGGAGATGTCCCAATCCTTGCCGTTGAACACCCCGATATAGAGCGTCTTCATCGGCGTGTAGTCATCCGGCGAATAGCTGTAGGTGATCCCGTCCAGCATGTAGGGCGAGTGGAAGCCCGAGAGGGTCGACGCCTGCTTCAGGACGTTGGCGCGGGTCAGTTCATCGCCGCAGCGGCGCAGGATCTCTGCCATCGTGACGGCCTGGCCGTAGCCGGCATAGGCGATGGTGTTGTCGGGATCGACATTGGGGAGATATTTTTTGCGCAGCTCCTCGAAAGCCCGCACGTCGGGATCATCGGCAAATTGCGGCGTGATCTCCTTGGAATAGCGCACCGCCACGATGCCCTTTGCATTGTCGACGCCGGCGGCATTGATGATCGACCGGCCGGTTGCGCCCGTCGAAAGCAGATGCAGCGGCTTCCAGCCGAGTTCGGCCACCTTGCGGATCGACTGCGACGTCGCCTTGCCCGTGGTGATATTGTAAAACACGTCGGCGCCGGACTTGGCGAGATTGATGAGCTGGGAGTCGACGGTCGGATCCGTCAGGTCGTAGGTCGTCTCCGCAATCACCTTGGCTGCGCCGCCGGCCTTTGCGAGTTCCTCCTTGAACGGGCCGAGGAAGTCGCGGCCATAGTCGTCGTTCTGGTACAGGATGCCGATCCTGGCATTGGGCTTCACACTGATCACGTGCTTCGCCAGAATGCGCGCCTCGGTCGGATACAGCGGCAGTCCGGCCATGGTCCATTTGTTGATCTTCGGATCGTTCCATTTCGACGCGCCGGTGTTGAGCAGCAACTGCGGCACACCTTTGGCGTTGAGATATTTGTGCACGGCGGTCTGCGGCGCGGTGCCGAGCGAGCCGAACAGCGCCAGCACCTCCTCCTGCTCGACCAGACGGCGGGTCGCCTCCACCGCCTTCGGCGCGCTGTAGGAATCGTCCATGGTAAAGAACTTCACCTTGCGCCCGTTGATGCCGCCCTTCTCGTTCAGCATCTGGAAATAGGCCTCGCCGACGCGGCCAATCACGCCGTAGAGCGACCCGGGCCCGCTATGCGGAATGGTCTGCCCGAGCTTGATTTCGGTGTCGCTGGCACCGGGATCGTATTTCTTGTCGGCAGCCCGCGCCGAACCGGCGCAACAGGCAATGACCGCGGCACACGCCGCAGCCCGGAATACGGAATGGTGGCGTGACAGCATCGACGTCCCTCCCCTGATGACCCGCTGCAACGGGTTCTTGCAGCCGCCGCCCGTTGATCGTGGCTGTGCCGGCTTGGGCCGCATTCTGGAAGGAGCGGAAGGGGATGGCAATCCTCGGTGGGTGTGGCATGCGGACCGCAACCGCGGCGCAGCAAATGCGCGCTGTCCGCGCCGCAAACCACAACATTGCGAGAAGCGCTGCCGAAAGGCTTATTTAACCGCGATCGTCCCGGTCCGGTCGCCCGGTCGCAATGTGCCACAGTGTGGCCGCCCGGATACAGCCATGCCGGGCCGACTCCCGTATTCTGACCGCTCAATTTGCATTGGGGTCGACCATGAAACGTATTCTTCTCGCCAGCGCCGCGCTCATCGGCACCGCTGTGAGCGCCCAGGCCGCTGACATGGCCGCCAAGGCGCCCTACTACAAGGCTCCGATCGTTGCCGTCTACAACTGGACCGGCTTCTACATGGGCGTGAACGCCGGTGTCGGCATCGGCCGCGACCGCACCACGCACTTCTACAACGGCGCCTCGATCTATGATTCGCCGCAGGGCGGCTTCGGCGGCGGCCAGATCGGCTACAACTGGCAGGCCGACTCGCTGCTTGGACCGATCGTGTACGGCCTCGAGGCCGACATCCAGGGCGGTGACCTTTCCGGCGGCGGCGCCGATCTCGCCGGTCCGCTCGGTCGCGCTGTTTACAGCACCAAGTCGGATTGGTTCGGCACCGTGCGTGGCCGCGTCGGTATCGCCACCGGCCCGGTCCTCAGCTACGTCACCGGTGGTTATGCCTACGGCAACGTCAAGAGCTCGGTCACCGAAGGCGGCGTCCCCGCTTTCTCCCGCAGCAGGACGGAAGGCGGCTGGACCGTCGGCAGCGGCGTCGAAGCGGCGCTGGGCGGCAACTGGACCGGCAAGATCGAATATCTCTACCTGAACCTCGGCAACCGTGCGGATGCGTTCGGCGCGCCCTTCACTCCGCAGTACACCAACACCGAACTGCGTGAGAACCTGTTCCGCGTCGGCCTGAACTACCGCATCGGCGGCGTTGCTCCCTACGCCCCGGTTGTCGCGTCGAACTGGACCGGCTGGTATCTCGGCGGCAACGTCGGTTCCGGCACCGGCCGCAGCCGTTCCACCCTCGGCGTTCCCGCTATCCCGGGCTTCGTGCCCGAGCAGTTCAGCCTGAACCAGGACGGCATCAACGGCGGTGGCCAGATCGGCTACAACTGGCAGGCTGCTAACTGGGTCTACGGCATCGAAACCGACATCCAGGCCTCCAGCCAGCGTGACAACAAGACCGTCGTCGGCCTCGGCACCGTTGCCTACGACTCCAAGCTGCCCTGGTTCGGCACGGTTCGTGGCCGCCTCGGCTACTCGGTTGGTTCGTCCCTGTTCTACGCCACCGGCGGTTACGCCTACGGCGGCGTGAAGACGAAGATCTCGACCGGCGGCATCGAACTCGCCAACGACACCACCACCAAGAGCGGCTGGACCGCGGGCGCCGGCATCGAAACCCCGTTCAAGCTGCTCGGCCTGTTCGGGCCGCAGTGGACCAGCAAGACCGAATACCTCTATGTCGATCTCGGCCGCACCGACACCGCTCTCGCCGTTGGCGGCCTGGTGTCCAGCACCAAGGTCACCGAGCACATCTTCCGCACCGGTCTGAACTACCACTTCAACAGCCCGATCGTTGCCAAGTACTAAGCTTCGCAACACTGCAGATACCGAAAACCCCGGCCTCGCGGCCGGGGTTTTTGTTTGTGGTGACAGCTTCAGATCGGTGGTGGATCGGGCGGCGCCCCCTGCGCGGTCGTCCCTGCGCACGCAGGCACCCATAACCCCTGAGGGTCATGGGTACGAACATCCGCGCCGCCGTCCTTCAACTCCAGTCCTGCAGGTATGGGTCCCTGCGTACGCAGGGACGACGCGAGGCCGCGGCCCACTCGCAGGGCACCTTCACCCCTTCGACGCCACCATCACCAGGCTTGGCACCGGGATATCCTTCTCCGTCCGGATCGACGCAGCATCGACCCGGTCCAGCGCCAGGCCCGCATCTGCCAGCAGCCCGCGCAGGTGCGCCTCGCTTTGGGCATAACGCAGGCCGGGGCCAAGGGTGACGCCTTTGCCGGCATGTGTCTCGGCGGTGAACGCAAACAGGCCGTCCGGCGCCAGCACCCGCGCGACCTCGCCGAACAGCGGCGCCAGATCATAGAGATAGATCATCATGTCCGCCGCCAGCACCAGGTCGGCGCTGGCATCGGCCTCGGCGCGCAGGCCGTCCACGGCGTCGGTCACCTGAAGGCTCGCATATTGGCCGCTCGCCTGCGCCTGCCGGATCATGCCGGCGGACAGATCGAATCCGGCGAATTCAGCAACCAGGTCCCGGAATGCGCGGGCGGCAAGGCCGGTGCCGCAGCCGAGATCGACGGCACGCCTGAAGTGCATCGGCCGCGCCTTCGCCGCGCAGGCCGCAGAAACCGCCGCGAGCAGCAGATCGGGGCCGCGATAGCCGAGTTCGCCGACCAAAGACTGCTCGAATGTCGGGGCATATTGGTCGTACAGCGCCGTGACATAGTGTGGCGGCATGGGCGCAAGGCCTGTCCCAGTCAGCCGCATGAGCCGCAGCGCCGCGCCGAGCAGATCGGCGCCGTCCGGCGTTTGCGCCCGCGCGAAAGCGGCGATCGCCCCCTCCCTGTCGCCCAGCCGCTCGCGCACGTCGCCGAGCGCAAACCAGGCCGATACGAAGCCGGGCGCGCATTCGATCGCCTGCATGAACAGGTCGACCGCGCCCTGCAGATCGCCGCGGGCTTCCAGATCGCGACCGTAATCGAAACGGCGGTCGGCGATCATTTCGCCGGAGGACATGAAGACGCGAGGCATGGGGGAACCGGGTGCGGCGGCGGGGCGTTCGCCACCTGACTTAAACCGCCACCCTGCAGGCCTATATAACGCACATGCGCCCCCAAGACATCTTGATCCCGGAGCCCTCGGGCCTGTGCTGCAAGCCCGGCGGCTTTTATATTGACCCCGTCCGCCCGGTTGACCGTGCCGTCATTACCCACGGCCATTCCGACCACGCCCGCCCCGGCCATGGCCATGTGCTGGCGACGCAGGAAACCCTCGACATGATGCGGCTGCGCTATGGCGATAATTTCGCCGGCGCGACGCAGGCGATCGCTTATGGCGAAACGGTCACGCTCGGTGATGTCACGGTGTCCTGCCATCCCGCCGGCCACGTGCTTGGCTCCGCCCAGATGGCGGTGACCTGCGAGGGCGTGCGCATCGTCGCCTCCGGCGACTACAAGGACGCCCACGATCCGACCTGCACGCCGTTCGAGCTGGTGCCCTGCGACGTGTTCATCACCGAGGCCACCTTCGGCATCCCGGTGTTTCGCCATGGCGACGCCGCCGACGAGGTGAAGAAGCTGCTGGCCTCGGTGGCGCTGTTTCCCGAGCGCGCGCATCTGGTCGGCGCCTATTCGCTGGGAAAGGCGCAGCGCGTCATCAAGCTGATCCGCCAGGCCGGCTATGACGCGCCAATCTATTTGCACGGCGCGATGGAGAAGATCACCACATACTACGAAAGCCGCGGCATCGCGCTTGGCGAGTTGCGTCCGGTGAAGGGCGTCAAGAAAGCCGATCTCGCCGGCACCATCACGCTGGCGCCGCCATCGGCGACGTCGGATGTGTGGACGCGGCGTTTCCCTGATCCGGTGACGGCCTTTGCCTCCGGTTGGATGCGCGTGCGCGCACGGGCGCGCCAGCGCGGCGTGGAGCTGCCGCTGATCATTTCCGACCATGCCGACTGGGACGGGCTGATCGCCACCATCGGCGCCACCGGTGCCGGCGAGATCTGGGTCACCCACGGCCAGGAAGACGCGCTGGTGCACTGGTGTCAGACCAAAGGCCTGAAAGCGCGGCCGCTGGCGCTGGTTGGCTATGGTGACGAAGAGGAAGAAGAGACGCTTGCTCCCGGCGAAAGCGCCGACGCATGAACCGCTTCGCCGAACTGCTCGACCGCCTCGCCTACGAGCCCGGCCGCAACAACAAGCTGCGCCTGATCACCAGCTATTTCCGCGAAGTGCCCGATCCCGACCGCGGCTACGCGCTCGCGGCCCTGACCGGCGCGCTGTCGTTCAAGCACGCCAAGCCGGCACTGATCCGCGACCTGATCGCATCGCGCACCGATCCGGTGCTGTTCGAGATCTCCTACGACTATGTCGGCGATCTTTCGGAGACGGTCGCGCTGATGTGGCCGACAGCCGCGCCGCACGCGCTGACTGCCCCCTCTCCCGCTTGCGGGGGAGGGTCGGGGAGGGGGCAAGCCACACCGGCAGCCCATGTGGAAGAGCCCCCACCCGGATCGCTTCGCGATCCGACCTCCCCCGCAAGCGGGAGAGGTGATGAACATCAGCGCCTCGTTTCCAATTTCCACAACAATCCGCCGCCCCCCACCCTCACCGAGGTCGTCACCACGCTGCGCACCCTCGGCAAGGCCGAGATGCCGGCGCAATTGATCCGCTGGCTCGACGAGCTCGACGAGACCGGCCGCTGGGCGCTGCTGAAGCTGGTCACCGGGTCCTTGCGCATCGGCGTCTCCGCGCGCCTGGCGAAGACCGCGGCGGCCGCGCTCGGCGGTAAGGATCCGCACGACGTCGAACTGGTCTGGCCCGGGCTTGCGCCGCCCTATGGCGAGTTGTTCGCGTGGCTGGACGGCATCGCCGACAAGCCGGTCAATCTCGATCCCGCGCCGTTCCGCCCGGTGATGCTCGCGCATGCCATCGAGGACACCGACTTTGCCAACCTCGCTGCCGAGAATTTCGTCGCCGAGTGGAAATGGGATGGCATCCGCGTGCAGGCCGTGAGCGGACGCGGCGAGGACGGCACCATCGTGTCGCGGCTGTATTCGCGCACGGGCGAGGACATCACGCCAAGCTTCCCCGACCTGGTGCCGTCGCTGCGGCTGCCCGGCGCCATCGACGGCGAATTGCTGGTGCTGCGCGAGGCACGTGTGCAGTCGTTCAACGTGCTGCAGCAGCGCCTCAACCGCAAAAGCGTGACGCCGAAGCTGATGAAGGAGTATCCGATCCACCTGCGCGCCTACGACCTCCTGAGCGACGGCGACAACGACCTGCGCGAATTGCCGTTCGAAGAGCGCCGGGCCAAGCTGGAAACCTTCGTCCGCGAGCTCGGCGATGACCGCGTCGACCTGTCCGACCAGATTCCGTTCACGAGCTGGGAGGCGCTCGCCGCCGCGCGCGCCGATCCCGCCAGCGCGGGCGCCGGCGAAGACGCCGAAGCGGTTGAAGGCGTGATGCTGAAACGACGCGATTCGGCCTATCTGCCGGGACGGCCGAAGGGCCAGTGGTGGAAATGGAAGCGCGACCCGCACATCATCGACGCCGTGCTGATGTATGCCCAGCGCGGCCACGGCAAGCGCTCGTCGTATTATTCCGACTACACGTTCGGCGTCTGGACCTCCGAGGGCGACGACGGCGAGCGGCTGGTGCCGGTCGGCAAGGCCTATTTCGGCTTCACCGACGAGGAATTGCTGCAGATCGACCGCTTCGTCCGCCGCAACACCACGGAGAAATTCGGACCCGTGCGACATGTGACCCACGAGCCCGACAAGGGCCTGGTGCTGGAAGTCGCGTTCGAGGGCCTTGCGCGGTCGCCGCGCCACAAATCCGGCGTCGCCATGCGTTTCCCCCGCATCAGCCGCCTGCGCTGGGACAAGCCGCCGCGTGAGGCCGACCGGCTGGAAACGCTGGAGCGGATGTTGAAGGCAGAGGTGGCGTAGATCGCTGCCTCACCCCAGCGCACGGCCCGCTTCACCTCTCCCCGGGGGGAGAGGTGAAGCCGCGGTTTGAAAGCACGTTGCCGTTCCCCATTTGCAGCGAACAGACTATGATCGTCTGACCTGCCGCAGGAGACCTCGATGCAGCCCAATGACATCCGCGACGTTCCGGGACGCGCCGTGCCGCCTTATAACAACGGCCTGTCGCGTTTTCTCGGCGGTTCGCCGCTGGCGGTGCTGGGGCGGCTGATCCTGCTGTCGGTGCTGGTCGGCATTGTGCTGGCGGCGATCGGCTTCGATCCCTGGAATATCGTCATCAGCATTCGCCGTCTACTGCAGTGGGTCTACGACCTCGGTTTCGACGCCATCAACGGGTTGTGGCGCTACTTCCTGCTCGGCGCCGTCATCGTGGTGCCGATCTGGCTGATCTCGCGGCTGTTCAGCGCGCCGCGCGGGCGCTGACGCGTCACCCATGCTGCAAGACGTCACAGCGCCTGTGGGCCACGCACGCGTGTTCGCCATTGCCGGTCCGGCAATGCTCGCCAACCTGACGACGCCGCTGATCGGCATCGTCTCCACCGCCGCGATCGGCCGGCTCGGCGATCCGCATCTGCTCGGCGGCGTGGCGCTGGCCTCGGTGGCGTTCGACTGCCTGTTCTGGCTGTTCGGTTTCCTGCGCATGGCGACGGTGGCCTTCACCGCACAGGCGCTCGGCGCCGGCGACCGTCTTGAGACCCGCGCGATCCTGCTGCGCGCGCTGATGCTCGGCGCCGCCATCGGCCTTGTGCTGATCGCGTTGCGCACGCCGCTCGCGGCGCTCATCTTCACCATCATGGGCGGCAGTGACGCCGTGACCGCCGCGGCGGGCGACTATTTCTTCATCCGGCTGTGGTCGGCGCCCTTGATGCTCGGCAACTACGTCATCCTCGGCTGGCTGGTCGGCCAGGCGCGCACCGGCATCGCGCTGGCGCTGCAGGTCGGCATCAACGTCGTCAACATGGCGCTGACGGCGTCGCTGGTGCTGCGATTCGACTTCGGCGTCAGCGGCGCTGCACTGGCGACGGTGGCGGCTGAAACGGCAGGCTTCATCGCCGGCCTGATCGCCATCTGGCGCGTGCTGGGCGGACGCCTCGACGTGCCGCGTGCAACGCTGTTCGACCGTGCCCGGCTGCTGCGGCTGTTCGCGATCAACCGCGACATCATGATCCGCACCGCGGCGCTGATCGCCGCGTTCCTGTTCTTCACCGCGCAGGGCGCCCGCGCCGGCGACCTCACCCTTGCCGCCAATGCGGTGCTCAACAATTTCGTCATGATCGGCTCGTTCTTTCTCGATGGCCTTGCCACCGCCGCCGAACAACTCTGTGGCCAGGGCACCGGCGCCCGCGACCGCCGGCAGTTCTCCCGCGCGGTCAGGCTGGTGCTGCTGTGGAGCACCGCGTTTGGCGCCGGCGTAACGTTGCTGTTCGCCGTGTTCGGCGGCGCGCTGATCGACGTCATCACGACGAGTCCCGACATTCGCATGACGGCACGGCAATACATGTGGCTCGCCGCCCTGGCGCCGCTGTGCGGCGTGCTGGCCTACGCCTATGACGGCATCTACATCGGCGCGTCCTGGGCGCGCGACATGCGCAACCTGATGCTGTTGGCGCTGGCGATCTACATCGCGGCCTGGTTCGCGCTGGCGGGCCTCGGCAACAGCGGACTGTGGATCGCGTTCCTGGCCTTCATGCTGTCGCGCGGCCTGTTGCAGGCCTGGCGCTATCCGGCACTTGTGCGGACGTCATTCGCCGTTGCGTGACGCGCGCTTCGCCGCGATGATCACCGTCCCAGCAACCCAGAGACCGCGACCGATGGACGCTATCACGCCGACACACACCGCCGATCACTCCCAGCTGGTCCGCCCCGCCGATATGGAATGGCGGCCGACCCGGTTTCCCGGCTGCTCGGTCAAGACGCTGCTGTTTGATGCCAAGACCGGCCTGGTCACCTCGCTGATGAAATTCGAGCCGGGCGCGACGCTGCCGGATCACGAGCATGTCGGCATCGAACAGACCTGGGTAATCGAAGGACGGCTGGTCGACAAGGAAGGCCCGGTGGAAGGCATCGTCTGCGGTCCGGGTGAATTCATCTGGCGCGCCGCCGGCAGCCGTCACTCGGCATGGATGCCCGACGGCGGCATGACCCTGGCGATGTTTCAGATTCCCAACAAGTTCTACGAAACCGATGGCCGCGTGACCGATCTGTCCGGACAGGATTGGGACAGCATCTGGGGCAACGTGCCGTGAGCCGTAGCCCGGATGGAGCGAAGCGCAATCCGGGAACCGCGAGCACGGCATCCGTGGATCCCGGATTACGCTGCGCTTCACCCGGGCTGCGGGTCTAAACCGGCCAGTCTTCCGCGGTGATGGTCGCGGCGTCCGCGCCGACGATCTCCGATAACGAATCCCGCCCGGTGCGCAGCAATGTCGAAACCAGATCGGCCTTGATGCTGTCGACCAGGCCGAGGCCCTTATAGACCAGCGCCGAATAGAGCTGGATGAGGCTGGCGCCGGCGCGGATCTTGGTCAGCGCCGCGCCGCCGGAATCGATGCCTCCGACACCGATCAGCGGAAACGCGCCTTCGACGCGCACGAAGGTTTCGGCCACCATCCGCGTCGACAAGCGAAACAGCGGCCGTCCGGACAGCCCGCCCTGCTCGGCCTTACGCGCCTGCTCGCGCAGCGTCGGCGGCCGGCCGATGGTGGTGTTGGCGACGATCATGCCGTCGACCCCGCGCGAGCGCGCGATATGCACGACATCGTCGAGATCGGCGAGGCCGAGATCCGGCGCGATCTTCAGCAGCACCGGTGACTCGCCGGCATGCTTGCGCACGCGCTCGCGGGCATCGATCACGCGGGCCAGCAGACTGTCAAGTTCGGAGGCCTGTTGCAGATTGCGCAGGCCGGGCGTGTTGGGCGACGAGACGTTGACGGTGAAGAAGCTCGCCACCGGCGCAAAAATTTCGATCAGCCGGACATAGTCGTCGGCGCGATCGGCCGAATCCTTGTTGGCGCCGACTGTGACGCCGACGATGCCGCCGCGCTGCGCCCGCGCGGCGAGCCGCCGCAGCACGGCGTCGGCGCCGTCATTGTTGAAGCCGAAGCGGTTGATCACCGCCTCGTCGCGCTCGAGCCTGAACAGGCGCGGGCGCGGATTGCCGGATTGCGGCCGCGGCGTCACCGTGCCGACCTCGGTAAAGCCGAGGCCGAGCCGCAGCAGCGCATCCGGCGCCTCGGCGTTCTTGTCGAAGCCGGCGGCGATGCCGATCGGATTGGGAAAATTCAGCCCGAAGGCGCGCACCGCGAGTTTCGGATCGTCGGGCTGCGGCTTGCCATGCGGCAGCATGCGCAGCCCGCGGATTGCCAGGCGGTGCGCGTCCTCGGGATCCAGCAGCCGCATCATCGGCAGCGATACCGCGTCGAAGGCTCGGATCACGACTTGAGCTCCGGGACGTCGTGGCTGCCGTCGGCATGCATGCGCAGCTCGATGACGTCGGTGACGTCTCCGAGATCGAGGTCGCCGTAGAGGTGAGGAAAAAGGTCACCGCCGCGCGACGGCTCCCAGCGCAACGCGTCGCCGAGCGCATCCACCGTCACCGACACCAGAAACAACCCGGCCTGGCCCCGGTAGTGCTTGTCCAGCGTCCCGGCGATCTGCGCCGCGGTCGAGAAATGGATGTAGCCGTCCCTGATATCGTCGGCGCTGCCGCGATAGGTGCCCTGGCGCTCGGCCTCGCGCCACTTCGAAGCCGGACAGATTTTATAGATGGTGCGCAACCGCCCGGACTTCCTGTTTGATGTTCGATGTGTTGCGATGGTCCGGTTGGCGACAACGCGCCGGACTTAGTTGCCGACCGTATCGACGGCACCCCGCGACATCAAGACCGCATCTTTTTCCGCAAGATCGCTGTTGCGAAACCTGTGTAAACAAGGCAATAATTCCTAGTTTCCGCCACGATTCACCGCCCGGCGGGGATGCCGGGCCCATGGACCGAACGCCGATGATGCTGTCGCACGCCCAGATCTGGAACGCCCTCGACCGCCTCGCTGAACGCAATGGCCTGTCGCCGTCCGGCCTTGCCAAGAAATCGGGGCTCGACGCCACCACCTTCAACAAGTCCAAGCGCATCACCCCCGACGGCCGCGAGCGCTGGCCGTCGACGGAATCGGTGTCCAAGGCGCTGACCGCCACGGGCGTGACCATCGACAGCTTTGTCACCCTGATCGAGGGCACCCGGCGCATCGTCCAGTCGGTGCCGCTGCTCGGCTTCGCCCAGGCGGGCAACGGCGGCTATTTCGACGACGCCGGCTTTCCGACCGGCAGCAAGGGCTGGGACGAAGTCGGCCTGCCCTCCATCAGTGACGAACACGCCTATGCGCTGCAGGTCTCGGGCGACAGCATGAAGCCGGTGTTCCGCGACGGCGATATCATTGTGGTGTCCCCGGCCTCGCCGATCCGCAAGGGCGACCGCGTGGTGGTCAAGACCAAGGACGGCGAGGTGCTGGCCAAGGAACTGAAGCGCCGCACGGCGAAGACGATCGAATTGCAGTCGCTGAATCCGAACCATGTGGACCGCTCGTTCGCGGCGACGGATCTGGAGTGGATTGCCAGGATCGTGTGGGCGAGTCAGTAGAAGCGAAGTCCGGCCGCGGTCGTCTTACCCTCCCCTGTCGAGGGGGAGGGTCGACCGCGCCGACAGGCGCGGGCGGGGTGGGGTGCAGCGCGCAGGTTGAACTGCAGCGGCCAACACGACCGCTGCACCCCACCCCGTCGAACGCGCGCCGCGCGCGCTTTCGCCGA
>JBEVEC010000257.1:0-9103 GCA_040512975.1 Tardiphaga sp. | reverse complement strand
GCTCCCCGCTTGCAACCGGAAGGCGCTAATACCGATTACATATCTCTTTAGGAGGGCATGTCGAGGCGCATCAGGATTCGTTGACGCCGACACCGCGGCGATCGAGCAAGCGCTGTCCCATCGGCGTGATGGCGAACTTGGTGTCCTCTTCCGGCCGCGCTGGCTTTGACATTTCCACCAGCCCGTCCGCGATCAACTTGTCCAGAACAGCCTGCTTGTTGCTGTCGAGAGTCAGCCCGGATGCACGCGCAATGTCACACATGACCGCGATGCCGGCATCGCTGATCTCAGCGTGATCGTCCATGGTCACCTCCCTGATTTGAGAGGCAACGTGGCGTCGGTGCCGTGGTTCCGGAATGCGGGTGAATGCGGTGTGTGTCGATTGGAAGCGCAAGCGTTACACCGGCGACAGACCCCGGCGACAGACCCCGGCGACAGACGAAAGGGAGAATGTGGGGCGATGTTTGGTACAGTTGGGTGGGCTCGAACCACCGACCTCCTGTTCCACAGACAGGCGCTCTAACCAACTGAGCTACAACTGCATCCTGGACGGCCCCGAAGAGGGGCGCGAACCGGCGGGAAACTAGGTGCAACGCTTCCCTTTGGCAAGGCCGCGCTGGCCTTCATCAGGCGGAATATCCGATCAAAAACAAAAGCCCGGGCCGAGGCGCCCGGGCTTTCGGTCAATCGGCATCCCGGCCGATCAGGCGGCGGGCTGAAACAGCTTGGCGGCACCGGACTTGATCGGCTCCACGGTCTCGGCCGCGATCTTCTGGCCGAGTTCCGCGATCTGCTGGGTCTGTCCGGTCAACGCCTGCATCTGGCTGCGGGCAAAGCTGCTCCACAATTCGATCGCCTGCGACGGCGACTTCACGCCAATCAGCGACTGGGCGAAATCGAAGCCGGCATCGGTGTTGGTCCGGGCGACTTCGAGCAGCTTCGCCGACAGTTCGGTCGCGCCCTTGGCGACGTTGCCCATGACGGCCTCGACGGTGCTGTTGTGGGTCGCTGCGGCGTCCTTGAACTTGGCGTAGCCTTCACGCGCCTGCGAGACGCCTGTTTCAGCGAAGGCGCGGACCTGCTCGGGCATCTGGAAAGGGATCACGGTAGAGGAGAACGGATCGGTCGAAACGGCCATGGCGAACATCCTTCAAATGGAGGCAAACACAAAAATCAGCGAACCCGGACGCGAGACGCACCACCAAACGGGTGGCCTCACGCGTCCGTGTCCGCATCGTGCTAGTGCGATAACATGGCAATATTGTGCGTTGCAACAAATATTGCAACGTCAGATCGAAACCTGCTCCTGGTACCGCCGCACAGGTTGCCGTTGATTGACGTCAGGTCTTTGGCCTGGCCGCATCCATTGCGGCCCGGCTCATGATCTGGCCCATTTCGCTAGCCTGCTCGGCCAGGGTTTTCATCTGCGACTGCACATATTCGCTGTGCACGCGCATGACGTCGCCGAGATCCTTGGCGTGCAGCAGTTGCTGGGCGTAGTCCAGCGAGGCCGCGACGTTCTTCTCGGCATAGCTGATGGCCTTGGTGCTGACATCCTTGGCGCCGGCCCGCACGGTCTCGCCGCGATCCTCGATGGAGGACGCCGTGCTCTGGGCGCTGGCCACCAGCTTCTCGAATGCCTGGCGGGCCTGATCGAAGCTCGCCTCGGCCATCGCGCGCACTTCCTTCGGAATTTCAAATTTGTCGGTCATGTCCCAAATCCCTTGTGCATGAACAGGGCAGCCCAAATGCCCTGCGCCCCAAAATCCCCGCCGGCAGTCTAGACACGGTCGGCATCACAGGTGTGACGGCAGGCCACCCTGCCCGCCGATATCGTGAACCTTTGCCGTCGATTTGCAACCGTCAACACGATGCCGCCGTGAGCTGCGACGCTGAGAACCCGCGGGCGCGATTGAACGTTAGCGCTGCAGACGCCTGTGGGGATATCCGGCAAGGCGTGGACCTGCCGGCTGCACTGCGCGATAGTAACGATCCGTTAACCCTGTTTTTCCTCGGTTTGTATGGCGATCCGAAAGCCAGGCGTCCCCATCCGCGAGTCAGTCATGAAGTGCCGATGAAGAGTGCCGAAATCCAGTTGCGCGGCGTCGAGGATGCCAGACTGGCCGTGCATGCCACCGGCAGCCAACCGGCGTGGCTGTGGTCGGTGGACGGCACGCGCGTACTGTGGGCCAATCCGGCCGCGGTGCGGGTGTTCGGCGCCCGCAATGCCGTCGAATTGTTTACGCGCACGTTCGAACCGGCTGACGGCCACCGCCGCCAGATCGCAGACCTCGGCGGCCGGCTGTCGTCGTCCGATGTGCGGCTGGAACGGCTGCGCGGCTTCGGCGCGCCGTTCGGCGGCTTGATGACCTGCGCTTGCAGCCGGCTGACATTTGCGGATGGCGGCGAAGGCATTCTGTTGATCGCCACCGATCCCGTCGGCCGCAGCATGCCGCTCGCCGAACGGCTGAAGAACCTGGTCGACGGCATCGAGACGCCGATCGCCGCCTTCGCGCGCGACGGCCTGTTTGTCGGCGCCAACGATGCCGCGCGCGCCCTGCTCGGCTTTCGTAACCTGTCGGATGCCGGCCTCGACCACGCCCGCGATGTGGCGCTTAGAGACGGCCGCGCCGAGACGCCGATCGGCATCGGCCATGTGGTGCTGCAGCGGGTCGGCAGCGGCAGCGATGTCGGACTGGTCGCCCTGATCGCGCCGCACGCCGCCGGGGCCGCATCCGGGCCCGCACAGGAAGAGACCGAAGCCGAACGCGTTGCGGATATAGAACACGCGATTGCCGAAACCATCGCGCATGATGATGCGCCGCACGAGATGCAACACGCGCCGGCACCCGACGATACATCGCCCTCCGATCCGCACATCGATACAAAGCCCCCTGCAGCATTCGATCAGCACGCCTTTCCGCTGCGTTTTGTCTGGCAGATCGATCGGGACGGCCATTTCTCGACCACGTCCGAGGGCTTCATCGACCTGATCGGCCCGCAGGCGGCCGCGCTGCTGGGTCAATCCTGGACCGCGATCACTGCCGCGCTCGGTCTCGATCCCGACCGCCGCATGGCCGACGCGATGGCGACGCGGCGGCCGTGGACCGGGGTGACGCTGCTGTGGCCGGTCGAGGGTGGTCGCTTGTCGCTGGAGATGTCGGGCCTGCCGATCGTCGATCGTGCCGGCGTGCCGGACGGCCAGCGCGGCTTCGGCATCTGCCGCGGCTTCGACGCCCTGCCGCAGCCCACTTTGGATCGACACACCAGCGCCGAGGACGCGCCGCCCAGCCCGCATGCTGCGGATATTGCGCAGGCCGGGCCGGTGGGCGACAGCCTCGATGATCCGATCAGCCTGCTCACCGCTCCCCCTGCCCCGACGCCGCCAACCGAACCGGATCCCGCCGTGCAGCCACCAGAAAACGTCGTGCCATTCCGAGCGGGCGAAGGGTCGCCTTCGCTGACGCCCGTCGAGAACAGCGCCTTCAACGAATTGGCCCGGCAGTTGTCGGCGCGCCTCGAGGCCGAGACCGAATTGATCGGGAGTGCCGGAGAGCCCGCACCCGATGCCGGTCGATCGCCCGAAGAGCTGAACGCGCAGCCGCCCGTCACCTCGCCATCGATCAGCACCGCCGCCTGGCTGACCGCGCCCGCGGCGCCGCCGCGCGGCGACATGCAGCGTGACCGGACGCTGCTTGACCTGATCCCGGTGGGCGTTCTGGTCTACCGCCTCGACCAACTCCTCTTCGCCAACCCGGCCTTCCTTGATCGCTTCAATTACCCGACGCTGCATGCACTCGAAGAGGCCGGCGGCCTCGACGCGCTTTATGTCGAGGCTGACGTGTCGTCGGACAGCAGCACGTCCGACGGCGGCACCGCGGTCACGATCGCCGCGCAGCATGGTGGCGACGCGCTCGCGCGCGACAGGGCCGACGCACGGCTGTTTGCCATTTCATGGGATGATCAACCGGCGCACGCGCTGATCTTCTCCGCGGCGCCTGCCCGCGCCGCCGACACATCCCCTGCCATCGGCGATGCACCGCGCATCGCGGCCTCGCCCGCGGTCGGAGATCCTGCAGGCGGCGGCTATGTCGATTCCGAAGACCTTGCGGCCATTCTCGATACCACGGCGGAAGGCGTCATCATGTTCGACGCCGACGGCAGCATCAATTCGTGCAATCGCAGCGCCGAAGCGCTGTTCGGCTTCGACGGCGAAATGCTGACCCAGCGCGGCGTCACGGACCTGTTTGCCAGCGAAAGCCGGAGGGTGGTGCAGGACTATATCGACAGCATCAAACATGCCGATGGCCCGAGCCTGCTCGACCACGGCCGCGAGGCCCTCGGCCAGGCGCGTGCCGGCGGCCTGATCCCGCTGTCGATCACCATGGGCCGCACCCGCGCCGGCGGCCCGAACTTCTTCGCCGTGTTTCGCGACCTCACCCAGGCCAAGAAGACCGAAGGCGAACTGCTGAGCGCGCGCCGCCATGCCGACCGCGCGGCCACCGCCAAGGCCGACGTGCTGGCGCGGATCAGCCACGAGGTGCGCACGCCGCTCAACGCCATCATCGGCTTCGCCGAGGTGATGCTCGACCAGCGCTTCGGCCCGCTCGGCAGCGAGCGCTACAGCGAATACATGAAGGACATCCGCGCCTCCGGCGAGCGTGTCATCGCCATCGTCAACGACCTGCTCGACTTGTCGCGCATCGAGAGCGGCAAGCTCGATCTCGCCTTCACCGCGCAGAGCCTCAACGAGATGGTGGAGCAATGCGTGGCGGTGATGCAGCCGCAGGCCAATCGCAGCCGCATCATCATCCGCACCTCGCTGGCGCATCTGTTGCCGACCGTCGTCGCCGATGCCCGGGCGCTGCGCCAGATCACGCTCAACCTGATCGGCAACTCGATCCACCTCGCCAATCCCGGCGGCCAGGTGATCGTCTCCACTGCCCTGTCGGATTTCGGCGATGTGGTGCTGCGCGTCCGCGACACCGGCCACGGCCTCAATGACTACGAACTTGCCGCCGCGATGGAGCCTTTCCGTCACACCGCGCTGACGGAGAAATCGCCGGAGGGCTCGGGGGTCAGCCTGTCGCTGACCCGGGCGCTGGTCGAAGCCAACCACGCCCGAGTCCACATCAAGACGGCGCCGAGCACGGGAACGCTGATCGAAGTGGCCTTCCCGAACGCCGCGCTGAAGGCATCCGGCCAATAGGTGTTTGCCGCAGGCGCAAGTCAGGTCTCGACTTCGCCGTTCTTGCGCGCTTTCGCGAAGATGTCCCAGCCGGCGATGAACATCGCCGCGATGACCGGGCCAACCACAAAGCCGTTGAGGCCGAGGGCGTCGATGCCGCCCAGGGTGGCGATCAGCACCACGTAGTCCGGCAGCTTGGTATCCTTGCCGACCAGGATCGGGCGCAGCACGTTGTCGACCAGGCCGATCACCAGGAAACCATAGGCGATCAGGATCACGCCGTGGACCACCGCGCCGGTGGCCAGAAGATAGAGCGCCACGGGAATCCAGATCAGCCCGGCGCCGATCGCCGGGAGCAGCGACAGGAAGGCCATCAGCACTGCCCAAAGCAGCGCAGCGTTGATGCCGAGGATCCAGAAGATCAGCCCGCCGAGCGCGCCCTGCGCCAGCACCACGAGGATGCCGCCCTTCACGGTGGCGCGGATCACCACGGTGAACTTCTCCATCAGATCGTCGCGCAATTCGGCCCGCAGCGGGATCGCATCCTTGACCCGCTGCGCCAGTGCCTCGCCGTCTTTGAACAGGAAGAACAGGAGATACAGCATGATGCCGAGATTGATGATGACTTCGAAGGTGCCCTGCCCGATATTGATCGCCTGCGCGGCAATGGTCTGACTGCCCTGCATCAATCCGTTGGACACTTTGTCCTGCAGGTTGCCGAGGCTGGCGATGCCGAAGCGATCGAGCAGGCCCTTGATCCATGACGGCGCCGCGTCGAAGATCTGCTGCAGGAAGCGCGCGAGGTTGAATTCGCCGGACTTCATCTTGCCGACCACCACCGCGGCTTCCTGCGCCAGCGAGCCGCCGACCAGCACCAGCGGCAGGATTACGATCAGTATGATCAGTCCGACCGTCGCTAGGGCAGCGAGGTTGCGGTGCTCGGGCATGCGGTTCTGCAGCCGCCGGTGCAGCGGCGCGAACATGATCGCGATCACGATGCCCCACAGGATCGCGCTGTAAAACGAACTCAGGATCCAGCCGAATGCCAGCGTGACAATGACCAGCAGCAAGATGAACGCGCGGTCTTCAAGTCTGGTCCGCATGGCATTCGTCTTTCCTAAGAGAAATGCCCGGCGCAGGGCCGGGCATCAGCAATGTCGGGCACCCTTACGCCTGCGTCACGTATTGCTCAACGCAACCCGAAATTCGGCGCCGGTCTTTTCCTTGACCTCGTCAAGCGTGACGCCGTCGGCAAGTTCGATCAGCGCCATGCCGCCGTCACCGTGCTTGTCGATGGTGAACACCGCGAGGTCGGTGACGACCATGTCGACCACCTTCTCGCCGGTCAGCGGCAGGTCGCAGGCCTTCAGCAGCTTCGGGCCATCTTTGGCCGAATGCTCCATCACCACCACGACGCGCTTGACGCCGGCGACGAGATCCATCGCGCCGCCCATGCCCTTGACCATCTTGCCGGGGATCATCCAGTTGGCGAGGTCGCCGTTCTGGGCAACCTGCATGGCGCCGAGGATTGACAGGTCGATATGGCCGCCGCGGACCATGCCGAAGGAGTCCGACGACGAGAAGTAGCTGGTGGTCGGCAGCTCGGTGACGGTCTGCTTGCCGGCATTGATGAGGTCGGGATCCTCGTCGCCCTCATAGGGGAACGGACCCATGCCGAGCATGCCGTTCTCGCTCTGCAGCTGCACGTCAACGCCTTCGGGAATGTAGTTCGAGACCAGCGTCGGAATGCCGATGCCGAGGTTGACGTAGTATCCATCGCGCAGTTCTTTGGCGGCGCGCGCTGCCATTTGATCACGGGTCCAGGCCATCGTTCTCTCCAGTATGCTGTTGCGGCTTACGCGGCCGGACGCTGGCGTGAGGTGACTTTTTCGATGCGCTTCTTGGCCGAACCGACCTCGACGATGCGCTTCACGAAGATGCCGGGGGTGTGGATGTGGTCCGGATCGATCTCGCCGGCGGGCACCAGGTGCTCGACCTCGGCAATGGTGATCTTTGCGGCGGTCGCCATCATCGGGTTAAAGTTGCGCGCGGTCTTGCGGTAGACCAGGTTGCCGGCGGTGTCGCCCTTCCAGGCGTGCACGATGGCGATATCGGCGAACAGGCCACGCTCCAGCATGTAGGTCTCGCCGTCGAACTCCATGGTCGGCTTGCCCTCGGAGATCAGCGTGCCGACGCCGGTCTTGGTATAGAAGCCGGGGATGCCGGCGCCGCCGGCGCGGATGCGCTCGGCCAGCGTCCCCTGCGGGGCGAATTCCAGTTCGAGTTCGCCGGCGAGGTACTGCTGGGCGAACAGCTTGTTCTCGCCGACATAGGACGAGATCATCTTCTTGATCTGGCGGGTTTCCAGCAGGCGGCTGAGGCCGATGCCGTCGACGCCGGCATTGTTGGACACCACCGTGAGGTCCTTGACGCCGGATTCGCGCACCGCGTCGGACAATTCCTCCGCAATGCCGCACAGCCCGAAGCCGCCCGACATGATCATCATGCCGTCCTTGAGGATGCCGTCGAGGGCCGATTTGGCGTCGGGATAAACCTTGTTCATTATGATCGACCTGTGAGGGAATGCTGAAGGCCAGCAGGACGGCGGTTTTGGCGATTATTAGGCGCAAACGCGCGAGGCCGTCAATCGCAGGGGACTGCGACCCCATCGACCCGGCCAAGGCCTTGAAAGCGTCAAGAAAACCGATCAGATTGACGCTCTGGACGTGCGGCGCGCGCATCGGCGCTAGGCGGCCCCGTTTTTCGGCCTCAACAACCCGGATAGATCTTTGACGAGTGCCCAAGGAATAAAGCGCCTGGGGACGCCAGTTGCGGCGCTCCTGTGCGTCCTGCTGATCGGGCTGTTCGCCATGTCGTGGCTGCTGAACCGCGACGCGCTGCGCCATGCCGTCGAGGCGCAGATCCGGGCCGTCACCGGACTGGACTTCGTCGTCAACGGTCCCGTCGACGTCTCCGTGTTTCCCGGCAGCTATGTGTCGTTTCACGACGTCGGCCTGAGGGGCGGCGGCTCGGTCGATCCGGCGCTGACGGTGGACGTGCTGACCGCCAATCTGCGGCTGCTGCCGCTCTTGCTGCAGCGCTTCGAGATCGCCGACATGATGATGCTGCGGCCGCGCATCCGCGTGGTCCGCGAGGCCAACGGCGACAGCAACTGGACGCCGTTCATCGAGTCCATCGCCCGCACCATGAAGCCTGGCGCCGACCAGTTGTCGTTCTCCGAGATCCGCATCCAGGACGGCATCCTCGACTACCAGGACCCGCACAACAACGAACACCTCGGCGACATCGACCTGTCGCTGGCGTGGCCGTCGATCTCGCGCTCCTTCGCCGCCACCGGCCAATTCGACTGGCGCGGCGAGCGTGTCGACGGCTCGCTCAGCGTCAGCGACTTCATCGCCGCGCTGTCCGGCGACCGCTCCGGCGTCAAGGCGCGGATGGTCAGCGCGCCCATCAAGCTCGCCTTCGACGGCACCGTGGCCAACCGCGCCAGCCTGGTGATGGAAGGCACGCTGACTGCCGACAGCGTCTCGCTGCGCAACGCGCTGCGCTGGGTCGGCCAGGCGCCGCCCGGCGCCGGCGGCTTCGGCCGCTTCGCATTGAAGGCGCGCGCCAGCCTGGTCGGGCCGTCGATCGCGCTTACTAACGTCAATGTCGAACTTGACGGCAATACCGCCGAAGGCGTCATGACCTACAGCAATTCCGGCCGGCAGACGCTGCAGGCGACGCTCGCCGCCGGCGCGCTGGACTTTACACCCTACGTCTCGACGGTACGCCTGCTGGCGTCGGGCGCGCGCGACTGGAACCGGCAGTTGTTCGACCTCAACGCGCTGTCGGGCACCGACCTCGACATGCGGCTGTCGGCGGCCAAGATCACCGTTGGCTCTTCTGTGCTCG
>JBEVEC010000251.1:0-19805 GCA_040512975.1 Tardiphaga sp. | reverse complement strand
CGCGCTGCGCAACGCCGCCGTGCCGGTCATCACCGTGATCGGCACCGGCTTCGCGCTGCTGATCTCCGGCGTGGTCGTCACCGAGAGCGTGTTCAACCTGCCGGGCATCGGCCGGCTCACGGTCGACGCCGTGCTGGCGCGCGACTTCCCGGTGATCCAGGCCATGATCCTGCTGACGTCGGGCGTCTATGTCTGCGTCAACTTGCTGATCGATCTTGCTTACGCCCTGCTCGATCCCAGAATTCGTTACTAGGAACTCGTATCTGATGGCGATCGAAACCCTTCCCAACCCGGCTCTGCCCTCGCGCAGCGGCCCGTCCTTCGGCTTTCTCACCGCGTCGCCGATCATCGCGGTGGCGTCCGTCTGCCTCGCACTGGTGATCCTGTCGGCGATCTTCGCGCCGTGGCTGACCTCGCACGATCCGCAATTGCTGGCGCCAGCCTTGCGCCTGAAGCCGGCCAGTTCGGAATATCTGCTCGGCACCGACGCCTATGGCCGCGACGTGCTGGCGCGCATTCTCTATGGCGGCCGCATCTCGCTGCTGATCGGCCTCGGCTCCGCGCTGATCAGCATCGTCATCGGCCTGGCGATCGGTCTGTTCTCGGGCTTCTTCAAATGGATGGACGCCATCCTGATGCGCATCATGGACGGCCTGATGGCGATGCCCGGCGTGCTGCTGGCCATCGCCGTGGTGTCGCTGTCGGGCGCCACGCTGACCACCGTGCTGATCGCCATCACCATTCCGGAAATCCCGCGCGTCGCGCGGCTGGTGCGCTCGGTCGTGCTGTCGGCGCGCGAAGAACCTTATGTGGAAGCTGCGATCTCGCTCGGCTCCAGCATGCCGAAAATCATGTGGAAGCATCTGATGCCGAACACGGTGGCGCCGCTGATCGTGCAAGGCACCTTCATCGCCGCCTCCGCCATTCTCACCGAGGCGATCCTGTCCTTCCTCGGCGCCGGCATCTCGCCGGAGACGCCGACCTGGGGCAACATCATGGCCGAGGGCCGCTCGTTCTTCCAGATCAAGCCGTCGTTGATCTTCTGGCCGGGCCTGATGCTGTCGGTCGCCATCCTGTCGGTCAATTTGATCGGCGACGCGGCGCGCGATGCGCTCGACCCGCGCATGAAGCAGCGGGAGAGCGGCAAGTGAACGAGACGCAAGTGGCTGACGCGGTAAACCTCAACATGAACACGCCCGTAAACACGCGTCCCGTCGTCCTCGACATCCAGAACCTTTCGGTGGCCGTCGGCAAGGACGGCAAGGGCAAGAAGATCATCGACGGCATCTCGCTGCAGGTGCGCGAGGGCGAGACGCTGTGCGTGGTCGGCGAGAGCGGCTCCGGCAAGTCGGTGACCTCGCTGTCCACCATGGGGCTGCTGCCGAAGGATTCGCTGAAAGTCACCGGCGGCAGCATCACGCTGGTCGGCGAGAACGTGCTTGAAGCCAGCGACCGCCGCCTGCGCGAATTGCGCGCGACGCGGATGGCGATGATCTTCCAGGAGCCGATGACGGCGCTCAATCCCGTTGTGCCGGTCGGCCGCCAGATCGACGAGGTGCTGCGCACCCACACCAATCTCGGCGCCTCGGCACGCCGCGCGCGCATTCTGGAGATGATGGAGCAGGTCCGCCTGCCCGACGTGAAGCGCATCTTCGCGTCCTATCCGCACCGCCTGTCCGGCGGCCAGCGCCAGCGCATCATGATCGCGATGGCGCTGGTGCTGGAGCCGAAGCTGCTGATTGCCGACGAGCCGACCACGGCGCTCGACGTCACCACGCAGAAGCAGATCCTGACCCTGATCCGCGACCTGCAGAAGGACCACGGCACCGCCGTGCTGTTCATCACCCACGACATGGGCGTGGTCGCCGAGATCGCCGACCGCGTCGCCGTGATGCGCCAGGGCCGCCTCGTCGAGACCGGCACGCTGCAGGGCATCCTGACGTCGCCGACCATGGATTACACGCGCAACCTGTTGTCCGCGGTGCCGAGCCTGGTGCCGCGCGCCGCCCGCGTCGAGGTCGGCTTCAATCCGGTGGTGCTGGAAGCCAACGAACTCGGCAAGGTCTATCGCGAGCGCTCCTTCTTCGGCAAACCGCGCGAGGTCCATGCCGCCAAGGACGTCACGCTGACCCTGCGCAAGGGCCGCACCCTCGGCATCGTCGGCGAGAGCGGCTCCGGCAAGTCCACCGTGGCGCGCTGCATCGTGCGCTTGATCGATCCGACCTCGGGCGGCATCCGCCGCGCCGGCCGCGAGATCTCGGATCTCTCGCGCCGCCCGCTGCAGCCGCACCGCAAGAAGATCCAGATCGTGTTCCAGGATCCGTATCGTTCGCTGAACCCGCGTATCACCATCGGTGAATCGATCTGCGAAGGGCCGGTCAATTTCGGCGTCAAGCATTCCGCGGCGATGGCCAAGGCGCGCGAGCTGCTCGAGCTCGTTGACCTGCCGCCCGACGCCGTGTCGCGCTACCCGCACCAGTTCTCCGGCGGCCAGCGCCAGCGCATCGCCATCGCGCGCGCCATCGCGCTCGAGCCCGAGGTGCTGGTGGCCGACGAGGCCGTCTCCGCGCTCGACGTCTCGGTGCAGGCGCAGGTGCTGCGGCTGCTCGACGACATCCAGACCCGGCTCGGCATCGCCATCCTGTTCATCACCCACGACCTGCGCGTGGCCGCGCAAATCTGCGACGAGGTCGCGGTGATGCAGCTCGGCCGGGTTGTGGAACAGGGTCCCGCCGCGGAAGTCCTCACAAATCCGCAGCAGCCCTATACGCGACAGCTGCTTGACGCGGCCCCCGGACGAGGATGGGATTTCGCCAACTTTCGCGCGGTGGACGGCTCGAACGCCATTCCGGCCGCGGTCTAGCCCCATCCGTCATTCCGGGGCGCGAACGCCGAAAGGCGGTCGCGAACCTGGAATCCCAGCGTGTTCATCACGACGAGATTCCGGGTCTGCATTTCGGCCGGCTGCGCCGTCCGAAATGCATCCCGGAATGACGACCTTGTTCAAACTGGAATGACTTCATGACCCGTATCGCCATCGGCGGCTTTCTCCACGAGACCAACACTTTCGCGCCCACCAAAGCCACCTATGAAGCCTTCGTGCATGGCGGCGGCTGGCCGTCGATGACACACGGCGCCGACGTGCTGAAGGTCATGCGCGGCATCAATGTCGGCCTGGCCGGCTTTGTCGAGGACGCCGAGGCGCGCGGCTGGGAGCTGATCCCGACCATCGCCTGCGGCGCCAGCCCCTCGGCCCATGTCACCGAGGATGCCTTTGAGCGCATCGTCGGCGAGATGATCGACGGCATCAAAAACGCGATGCCGCTCGATGCCGTCTATCTCGACCTGCACGGCGCCATGGTCACCGAACATCTCGACGACGGCGAAGGCGAGATCGCCCGCCGCGTCCGCGCAGTGATCGGCCCGGACATCCCGTTCGTCGTCAGCCTCGACCTGCACGGCAACATCTCGCCCGAATGCGTTGAATACACTGACGCACTGATCGCCTATCGCACCTATCCCCATGTCGACATGGCCGACACCGGCCGCGCCTGCGCGCGCCATATGGCGCTGCTGCTGGACGGCAACCGTTTTGCAAAGGCGTTCCGCCAACTGCCGTTCCTGATTCCGATCAGCTGGCAGTGCACCAATGACGAGCCGACCAAAGGCATCTATCAGAAGCTTGCGGCGATCGAACACGATCAGGTGCCGACGCTGTCGTTCTGCCCGGGCTTCCCGGCTGCCGACTTCAAGGACTGCGGCCCGAGCGTGTTCGCCTATGGCGTGACCCAGGCCGACGCCGACGCCGCGGCCGACACCGTGGTCAAGCTGGTGATGGGCCACGAGGACGATTTCGACGGCACGATCTATCAGCCCGACGAAGGCGTGCTGCATGCGATGGAGCTGGCGACGACGCTGACCAAGCCGGTGGTGATCGCCGACACCCAGGACAATCCCGGCGCCGGCGGCGACAGCGACACCACAGGCATGCTGCGCGCGCTGGTGAGGAACAAGGCCATCAAGGCCGCCACCGGCGTGATCTACGATCCCGCCGCGGCAGCCGCCGCGCACGCCGCCGGCGAAGGCGCCACGGTGACGCTGTCGATCGGCGGCAAGTCCGGCATCCCCGGCGATGCGCCTTACGAAAATACGTTCGTGGTCGAACAGCTGTCCGACGGCAAATTCGTCGCCAAGGGCCCCTATTACGGCGGCCGCGACATGGACATGGGCCCATCCGCCTGCCTGCGCATCGACGACGTCCGCGTCGTGGTCGGCTCGCACAAGGCCCAGCTCGCCGACCAGGCGATGTATCGCTATGTCGGCATCGAGCCCACCGAGCAGAACATCCTGGTCAACAAGAGCTCGGTGCATTTCCGCGCCGATTTCGAGCCGATCGCCGGCCAGTTGCTGATCTGCGCCGCGCCGGGCGCGATGCCGGCGGATACCTCGGTACTGCCGTGGAAGCACTTGCGCCCCGGCATCCGCCTGAAGCCTAATGGCGAACCTTTTGCGCCGAACACCTCTTCACCTGCCCTCGTGCCCTAACGGATATTTCATGCCCACACTTGAACGCATTGACGCTTTTGCCGATGAACTCACCGCCATCCGCCGCGACCTGCATGCGCATCCGGAGGTCGGCTTCGAGGAGGTCCGCACCTCCGGCATCGTCGCCGACAAGCTGGCGAGCTGGGGCGTCGAGGTGCATCGCGGCCTCGGCGGCACCGGCGTGGTCGGCACGCTGCCGGGCACGGGCGCCGGCGCCCGGCGCATCGGCCTGCGCGCCGACATGGACGCGCTGCCGATGGAGGAGAACACCAACCTGCCGTTCCGCTCCACCATCCCCGGCCGCTTCCACGGCTGCGGCCATGACGGCCACACCACCATGCTGCTCGGCACCGCGCGCTATCTCGCCGAAACCCGCACTTTCGACGGCACCGTGCATTTCATCTTCCAGCCCGCCGAAGAGGGCCTCGGCGGCGCCCGCGCGATGATCAAGGACGGGTTGTTCAAGCAGTTTCCCTGCGACGAGATCTACGGCCTGCACAACGCGCCCGACATGAACCACGGCGAAGTCGGCATCTTCCCCGGCCCGGCGATGGCCGCCGCCGATTTCTTCGACATCCACATCAAGGGCTACGGCGCCCATGGCGCGCAGCCGGAACGCTCCAAGGACCCGGTGATCATCGCCATGACCCTCGGCCAGGCGATGCAGTCGATCGTCAGCCGCAACGTCAACCCGTTCGAGTCCGCCGTGCTGTCGATCACCCAGATCCATTCGGGCTCGGCCTACAACGTCATTCCCGATGACGCGAAACTGTGCGGCACCGTGCGCTGCTTCTCCGAAAAGGTCCGCCTGCAGATCCGCGAGCGCATGCGCGCGCTGGCCGCCGGCATGGCGACCGCGTTTGCCTGCGAGATCACCGTCGACATCCGCGACGGCTTCAGCGTGCTGGTCAATCAGGAGGAGCATTCCAAGGTGGTCGAGGCTGTGGCGCGCAGCGTGGTCGGCGACGAAAACACGATCACGCGCTCCAAGCCGAAGATGGGCTCGGAGGATTTCGCCGACATGCTGCACGCCGTCCCCGGCGCCTATTTCTGGGTCGGCCACGAGGGCTCGGTGCCGGTGCACAATCCCGGCTTCTATCTCGACGACAAGATCCTGCCGATCGGTGCCAGCATGTTCGCGCGCATCATTGAAACCCGGCTGCCGGTCTAAGCCATGAGCGACGGGATCAGCAAGGCCACCGCACTCCATGACATGTCGGCGGTCGAGCTGATCGCCGGCTTCAAGGCAAAAACGTTCTCGCCGAGCGAGGCGCTGGACGACGTGCTCGCGCATGTCGCGGCCTGGGAGCCGCACGCCCAGGCGCTCTATGCCTTCGATCCCGACGGCGCCCGCGCCGTCGCGAAGGCGTCGACCGAACGCTGGGCGAAGGCCGCGCCGGTCTGCCCGCTCGACGGCGTGCCCACCACGCTGAAGGAAAACATCGCCACCGAGGGCGTTGCGATTCCGCTCGGCACCGCCGCGACCACGCTGGTGCCCGCGGCGGTTGACGCGCCGCCTGCCGCGCGGCTGCGCGAGGCCGGCGCGGTGATCTTCTCCAAGACCACCATGCCCGATTACGGCATGCTGTCGTCGGGCGCCTCCAGCTTCCATCCGCTGACGCGCAATCCCTGGGACCTGACGCAGAACCCCGGCGGCTCCTCGGCCGGCGCCGGCGCCGCCGGTGCCGCGGGCTATGGCCCGCTGCACCTCGGCACCGATATCGGCGGCTCGGTGCGGCTGCCCGCCGCCTGGTGCGGCCTCGCCACGCTGAAGCCAAGTCTTGGCCGCGTGCCGATCGATCCGCCCTATGTCGGCCGCTGCGCCGGGCCGATGACGCGCACCATCGACGACACCGCGCTGATGATGAGCGTGCTGTCGCTGCCCGATGGCCGCGACGGCATGAGCCTACCGCCCGCCGACATCGCGTGGACCGAACTCGGCGGCGTTTCGCCGAAGGGTTTGCGTATCGGCCTCACCCTCGATATCGATTTCGGCCTGCCCCTCGACAGCGAGGTGCGCGAGACAGTGCGCGCTGCCGCCGAGGCTTTCGAAGCGGCCGGCGCCTACATCATCGAAGTGCCGTGGGTAATGAACGGCGATCATCTGGTCGGGCTCGACGCGTTCTGGCGCGCGCGCTCATGGGACGACATCTCCAAGCTGCCTGCGGACACGCAAGCGAAGATCCTGCCCTTCATCTACGATTGGGCCAAAGGCGGCGCAGAGTTGTCAGGCAGCGATGTGATCCGCGGCTTCAACTGCACCATGGCGATCCGCGCCAATGCGGCAAAGGCCTTTGCCGATCTCGACTACATGATCTCGCCGGTGGCGCCGATCGTGAGCTACGCGGCCGAGCTGCCCTCGCCCACCAACGACGCGCAGCGCCCGCTCGAACATATTGGCTACACCGTGCCGTGGAACATGGCGGAAAATCCCGCCGCGTCGGTCAATGCCGGCTTCAGCGCCAAGGGCTTACCCATCGGGTTGCAGATCGCCGGCCGCCGCTTCGATGATCTGGGCGTGCTGAAGATGGCAAAATTCTTCGAGGGCATCCGCGGCCCGCAAAGGCCATGGCCGACGCCGCCGGAGGCATAGTCGTAGCCCCACAACGAACGGCATGTGCGGCTCGACCCGCGCATCCATCTTGTTCAGAATGATGGATTGCCGGGTCAAGCCCGGCAGTGACACTGCGGCAATAAATAAAAAAACAAACCCGGGAGCGAAACCACATGGCCTACGAGACCATCCTCTACGACGTCGAGGACCAGATCCTCACCATCACCCTCAACCGCCCCGACAAGCTCAACGCCTATAATCCCACGATGCAGGCCGAGCTGATCGACGCTTTCGACAAGGCCGATGCCGACGACGGTGTCCGCGCCATCATCGTCACCGGCGCCGGACGAGGCTTTTGCGCCGGCGCCGACCTGTCGTCGGGCGCCGACACGTTCGACCGCGACGCCAAGCGCGGGCCGGTAAAGCGCCTCGCCGACGGCCGCGTCGATTACAGCGATCCCCTCGCGCGCGACGGCGGCGGCCAGGTGACATTGCGCATCTTCAAATGCCTGAAGCCGGTGATCGCCGCCGTCAACGGCCCGGCCGTCGGCATCGGCGCCACCATGCAGCTCGCCATGGACATCCGCATCGCCTCGGAAAACGCGCGGTTCGGCTTCGTGTTCTCGCAGCGGGGCATCGTGCCGGAGGCCTGCTCGAGCTGGTTCCTGCCGCGGCTGGTCGGCATTGCGCAGGCGCTGGAATGGTGCTTTTCCGGCCGCGTGTTTCCCGCGCAGGAGGCTCTCGCCGGCCGGCTTGTCAGCAAAGTCGTGCCGCCCGACGACCTGCTGCCGGCGGCACGCGAACTGGCGCGCAGCTTCATCGACAAGACCGCGCCGGTCTCCGTCGCGCTGATCCGCCAGATGATGTGGCGCATGATGGGCGCCGACGATCCGATGGAAGCGCACAAGATCGACAGCCGCGGCATCTACGCCCGCGGCCGCTCGGAGGACGTCAAGGAAGGCGTCACGGCGTTTTTGGAAAAGCGCCCGGCAGCGTTCAAGAACAAAGTCTCGACGGACATGCCGGATTACTTCCCATGGTGGGACGAGCGGGACTACAAATAGCTAGTCCATCATCAGTGCCACGCGGCCGATCGCCTTGCGGTCGATGAGCAGCCGCATCGCCGTCGCGACATCGGCGAGCGGCAACCGGTGCGACACGTGAGGGCGGACCTGCCCCGCCTCCGCCCAGGCCAGCAACTGCCGCATCCGTGCATCGCCGAGCGCCGGATCGCGCCGCGCCGCCTCCCCGGCGCGGACGCCGAGCACGCTGGCACCCTTGATCAGCACGAGATTGGTCCGGGCCACGCCGACGCCGCCCGTAAATCCGATCACCAGCAGCCGCGCGCCCCAGTTGATGCAGCGCAGGCTCTGCGCGAACACGTCGCCGCCGACGGGATCGAACACCACGTCGGCGCCGCGCCCGTCGGTGATGCGTTTGACGGCGTCCCGGAACGGCTCCATCTCGCACAGGATTCCGTGATCGGCACCGCGCGCCCTGGCCGCGGCGAGCTTGCCCTCGGATGACGCTGCCGCGATGACCGTCGCCCCCAGCAGCTTGCCGATCTCGACGGCGGCCAGACCGACACCGCCGCCGGCGCCGTGCACGAGCAGGACCTCGCCGGGCTTGAGCTGCGCGCGATCGACCAGCGCATGATGCGCGGTGCCGTGCGCGGCCAGAAATGTGGCGCCCTCGGCATAGTCGAAGGTCCGCGGCAGCGGCGTGAGTTGCCCCGGCGTCACCACGGCCTCATCGGCATAGCCGCCGTGGCGCAGCTTGACCATGACGCGGTCGCCCACCGCGACGCCCGCTACATCACCGGCGATCTCGCTGACGTTGCCCGCCGCCTCCATGCCCGGGGTGAACGGCAGGTCCGGCTTCAGTTGATACTCACCAGCCGCCATCAGGATGTCGGGGAAATTGATGCCTGCCGCGTGCACCGCAACGCGCACCTGGCCGGGCTGCAGCGGCAGCGATGCGAACGCGTCGAGCCGCAGGGTTTCCGGCGGCCCAAGTTCGCGGCAGACGATCGCCCGCGGCATCAGGCGCTCACGCGGCGTTGCAGCGCCTCGCGGATCAGCGGCAGCCGGTCATTGCCGAAATACATGTCGGTCGCGCCGAGAAAAATCGTGGGCGAGCCGAAGCCGCCGCGCGCGATGACCTCATCGGTGTTGGCCTTGAGCTGGTCCTTGACGGCCTGCTGGCCGATGCCCGCGAAAAGCGCCGCGGCGTCGATGCTGCAGCGTGCACAGATCTCGGCCAGCACGTCGTCCTTTGAAATATCCCGGTCGTCGCCCCAATAGGCCTCGAACACCGCGCGCGTGAACGGCAGCATCGTCTCGGGCCTCTCCTGCTGCAGCCAGATGCAGCCGCGCATCGCCTTGACGCTGTTCACGGGAAACACCGTCGGCGGCATCTTGATCGCGAGGCCGGCCGAGCGTGCCCAGTCGCCGAGATCCTTCTTCATGTAGCGCGCCTTGGCGGGCACCGGCGTCTCGCGCGAGGCATAGACGCTGGGATTGATCGTATTGAAGATGCCGCCGACCAGGATCGGCCGCCACGATATCTCCTCGCCGAATTCCTGCGCCAGCGGCTGGATGTTGTGGAAGGCGAGATATGTCCAGGGGCTGGAGCAGTCGAAGAAGAATTCGATCATCGGGTGTTTCCTCACATTTTGTTGGCCGCAGCGTCTTCCCAATAACAAACGTCATCACCCGCGAAAGCGGGTGACCCAGTATTCCGCGAGGTCAGTGTTCATCATCAGCCTCGCGGAATACGGGGTCGCCCGGTCAAGCCGGGCGATGACGCCGAGGGGTGGACTGCTGCTGCTGCGCATGGGACGGCGCGTCCACGCCGAACATGATTTTTCGCGCCTGCTCGTCCATCGGCTCGCGCGGGCGCTTGCCGACGGCGAGCCCTGCCTGAACCTGCGGCCGTGCCCGCAGCAGCGCGAACCAGCGCTTCAGATGCGGCCACTCGTCCAGCGACAAGCCCTGCGCCTTGTGGGTCATGATCCATGGGAAGCAGGCAATGTCGGCGATGGAATAATCGCCGGCGATATACTCTCGGCCATCGCCGAGATGTGCGTCGAGCACGCCGTAGAGCCGCTTCGCCTCGCGCATGTAGCGGTCCATGGCATAGGGAATCTTCTCCGGCGCGTAGAGCTGGAAATGCCCGTTCTGACCGAGCATCGGGCCGAGCCCCGCCATCTGCCACATCAGCCATTGCGTCACGTCGAAGCGGCCACGGATATCGGCCGGCATCAGGCGGCCGGATTTCTCTGCCAGATAAAAAAGGATCGCACCGCTCTCGAAGATCGTGATGGCGGCGCCGCCATCCGCAGGCGCCCGGTCGACGATTGCCGGCATGCGCCCGTTCGGACTGAGCTTCAGGAAATCCGGCTTGTGCTGGTCGCCACGGCCGAGCTGCATCGGCACCACCGTATAGGGCAGCCCGCATTCCGCCAGCATGATCGTGATCTTCCAGCCGTTCGGCGTCGGCGCATAATGCAGGTCGATCATGGTTTCCTCGCGCGGTTTTGCGCGATCCTAGCGCCGCCGCACGGCCTGCGCCAACGCCATATACGCCGGTCGCGGGACATGGCAGATAGACCGCAAAACACCGGAGGACCGCCATGCTTTTCCCGACCACCATCGCCGGCTCGCTGCCGAAACCCGAATGGCTCGCCGAGCCCAACAAGCTGTGGCCGACCTGGCGCTCGTCCGGCGACGAATTGCAGCGCGCCAAGCGCGACGCCACGCTGCTGGCGGTGAAGGTGCAAGAAGACGCCGGCATCGACATCGTCACCGAGGGCGAACAGGCGCGGCAGCATTTCGTGCACGGCTTCCTGGAAAAGGTCGACGGTATCGATTTCGCCCACAAGGTCGAGATGGGCATCCGGAAGGACCGCTACAAAGCCATGGTGCCGCAGGTGATCGCGCCGCTGCAGCTCAAGGGCCGCGTCCACGCCTTCGAAGCGAAGGCCGCGCGCGGGCACACCAGCAACAAGCTGAAGTTCACTTTGCCCGGCCCGATGACCATCATCGATACGCTGTCGGACAGCTATTACGGCGATCGCGTCAAGATGGCCTTCGCCTTTGCGGAATTGCTCAACGAGGAAGCGCTGGCGCTGCAGGCCGACGGCGTCGACATGATCCAGTTCGACGAACCCGCCTTCAACGTCTTCATGGACGAGGCCGCCGACTGGGGCGTCAAGGCGCTGGAGCGCGCCGCGCAGGGCCTGACCTGCGCCACCGCCGTGCACATCTGCTACGGCTACGGCATCAAGGCCAACACCGACTGGAAGGACACGCTGGGCAGCGAGTGGCGGCAATACGAGCAGATCTTCCCGGCGATCGACGCCTCGCCGATCCAGCAGGTCGCGATCGAATGCCGCAACTCGCGCGTGCCGCTGGAATTGCTGGCGCTGCTGAAGGGCAAGATCGTGCAGGCCGGCGTGATCGACGTCGCCAGCGACGAGGTCGAGACGCCGGAGGACGTCGTCGCGACCATCGAGGCCGTCATGAAGCACGTGCCGAAGGCCAACATCACCGCCACGACCAATTGCGGCATGGCCCCGATGCATCGTGATATTGCCGAGGCGAAGCTGAAGGCGCTCGGCGCCGGCGCGAAGCTGGCTAGAGAGCGTCTTGCGTAAGGTGGAGACTCACCCGATAGCCTGCGCGAAGCGCATGGATTGTCGACGGCGGCGTGAGCAGCATGGGATCGTTCGGCACGCCGCCGAGGGCTAGATATCCGCTGAACGACCATCGCAGCAGCTTGCCGTGCGATACCAGATAGCTCTCGCTGTTGGCCGCGACCATCGCGCCGTCGGGCAATTCCTTGATTGCGCAGGGCAACGGGTGCAGCCGCTTTGCACGGCCATCCATCCGCTCGCGATGTAGAGCGGCATCGATCTCGCTCGCCTTCACGCCTGCGATGCCGTTGCCAGCCTCCCACGCCGCGCGAAACCGGTTGGCGTCATCACGGCGACAGAAGAAGCACGGCCGGTGTCCCGCCGCGAACGATGTGGCCTCGTCGAGGAAGAACAGTTCGGTCCAGCTCCGTGTCGCCATCACATCGCGGCGGCGGCCGCGAAAGTTGCAGGTGCAGGTGATCCAGGCGGGACTGGACCAGCGTCGGTTGAGGAGGGTTTTGGTCGCAGGGTCATGGATGATGCCGCGGTTGCCGGTGAACATCCCGCGCGCGGAGGTGGCCACGATGTCGCCGAAGGGGGTGACGCGGTTCTGCAGCGGCATGGTACCCTCCGCGCATTCTGCTGTCATCGCCCGGCTCGACCGGGCGACCCAGTATCCCAGGGCGCTCGTGGATCAAAGCGGGTGCCCTGGAATACTGGGTCACCCGCTTTCGCGGGTGACGACAGTCAGTGAATTAGGCTGCGCCGTCGCGCATCGGCGGCTGGAAACTCAGGCCCAGATCCCACGGAAAGAAAATCCATGTGTCCTGCGACACCTCGGTGATGAAGGTGTCCACCAGCGGGCGGCCCATCGGCTTGGCATAGACCGTGGCGAAATGGGCGTCGGGCAGCATGTCGCGCACCATGCGCGCGGTCTTGCCGGTGTCCACGAGGTCGTCGATGATCAGCAGGCCCTTTCCGGTGCCGCCGCCGAGCTTCGCGGTTTCCTCGGAGATGCCTTTCAGCACCTGCAGCGTGCCCTGCTTGTTGTGGTCGTAGCTGGCGATGCAGACGGTCTCGATGATGCGGACGCCGAGCTCGCGCGCCACGATGGCCGCGGGCACCAGTCCGCCGCGGGTGACGGCAATGATCGCCGCAAACGGGCCCACGCTGTTCAGCCGCCAGGTCAGCGCGCGGCAGTCGCGGTGAAACTGGTCCCACGACACCGGGAACGCCTTGCCGGCGCGTTCCTGTGCGCTCAATTCCGGATGCTCCGCCATGTCGTTCAAGCCCCTTCCCCGTTACTTCGGCGCGCCGATGGTCGCCAGCATCGCCTTCACGGCGTCCATCGCCGCGTCCAGCTTGCCCTGGTCGCGCGAGCGCACCACCAGATTGGTGTTCGGCTTGCCCGCGTCGTCGGTGAACGGATAGCTTCCGATGATCGCGTCGGGGTGCGCCTTGGCGAGTTCGCGCAGCGGGCCGCCGACGTCGCCTTCCCGCGCATTGGCCTTCACGGTGTCGGACAGCATGCGCACGCCGGCCTTCAGCTTCGGCGACACGATGTCCATCATCGCCTGCATGATCGACGGCACCCCGGCCATGACGATGACGTTGTCGATCTTGAAGCCCGGCGCCAGGATGGTCGCGCTCTGGATCAGGTCGGCGCCGTCCGGGATCCGCGCCATGCGCAGCCGGGCTTCGTTGAGGTCGTCGCCGAACCGCTCCTGGAAACGCGCGACCACTTCGGGGTGGTGGTCGATCTTGACCCCGAACGCCTTGGCCACCGCATCGGCGGTGATGTCGTCATGGGTCGGCCCGATGCCGCCTGTGGTAAAAACGTAGTTGTAGCGGTGACGCAGCGCGTCGAGCGCCGCGATGATCTCGGGCTCGTCGTCGGACACCACCCGGACTTCCTTCAGGTCGATGCCGATATTGGTGAGGTATTCGGCGATGAAGCCGATGTTCTTGTCCTTGGTCCGCCCCGAGAGAATCTCGTCGCCAATCACCAGGATGCCTGCCGTTACGATGTCGCTCATATCTCGTCCCTCACCAATCCCGCGACCATGCGCAGGCAAGACCCTGATGTCACGGGGTTTTGCTGCCGAAACGTGCAGCGTCCAGCCGTAATTTCAGGCAGCTTTTCGGTGGTTTCATACGAATTGCGCACGCCGGATGCAAATCAGGCTGGCCCGCCCCTTGCTACCATCTCGTTTAGTCGTGCAATCTCTCGCGCATGGTCTCGAAACACAGTCAGGATACATGGCAGTCGCGTTCGATGAAATGAACGGCCCCTTGGGCGAACTTCGCCCGGCCTATGAAGAACTCTCCCGCTGGCTCAAGGAGACGCCGCCCGAGGCGCTCGAGCATCGCCGGCAGGAAGCCGAGCTGCTGTTCCGCCGCATCGGCATCACCTTCGCGGTCTACGGCGATTCCGAATCCACCGAGCGCCTGATCCCCTTCGACGTGATTCCGCGCATCTTCTCGGGCAAGGAATGGACACTGCTGGAAAAGGGACTGAAGCAGCGCACCCGCGCCATCAACATGTTCCTGAAGGACATCTATCACGGTCGCGATATCCTGCGCGCTGGATTGATCCCCGACGACCTGATCTTCCAGAACCCCGTGTTCCGCCCGGAGATGAACGGCCAGGACGTCCCCCACGACGTCTATGTCCACATCGCCGGCATCGACATCGTCCGCACCGATCCGAACGAGTTCTATGTGCTCGAGGACAATGCCCGCACGCCCTCCGGCGTCTCCTACATGCTGGAGAACCGCGAGATCATGATGCGGCTGTTTCCTGACCTGTTCGCGCGGCACCGCGTGGCGCCGGTCGAGAAATATCCCGACGAGCTGCTGTCCTGCCTGCGCTCGGTCGCGCCGCGCTCGGCCTCGACGGAGCCTACCGTCGCGCTGATGACGCCCGGCGTCTACAACTCCGCCTATTACGAGCACTCGTTTCTCGCCGACAAGCTTGGCGTTGAGCTGGTCGAGGGCCGCGACCTCATCGTCAAGAACGACGAGGTCTTCATGCGCACCACCGAGGGGCTGAAGCGCGTCGACGTGATCTATCGCCGCGTCGATGACGACTTCCTCGACCCCCTCACCTTCCGCCCGGATTCGGCGCTTGGCGTGCCCGGGCTGATGTCGGCCTACATGGCCGGCAACGTCACGCTGGCCAATGCGGTCGGCACCGGCATCGCCGACGACAAGGCGATCTACAGCTACATGCCGGAGATCGTGAAATTCTATCTCGGCGAGGAGCCGATCCTGAAGAACGTGCCGACCTGGCGTTGTCGCGAACCCGGCGACCTCGCTTACGTGCTCGACCATCTCGCCGAGCTCGTGGTCAAGGAAGTGCACGGCTCCGGCGGCTACGGCATGCTGATTGGACCCGCCTCCAGCAAGGCCACCATCGAGGCGTTCCGCGACAAGCTGAAGCGCGAGCCGGAAGGGTTCATCGCCCAGCCGACGCTGGCGCTGTCGACCTGCCCGACCTGCACCGAGTCCGGCCTCGCCCCGCGCCACGTCGATTTGCGGCCCTTCGTCCTGACCGGCAGCAAGAGCGTCAACATCGTCGCCGGCGGATTGACCCGCGTGGCGCTGAAGGAAGGCTCGCTGGTGGTGAATTCCAGCCAGGGCGGCGGCACCAAGGACACATGGATTCTGGACGATTGAAGATGCTTGTTTTCGCGAGACTGCTTCAAACGCAATTTGGTTTTTGAGAAAGACGCCCGTCGCCCATGCTGTCCCGCACCGCCGAGAACCTGTACTGGCTGGCCCGCTACGTTGAACGCGCCGAATATCTCGCGCGCACCATCGAGGCGACGCTGCGCGTCACCGCGCTGCCGACGACCTATACCGGACAGACCAATGAATGGGATTCCGCCCTGCTCACCGCCGGCGTCAGCGCCGGTTACTACAGCTCCCACGAGGTCGCCGACGAAGCCGGCGTGGTCGACTATCTCGCCTTCTCCGTCGACAACCCCTCCTCGATCCGCAACTGCATCGAGAACGCGCGGCTGAATTCGCGTTCGGTCCGCACCGCTTTGACCGGCGAGATGTGGGACACCATCAATTCGGCCTGGCTCGAATTGCAGGAGGCCTGGAGCGGCGGCGCCAAGACCCGGGAACAACTCGCGCGCTTCCTGCGCTTCGTGCAGGAAACCTCATTGCGCTTCGACGGCTCGGCCTACCGCACGATGCTGCGCAACGACGCCTACTGGTTCTCTCGCCTTGGCCTGCATCTGGAGCGCGCCGACAACACCGCGCGCATCCTGGACGTCAAATATCATCTGCTGCTGCCGGAAGACGAGCATGTCGGCGGGCCGCTGGATTACTACCAGTGGACCTCGATCCTGCGCTCGGTGTCGGCGCTGACGGCCTATCACTGGGTCTATCGCGAGACTCTGAAACCCTGGCTGATCGCCGACCTCCTGATCCTCAACGACACGCTGCCGCGCTCGTTGGCCTCCTGCTACGGCAACCTGGTGCGCAACCTCGACCAGATCGGCGTCGACTACGGCCGCCAGGGCGCCGCCCAGCGCCACGCGCGCGGCGTGCGCAACCGGCTCGAACACAGCAACATGAACGACATCTTCCAGCACGGGTTGCATGAATTCATCCAGGAATTCATTGCGGACAACGCCCGGCTCGGCGAAATCATCGCCAAACAATACCTGATCTGAGCTAGCGTCCGGCTCTCGAGAATCGGACTTTTTCGCCATGCGCCTGCGTATCAGCCACACCACAACCTATCGCTACGAGCCGCCGGCGTCCGGCGTGATCCAGATCCTGCGGATGACGCCCGGCGGCCATGACGGCCAGTACATTGCCGAGTGGCAGATCGACGTCTCCACCGACTCGCGCCTCGACCTGCACGAGGATGCGTTCGGCAACGTCACCCATGTGCTGACCTACGGTCCGGTGTCCGAGCTCGTCATCAGTGCCGCGGGCCTGATCGACACACAGGACACCGGCGGCGTGCTCCGCGGCACCGACGAGCGCTTCCCGCCCAGCTTCTTCCTGCGCCAGACCCCGCTCACCGAAGCCAATCCGGCCATGCAGAGTTTTGTGCGCGGCCTGTCGCCGAATGCGGAGACCGACGTGCTTGGCTACCTGCATACGCTGATGATGGCGATCAACGAGCACATGACCTTCGATTCCGACCCGACCAACACCGGCACCTCGGCCAGCGAAGCCTTCACCGGCCGGCGCGGCGTCTGCCAGGATTACGCACATATCTTCCTAGCCTGCGCCCGCGCCGGCGGCGTGCCGGCGCGCTTCGTCTCCGGACATTTCTGGCGCGCCGACGGCGAGAGCCAGCAGCAGGCCGGCCACGCCTGGGCCGAGGCCTATGTGCCCGATCTCGGCTGGGTCGGCTTCGACCCCGCCAATGCCATCTGCACCACCGATGCCCATGCCCGCATTGCCATCGGCCTCGATTATCTCGGCGCCGCCCCGGTCCGCGGCACCCGCTACGGCGGCGGCATGGAGACGCTCACCGTGCACGTCTCGGTCGAACAGGCCGGCAACCGGCCGTCGCAGAGCCAAAGCCAGAGCCAGTCGTAGGCGCCCTGCATTCGCGAAGCCATGTCGGACGTCTCTGGCTTGAGGGCTGCGGTCGGGCGTATGAAAGGCGCGTCCAGAAGTTTCGACAGGTGAAACATGCGTAACAAGACAATCCGTTTCGGAGCTCTGCTGCTATCGGCCATGGTCTTTCCGGCATTGATCTTCCCTGCCCTGGCGCAGACACCACCGAAGCATGACGAGTTCTTCTGGCTGGGCGAGATCAACAAGGCCAGCGCCGTCATCAACACCGATGAAGGTCTGCTCGACCGCGCTCTGGCGCCCCACATTGCGGCGGGACTGCGCACGGTGCTGCAGGCCGGCGATCAGCCCGGCGGCAAGCGTCCGACCCTGGTCATCACCTTCGAGCCATTGCTGATCGACGCCGCCGGGGTCGAGGCGACGCTGCTGCATGCCGGGCGCTCCAGCCAGGACATGCTGGCCACCGTGCGCGCGGCCATCATCCGCGAGGGCCTGCTGAATCTGGCGGAGCAGTTGCACAAGACAACAGCCACCATGGTGAAGCTGGCGGAGACTCACGCCGCCACCATCGTGCCCAATTACACCAATGGCGTCGCCGCCCAGCCCAACAGCTATGGCCACTATCTGCTCGGCCACGTCGCGGGCCTGCAGCGCGATGCGGAACGGCTGCGGCAGCTGTATGCCCGGGTGGATCGTTCGCCGATGGGCACCACCGTGCTCAACGGCACCAGCTGGCCGTTGGATCGCAACCGCATGGCCGGCTATCTCGGCTTCGCGGCGCTGGTGGACAATGCCTACGATGCCTCGCAGATTTCCGCCACCGAGCTGCCCGTCGAGCTCGGTGCGGTGACGACCGAAATCGCACTGCATACCGGCGCCTTCATCCAGGACGTCCTGGTGCAATATGCCGAGCCGCGCCCCTGGATCCTGCTGCAGGAAGGCGGCGGCAACACTTATGTCTCCAGCTCGATGCCGCAAAAGCGCAATCCCGGACTGCTGAACGACGTGCGCGGACAGGCGTCGAACGTCGTGACCCTGGGCATCGGCCGCGCCATCGCAGCGCACAACATTCCGCCGGGCATGAACGACGCCAAGAACGTTGGCGACAACGCCGCGGTGCTGAGCGGCGCCAGCCGCGTGCTGGCCGGCTGGGACCGCATTCTCAACGCGCTGGTGATCGATCCGCAACGGGCCCTGGACGAACTCGACAGCGACTGGACCGCCTCGCAGGAAATCGCCGATGTGCTGATGCGGCAATACAAGCTGCCGTTCCGCGTCGGACATCATTTCGCATCGGAAGTCGTCGACTATGCCAAGGCGCATGACATCCGGCCCAGCGCCTTTCCCTATGCCGAGGCGCAGCGAATCTATGCCGCCACGCTGACCGAGATGAAAGTCCCCGGCGGCGACCTGCCGATGAGCGAGGGGGAGTTCCGCGCCACACTGGACCCCGTGGCCATCGTCCGCAACCGGGCCACCAGCGGCGGCCCGCAGCCGGCGGAAATGGCGCGCATGATGGCCGCGGCGAAGGCGGCGCTGGCCGAGCAGGACGGCTGGATCGGAGCGCAGCGCGCGCGCATCGATGGATCGCTGGCCAGGCTCGATGGCGATTTTGCCCGGCTGGCCGGTCCGTAAGAATCGGATTGCGCCACATTCGGGGGTTTTACCCCCCGGCCGAATGACCTAGAAGTCTCCCGCCGACGCCTTCTGGTCGGGTAAGGACGCCCGATGACCTATTGCTGCGGAATTCTGGTGCGCGACGGCCTGGTGATGATCGCGGACACGCGCACCAATGCCGGGCTCGACAACGTCTCGACCTTCCGCAAGCTGCATATCTTCAACAAGCCCGGCGAGTGCGTCATGGCGGTCGCCTCGGCAGGCAACCTGGCCATCAGCCAGTCGGTGCTGTCGACCCTCAGCGAGGGGCTTGCGAACACCACCACCGGCGAACTGGAGACCTTGCTCAACGCGCCCACCATGTTTCAGGCAGCACAGCGCATCGGGCGCGCCATCCGGCACGTGAACGAGACCGAGGGCAAGGCGCTGGAGGCCGAGGACATCAATTTCGACGTCTCGTTCCTGTTCGGCGGCCAGATCGCGGGCGCCAAGATGCGGCTGTTCATGATCTACCCGGCCGGCAACTTCATCGAATGCACCACCGACACGCCCTATCTCCAGATCGGCGAGCACAAATACGGCAAGCCGGTGCTCGACCGCGCGATGCATTTCGACGTCGAGCTGTACGAGGCGCTGAAGACCGGCCTGATCTCGATGGATTCGACCATGCGCTCCAACATCGGCGTCGGCCTGCCGATCGACGTGCTGGTGGTGCGGGCGGACGCCTGCGAGGCCGACCTCAACCACCGCATCGAGGCCGGCGAACCCTATTTCCACGATCTGCGCTCGCGCTGGTCGGCGGCGCTGCGCGCGGCGCATCAGAATATTCCAAGACCACCCTACAAGACCGAAACAGAGAAACTCAAGGACAGGTAAGGGAAACAAATGGCTGAGGCAGGAAAC
>JBEVEC010000233.1:0-13221 GCA_040512975.1 Tardiphaga sp. | reverse complement strand
TGATGACCGAGTTGAACTGGGTATGGCCGAGCGGGAAATACTCCTCGCCCACAACCTTCAGCTTGAGCATGTTCTCGATGTGCTTGCGCGCGATCTTGTTCGAGGTGCGCGGCCAGATGTAATCCGAACCGATCAGGTAAAAGGTCTTGGCGCCCTTGGTCTTGGCGATCCAGTCCAGGCTGGCAAGGATCTGCTGGGTGGCTTCCTGGCCGGTGTAGATCACATTCTTGGACTGCTCGAGGCCTTCATAGAAGGTCGGGTAATAGAGCATGCCGTTATACTGCTCCATCACCGGCAGCACCGCCTTGCGCGAGGCCGAGGTCCAGCAGCCCATGATGGCGGCGACCTTGTCGTTGACCAGAAGCTTCTTGGCCTTTTCGGCGAAGGTCGGCCAGTCGGACGCGCCGTCTTCCTGGATGAACTTGATCTTGCGCCCGAGCACGCCGCCCATGGCGTTGATCTGGTCGATGGCGAGCTTTTCGGCTTCGATGGAGCCGGTCTCGGAGATCGCCATGGTGCCCGTGGCGGAATGCAGGATGCCGACGGTGACTTCGGTGTCGGTGACCGCAAGGCCCGTGGTGTTGACGGCGGAAGTGGCCGGCGCCTGCGCCAAGGAAGAGCGCGGCAGCATAGTCAGGGCCGGCAGCGCTGCCATTCCCATCAGCAGTTTGCGCCGCAACGGCGAATTCAGGCCCGGTTTCTTCTCGTCTGACATTTCAACCCCACTGTTCGAGAACGCCTATTGGTGAGGCAAGGATTGCCGAGATTGCGCGTTACCCGGATACGCGAGATCGCGTATACTGCACCGCAAAATGCCGACGTAGGTTTTCGCGTCGCGCAGAGATGCGTAGTTCGGCCGGAGCAGGAGTCTGGGAGTGGCAGGGCGACAGCGGATCGACCGCGTCAGGCGCCAATACAACCAGTGGGTCGCGAACCAGACCCTGGAAGACTACGCACTCCGCTTCACGGCGAAGAGCGCCCGTCGCTGGTCCGCCGCCCGGGTCGCCAACACCGCGCTCGGCGCCATCTCGTTCCTGGCGCTGGAAGCCATCGGCGGCACCATCACCATCAATTACGGCATGACCAACGCTACCGCGGCGATCCTCGTGGTCAGCGTCATCATTTTCTGCTGCGGCTTGCCGATCGCCTATCACGCCGCCCGCTGTGGCATCGATATCGACCTGCTGACCCGCGGCGCCGGCTTCGGCTATATCGGCTCCACGGTGACGTCGCTGATCTATGCCTCGTTCACTTTCATCTTTTTCGCCATCGAGGCGGTGATCCTCGCCACGGCGCTGGAGATGTGCTTCGACATCCCCCGCCCGGTCGGCTACCTGATCTCGGCGGTGGTGATCATCCCGCTGGTGACCCACGGCATCACGCTGATCAGCCGCTTCCAGCTCTGGACCCAGCCGATCTGGGCGGTGCTGAACCTGTTGCCCTTCGCCGCCATCGCCTATGCGTCCCGGCAATCCTTCGTGCAATGGACCGAATTTCCCGGCCAGCACGGCAGCCCCGACGGCCATCTCGACCTGCTGCTGTTCGGCACGGCGGCTGCCGTGGTGTTTTCGCTGGTGGCGCAGATCGGCGAGCAGGTCGACTTCCTGCGCTTCCTGCCGCGCGACCGGCGCAGTTCGAAGACCACCTGGTGGATCGCGATGCTGTGCGCCGGCCCCGGCTGGATCGTGGTCGGCGCGCTGAAGTTGCTGGCTGGTTCGTTCCTGGCCTATTTCGCCCTCACCCACGGCGTCTCGGCCGAACATGCCGCCGAACCGGCGCACATGTATCTGCAGGCGTTCCGCTATGTGCTGTCGCAGCCGGATCTCGCGCTGGCGCTGACCGGGACCTTCGTCATCCTGTCTCAGCTCAAGATCAACGTCACCAACGCCTATGCGGGCTCGATCGCGTGGTCGAACTTCTTTTCCCGCCTGACCCACAGCCATCCCGGCCGCGTCGTCTGGCTGGTGTTCAACGTCATGGTGGCGCTGCTGCTGATGGAGATCGGTGTCTACAAGGCGCTGGAGCAGACGCTGGCGCTGTATTCCAACGTCGCCATCGCCTGGGTCGGCGCGCTGGTGGCGGACCTCGTCATCAACCGACCGCTCGGGTTGCGGCCGCGGCACATCGAATTCAAGCGCGCGCATCTCTACGACGTCAACCCGGTCGGCGTCGGCGCCATGCTGGTGGCCACCGTGATGTCGATCAGCGCCTTTTATGGCCTGTTCGGCCCAACCGCGAAGGCACTGTCGCCCTTTGTCGCGCTGCTCGCCGCCCTCGTCACCGCCCCCGCCATCGCCTGGGCCACCGACGGCAAATACTACATCGCGCGCAAACCCAAGCGGGCCTGGCAGGACCTGCCGTCGATCCAGTGCTGTATCTGCGAGCATTCCTTTGAGCCCGAAGACATGGCGCATTGTCCCGCCTATGCCGGCCCGATCTGCTCGCTGTGCTGCTCGCTGGATGCACGCTGCCACGATCTCTGCAAGCCGCATGCGCGGGTCCAGGCACAGGTGTCGGCGACGTTGGGCCATCTCCTGCCGCAGGCGATCATGATGCGGCTCAATTCGCAGTTCGGGCACTATCTCGGCGTCTTCACGGCATCTGCGGGTCTGGTCGGCCTGGCGCTCGGGATGATCTATCTGCAAACCTCCGCGGCGGCGCCGGGCGACAGCGCGCAACTCGCCAACGTGCTGTGGAAGGTGTTCTTCGCGCTTGCCATCATCATTGGCGTCGTCGCCTGGCTGTTTGTGCTCGCCGCGCAGAGCCGTCGCGCCGCAGAGGCGGAGACCAAGCGCCAGACCACATTGCTGATGCAGGAAATCAGCGCCCACCAGCGCACCGACGCCGAATTGCAGCGCGCCAAGGAGGTCGCCGAATCCGCGAACCTCGCCAAGAGCCGATACGTCGTCGGCCTCAGCCACGAACTGCGCTCGCCGCTCAACGCCATATCGGGCTATGCGCAGCTGCTCGAACAGGACGACAGCCTGCCGTCGAAGCCGCGCGACCAGGTCCGTGTCGTCAAGCGCAGCGCCGACCACCTGTCCGGCCTGATCGACGGCATCCTCGATATTTCCAAGATCGAGGCCGGCCGCCTCTATCTGTCGCGCGACGAGGTCCGCATCGCCGATTTCCTCGACCAATTGGTCGGCATGTTCCGGCTGCAGGCCGCGGCCAAGGGCATCGAGTTCGTGTTCCGGCGGCCGAACAACCTGCCCGCCGTGGTCTATGCCGACGAAAAGCGGCTGCGCCAGATCCTGATCAACCTGCTGTCCAACGCCATCAAATTCACCCAGGACGGCAGCGTGCAGCTCGTCATCCATTATCGCAGCCCGGTCGCCGAGTTCGAGATCACCGACACCGGACCCGGCATCCGGCCGGACGACCTCGAGCGCATTTTTGCGCCGTTTGAGCGCGGTGCGCTCGGTGCGGCCCAGCCGCATACGGGCACCGGCCTCGGCCTGACCATCTCGAAACTGCTGGCCGGCGTCATGGGCGGCGACATCCGCGTCACCAGCGAGGTCGGCGCCGGCAGCACGTTCAAGGTCAAGATGTTGCTGTCGGAGGTCACCAACCCCAAGCGCATCGCCCCGGTGGACGCGCCGATCTTCGGCTATCGCGGCGCGCGAAAAACCATCCTGGTCACCGACGACGACCCAACCCAGCGCGACCTGCTCGGCGAGGTGCTGACGCCGCTCGGCTTCATCCTGCTCAGCGCGCCGGACGGCCCGACCTGCCTCAGCCTGGCGCAGCATTGCCGGCCGGACCTGTTCCTGCTCGACATCTCGATGCCCGGCATGGACGGCTGGACCGTCGCCGAGACGCTGCGCTCCAACGGCCATCACCAGACCCGCATCCTGATGCTGTCGGCAAGCGCCTTGGAAGCCCACGGCGCGCCGCTGGCACAGCCGTTCCACGACGGCTACCTGATGAAGCCGATCGAGCTGCCGCGGCTGCTGGAGATGATCGGGCAGTTGCTCAGGATCGACTGGCGCTACGAGCGCAACATTCCGGTGCTGGCCGCACCCTTGTGGACGCCGGACGGCGCGCGGCCGCCGGCGCGCCATGTGGAGGACCTGATCAGTCTCGGTCAGATGGGACACATCCGCGCCATCCAGATCAAGCTCGACGAGATCGGCAGGGACCACCCCGAACACGCCGACTTCGTCGGGCAGATGCGCGCGCTGATCGATCGGTTTGACCTCGACCAATACATGTCCACGCTCAAGACATTGTACAGCTATGACCACTGAACCCAGGAAGCGCGACGTCGCATTGGTGGTCGACGACTCGCCGGAGACGTTGCGGCTGCTCACCGACGCGCTGGACGGCGCCGGCATGACCGTCATGGTGGCGATGGACGGCGCGGCCGCCATGCGCATCGTCGAGCAGATCACGCCGGATATCGTGCTGCTCGACGCCGTGATGCCGGGCATCGACGGTTTCGAGACCTGTCGCCGGCTCAAGCGCGACGCCGGCCTCGGCGACGTGCCGGTGATCTTCATGACCGGGCTGTCGGAGACCGAGCACATCGTGCGCGGTCTCGAGGCCGGCGGCGTCGACTACGTCACCAAGCCGATCGTGATCGAGGAAATGCTGGCGCGCATCCGCGTTCATCTGGCCAATGCCCGGCTGACGCAAAGTGCGCGCACCGCCCTCGATGTCTCCGGCCGCTTCCTGCTTGCGGTCAGCGGCCGCGGCAACGTGTTGTGGGCGACCCCGCAGGCGCAGAAACTGCTTAACGACCACCTGATCGCGGCATCCGACGACGAACTGCTGCTGCCACCCGTGATGCTGCAATGGCTGGAGCAGATGCAGCGCCCCGGGGCCAAGCCGGCGCCGTCATCGGGCTTTCCGAACAACGAACTGCTGCGGCTGCAATATATGGGCAAGGTCGGGCCCGACGAATTCCTGCTGCGCCTCGCCAAGGACACCGCGGGCAACGTGCCCGCCGAATTCACCCGCGACCTCGGCCTCACCGGCCGCGAGAGCGAGGTGCTGTCGTGGCTCAGCAAGGGCAAGAGCAACCGCGACATCGCCCAGATCCTCGGCCTTAGCCCACGCACCGTCGACAAGCACCTCGAGCAGATCTACGCCAAGCTCGGCGTCGAAAACCGCACCGCGGCAGCTGCGATCGCGGTGAATGCAAGCCACCGGAAGATGTGAAGCGCGCGTCGTCCCCGCGAATGCGGGGACCCATAACCCCTGACGTTGTCCGTTTCGATCAGGCCGTGCACCACAACTTCTGCATTGATCAATCACCAGCGACACGGTGTATGGGTCCCCGCGTTCGCGGGGACGACGGGTGGATAGGTCGTCACGCTCCCTTGCCAGCCCACCGCATCGTGTTACGTTTCACCCACGCGCATCGCCGGTCCACGGCGAGCGACGATAAAATCACCGCCGGTCAAGGCGGCTCGAGGGAGGATATTCTATGGCCCATCACGGCCCGTCTCGTCGCGCCCTGCTGAAGGGGGCGCTGGCCACCGGCGCATTGCCGGCGCTCGGATCGCTCGGTCTTTCCACATCGCCCGCCTTCGCCGAGCCCGCCTGGAAAAAATACGCAGGCACCACCATCGAGGCCAACCTGATCAAGGGGCCGCGCGGCGAGCTGCTGCAGAAATATGCCGCTGAATTCACCGAGCTGACCGGCATCAAGGTCGAGTCCGAAGTCATCCCGGAACAGCAGCAACGCCAGAAGGCCGTCATCGAGCTCACCTCCGGCAAGCCCTCCTTCGACGTGGTGCATGTCAGCTATCACGTGCAGAAGCGTCAGTTCGAAAAGGCCGGCTGGCTCGCCGATCTCTCAGGCTTCATGAAGGATCCCAATCTCACCGCGGCGGACCTGACGGTTGATGATTTTTCCGCCGGCGGCCGGCAATTCGCCCAGAACGACAAGGGCGCGATGCATTCGCTGCCGTGGTCGGTCGACTACTTTATTCTGTATTACAACAAGGAGCTGTTCCAGAAGAAAGGCCTGACCCCGCCAAAGACCTTCGACGAGATGGTGGTCACCGCAGAGAAGCTCAACGATCCCGCCAACGGCATTTATGGCTTCACCGGTCGCGGCCTGCGCAACGCCAACATGGCGCTGTGGACCAATTTCTTTTTGAATTACGGCGGCGAGTTTCTCGATGCCAAGGGCAACATCCTGACCGACGGCCCGGAAGCCGTCGAGGCCACCAAGACCTATCAGCGCCTGATGAAATTCGCACCGCCCGGGGTCGCCGGCTTCAACTGGATGGAGTCGATGGCGTCATTGACCCAGGGCCGCGCTGCCATGTGGATCGACGCCGACGGCTGGGCGCCGCCGATCGAGGATCCCAATGCGTCGCGCGTGGTCGGCAAGATCGGCTACACGCTGGTCCCCGCCGGCCCCAAGGGCCAGTTCTCCTCGACCTATGGCGACGGCATCGGTATCGCCAAGACCAGCACCAAGAAGGAAGCCGCATATCTCTACTGCCAATGGGCGGTGTCGAAGCAGATGGGCGCACGGCTTTTGCAGAGCGGCGGCGGCGTGCCGTTCCGCAATTCGATCCTCAACGACGAGACCGTGCAGAAGGGCGTCAAGACGCAGGAATGGCTCGAGGCCGTGATCGGCTCCGCCAAGATCAGCAAGCTCGGACTGCCCGTCATCGTGCCGGTGGCGGAATTCCGCGATCTGGTCGGCGCTGCCCTCACCGCCACGCTGTCCGGCGCCGATCCGGCCACCGAGCTGAAGAAAGCACACGACCAGTTCCGCCCAATCCTGGAGCGTAGCGAAAAAACGTGAGCCAAGTCGTCGTCGATCAAAGAACGTCCGTCGAGATCAGCGCCAAACCCGCAACGCCTCAGCATTGGCGGCCGATCTCCTACTGGCCGTTCGTGATCCCGGCCATGATCGTGGTCATGGCCGTGATCGTGTTTCCCTGGGCCTATACGATCTGGATGAGCCTGCACGAATGGAAGGTCGGCACCGCGCCGACTTTCGTCGGCTTCGCCAATTATCTGCGGCTCCCGAGCGATGCGCGCTTCGTCGAGTCGGTCTGGCACACGCTGGTCTATACGGCGCTGTCGGTCGCCCTCCCGCTGCTGCTCGGCACGCTGGCAGCCGTGATCTTCAACAACAAATTCCCGCTGCGCGGCTTCTTCCGCGGGTTGTTCATCCTGCCGATGATGGCCACGCCGGTCGCCATCGCGCTGGTGTGGACGATGATGTTCCATCCGCAGCTCGGCATCATGAACTATCTGCTGTCGCTGCTCGGCCTGCCACCGTCGTTGTGGGTGTTTCATCCCGCCACGGTGATCCCGTCGCTGGTGCTGGTGGAACCCTGGCAATGGACGCCGCTCGTGATGCTGATCGTGCTGGGCGGTCTCAGCGCACTGCCGAGCGAACCCTATGAAAGCGCGCAAATCGACGGCGCCACGCCGTGGCAGACCTTCCGCCACATTTCGCTGCCGATGATCATGCCGTTCTTGTTCATCGCGGCGATGATCCGGATGATCGACGCCGTGAAGAGCTTCGACATCATCTTCGCCATCACACAGGGCGGCCCCGGCAGCGCCTCGGAGACCATCAACCTCTATCTCTACAGCGTCGCCTTCGTCTATTACGACGTCGGCTATGGCTCGGCGATCGTGGTGGTGTTTTTCGCGCTCATCGTGGCACTGGCCGGCGCGCTCCTGCACTTGCGCCAGCGCACCCACTGGAACGAGGCCGGAGGTAGCGCATGACCCTGCGATCGCTGCTCAACAGAATCGGCCTGACCTTCGCTTTCATCGTCATCGTGTCGCCGGCGGTGCTGTTCTTCCTCTGGATGATCTCGCTGTCGCTGAAGTATGAGATCGACAACGCATCCTATCCGCCCGTCTTCATCCCCGAGCGCATCAACTGGGGCAATTACGCCGCGGTGGTCGAGTCCAACCGTTTCGTCACCTACTTCTTCAACACCCTGATCGTGACCGGCACGGCGACGCTGTTCGCGCTGGTGGTCGGCGTTCCCGCCGGTTACGGCATCGCGCGCATGCGCGCGCGCAAGGCGGCCATCGTGATCCTGATCGCCCGCATCACGCCGGGACTATCCTATCTGATCCCGCTGTTCCTGCTGTTTCAGTGGCTCGGCCTGCTCGGCACCCTATGGCCGCAGATCATCATCCATCTCGTGGTGACGGTGCCGATCGTGATCTGGATCATGATCGGCTATTTCGAGACCACGCCGATGGAGCTCGAGGAGTCCGCCGTCATCGACGGCGCGACGCGCTGGCAGGTGTTCCGGCATGTGGCGCTGCCGATCGCCAAGCCCGGCATCGCCGTGGCCTTCATTCTGGCGGTGATCTTCTCGTGGAATAATTTTGTGTTCGGCATCGTGCTGGCCGGCCGCGAAACGCGGACCCTGCCGGTGGCGGTCTACAACATGATCTCGTTCGATCAATTGAGCTGGGGGCCGCTGGCCGCGGCGGCGCTGATCGTGACGCTGCCGGTGTTGCTGCTGACATTGTTCGCGCAGCGGCAGATCGTAGCGGGGTTGACGGCGGGCGCGGTGAAGTAAAATCCGTAGCCCGGATGGAGCGCAGCGCAATCGGGACAGCGGCGCCGCAATGTGAGAGTCCCGGATTATGCAAGAGCTCTATCCGGGCTACGACGCCGCCACCGTTTGCCGGACATCCGTGGCTGCGATCAACCGCTTCATCTCGGGAATGCATGAGCCGCAATTGGTGCCGGCCTTGAGTTTCGCGCCGATCTCGGCCGGGCTTCCCGCCCCCGCCGCGATGGCGTCGCAGATCGTGTTGCGGCCGACGCCGAAGCAGGCGCAGACCACGGGGCCTGCGCTGGCATGGCCATCGGCCGCGCGGCCGGACAGCAGCAGGCGTCGCTGATCGTCGCTGACGACGTCCGCGGCGAACAGGTCCTTGACCGCGTCCCACGTCACGGCCAGCTCCGTGGGGCCGATGAACAGGCAGGTGTCGATGCGATCGCCGGCAAACGACGCCGCGCGATAGACCTCGCGCGCACCGTCCTCGTATTCGGCGACGTCGTCACCCAGCAGAGGGCGCAGCCAGCGCTGCCATGTGGCGGCATCGGTATCGTCCGACAACAGATAGCCCACGCCGCCCGCAACCGCGACGCGCGCCCACACCACGCCGAATGGCATCGCCAGCGGTTTTCGCGACAGCACGAATCCGCGCTGCGCGAAGTGCTGCGGCCGAATCGACACCGGCGTGGCCTTGTTCTCCGGCTGGCCCGAGATCGGATCGACCAGCGGCGCGACCAGCCCGCCGACACGCGCCATGCCGGCGGTCTCGTCGTTCCAGTGGATCGGCGCGAACACCATGCCGCGCTGCTGGCGGTCGCTGATCACCACCTTCAGCACGCACACGCCGAAGTCGGTAGTCAGGCGGGCATGGCCGCCGTCGACGAGGCCGAATTGCGCGGCGTCGCGCGGATGCATCTCGACATAAGGTTCGGGGATATGCTGGCCGAGCCGCGGGCTGAGGCCCGTGCGCGTCATGGTGTGCCACTGGTCGCGGACGCGGCCGGTGTTCAGCCGCAACGGACGCGTTTCTGAAATCTGGGTCCGCAGCTCCGGCATCTCCGGGGCAACGAAGCGCGCGCGGGCGTCCTGACCATAGAAGCGGCCGTCGGCGAAAAACCGCGCATGCGGCATCCCGCCGTCGCGCAGCGGCCATTGCACGGGCGCCATGGTGTCGAAGGCGTCGTCGGAGACGGTCATCAGGCCGCCGATGTCGAAGTCGCGGCGCCCGTCGTTCTCGAAGGCCGACAGGCTGGCATGCTCGCGAAAAATCTCGGCGGCCGAGGTATAGGCGAAGGCCGCGCCATGGCCGAGGCGCCTGGCCACCTGGCTCAAGGCCCACCAGTCCGGCCGCGCCTCGCCGGGCGCGCGCAGGAACGAGCGCTGCCGCGAGATCCGCCGCTCGGAATTGGTAACGGTGCCGGACTTCTCGCCCCAGGCCAGCGCGGGCAGCAGCACATGCGCGCCGCAATGCACGGTGTCGTTGGAGGCGACGTTCTCCGACACCACCAGCAGATCGAGCAAGCCCAGCGCTGCGCGGGCGGCGTCCGCATCCGGCAGCGACACCGCGGGATTGGTGCCCATGACCCACAGCGCCTTGATCTCGCCGCGGCCGATGGCCTCGAACATCTGCACGGCCTTGAGGCCTTCATGGCTGGCGATGCGCGGCGCCCTCCAGAACCGGCGGACGCGGTCGATCTCCGGCGGCGTAAAGCCCATATGCGCGGCGAGCTGGTTGGCAAGGCCGCCGACTTCGCGGCCGCCCATGGCGTTGGGCTGCCCGGTCAGCGAGAACGGCGATGCGCCGGTCTTGCCAATGCGGCCGGTGGCCAGATGGCAATTGACGATGGCATTGACCTTGTCGGTGCCCTGCGCCGACTGGTTGACGCCCTGCGAATACAGCGTGACGACGCGCGGCGTCGCCCTGAACATCTCGAAAAAGGCGGTGACGTCGGCCTCATCGAGGCCGGTGGCTTCAGCTGTCGCGTTGATGCTGCCGGCGATCACGCGCGCGCGGGCCAGCGCCTCGTCGAAGCCTGCGGTGTGCTTGGTGATATAGTCGTTGTCCAGCGCGCCGTTGTCGGCGAGATAGACCAGCAACCCGCTGAACAGCGCGGTGTCGGTGCCGGGCTTCAAGCCGAGGAACAGGTCGTCTTCACCGACCGTGTCGGTGCGGCGGGGATCGATCACCACGAACCGCGCGCCGCGGGCCTGCTTGTTGGCCAGCATGCGCTGGTACAGCACCGGGTGGCACCAGGCGGCGTTGGAGCCGACCAAGATCAGAAGATCAGCCTCGTCGAGGTCCTCGTAGCAGCCCGGCACCGTGTCGGCGCCGAACGCGCGCTTGTGGCCGGCGACTGACGACGCCATGCAGAGCCGCGAATTGGTGTCGACATTGGCACTGCCGATAAATCCCTTCATCAGCTTGTTGGCGACGTAGTAGTCCTCGGTCAGAAGCTGACCCGACAAATAGAACGCCACCGCGCCGGGACCGTGCTTGTCGACAATGGCGCGAAATCCAACGGCGACGTGATCGAGCGCCGTATCCCAGGCCACGCGCGCCATCTTGCCGTCGGGGCCGCGCAGCATCGGATGCAGAAGTCGTTCGTCGAGGCTCAGGGTCTCGCCCAGGGCCGAGCCCTTCGAGCACAGCCGTCCGAAATTCGCGGGATGTTCGGTGTCGCCGGCGATGGCCGCGCCGCCCTGGCCGTCCGGCGTGGCCAGCACGCCGCAGCCGACACCGCAATAAGGGCATGTGGTGCGCGTGGTCCGCAGGTGGGCATCGACCGCGTTCATGTCAGGCCGCCTTTGCGCGCATAGCGATCGCGCGGCCGAACATGATGTCGGTACGGATCTCGGCAATGTTGGTAGCGCTGCGGATCAGTTCGAGATACCACAGCGCATCCTGCGTCTCGCCGACCAGCACGGCGCCGGTCAGGACGCTGCCGGCCATCACCAGCTTCTTGTAGATGCCGCGGCGCGGGTCGGTGAACAGCTGGACTTCACTGCCCTCGCCGGCCATGAAGTCGCCGGCGGAGAACACGCTGACTCCGGACACCTTGAGATTGGTGGCGAGGACGCTGCCGAGATAGGCAGACGTCGCGCCGGCCAGATGCCGCGCCAGTACCCTGGCCTGTTCGTAGGCAGGCTCCACAAGGCCATAACAGGTGCCGCGATGCTCGGCGCATTCGCCGAGCGCGAACACGTTGTCGACTCCTGTCGCCATCTGGTCATCGACCACGATGCCGCGATTGACGGGGATGCCGGCGTCCTTGGCGAGCGCCGCATTGGGCCGGATGCCGGCAGCGAAAATCACGGCGTCGGCCTCGAGCATACGCCCGTCGGCGAGCTCGACGCGCTCGACCTTGTCGGTGCCGTGGATGCGCGCGGTGTTGGCATTGAGCAGGATCTTGACACCCTTGCGTTCGACAAGGCTCTTCAGCAACGTCGCGGCAGGCGCGTCGAGTTGGCGCTCCATCAGGCGGTCCATCAGATGGATCAGCGTGGCATCGGCCCCGGCCTTGGCCAGGCCATAGGCGGCCTCGAGGCCCAGTAGGCCGCCACCGACCACGACCACGCGCTTCTTCGCCGCCGCCAGCGCCAGCAGCAGATCGACGTCGCGGCTGTCGCGAAACACATGCACGCCGGCGAGCTCGCCGCCCGGCACCGGCAACCGCAGCGCCGACGAGCCGGTGGCGAAGACGAGCTTTGAGAACGGCACGTGCTTTCCGGTGGAGGTCGTGACCTCGCGCGCGGCGATGTCGACATGAGTCGCCGTCGCGCCGTATTTCAACGTCACGCCGCGGTCGCGCCACCACGATGCGGGCTTCAGCTCGATCTCCTGGTGGGTGGCATCGCCGGACAGCACCGACGACAGCAGCACGCGGTTATATGCCAGCCGCGGCTCGTCGCCGATCACGGCGATGGCGTAGCGGCCGAGCGCGCATTGGGCGAGTTCGTCCACCAGCCGCGCGGCGGCCATTCCATTGCCGATGATGACCAGCGGTTCGCTCACGATGCGTCCTTATTCAGCAGCCTGCGCTTCGGAAATCATGTAGCCGGACAATGTGCCATAGGCCGTGGTCCAGGCGTCGGCGGTCTCAGGCGTCCAAGCGTCGCCGAGGCCTTTTTCCAGCGTCCACAGCAACGCCGCGCCGACAACGGGGTAGTGCTCGTCCTTGACGCCGTAGCTAACGTGCTTCTTGGCCAGCGCGCTTGCCGCGGGCAGCACGGTCTCGAGCCGCGTCAGCCCGGCGACGACCACACCGAGCGTCGCCATCAGCTTGCGGCGCTGCTCGGCCATGTCGCCGTGAAACATCGGCTTCACCTCCGGCGCGATCTCGAACAGGCGGCCGTAGAACAATTCGGCAGCCTGGTCGGAAATCGGCGCAACCTTGGCGAAACTGGCTTGCACGAGAGCGACTTGATCCGGCGTCATGGCGTTCCCCTTCGGCTGGTGTTTTCTTCTCCCCGCTTGCGGGGAAAAGGTGGCTCGAATGCGCGTAGCGCGTTCGAGTCGGATGAGGGGTACTGTCCACTCGCTTGGGCGCAAGTGGAGAGGCCCCCTCACCCGCCGCCCACATGCTGCGCATGTGAGCGATGACCTCTCCCCGCACGCGGGGAGAGGTTAGGATTTCTACGCGGCCTCGACGAATTTGTGGCGCTCATACAGGAACTCGAGCACGCGTTGGCGGCACTTCAAATACTGCTCGTT
>JBEVEC010000210.1:0-6703 GCA_040512975.1 Tardiphaga sp. | reverse complement strand
TCTACGCGCAGGACCAGATCAAGCTCGACCGCTTCACGCTGGTCCTGTCGGGTCGCAACGACTGGGTCGATACCAGCGATGTCAGCAGGTTGGCTAACACGGCTGCCCTCAGCCGCGATGCCAGCCAGTTCAGCGGTCGTGCCGGGTTGATCTACAATTTCGACAGTGGCCTGGCGCCGTACGTGTCCTATGCCACGAGCTATAATCCCGTCATCGGCGTCAATGCGGCGAACCAGCTTCTGCTGCCGGAGACCGGTCAGCAGGTCGAAGTCGGCGTCAAGTACCAGCCGGCGGGTTTCGACGGCCATTTCGGGTTTGCGTATTTCGACCTGAAGCGTCAGAACGCACTGACGTCCGACCCCACCAACACGCAGTTCTCCACTCAAAACGGCGAAGTCACATCGCGGGGCCTCGAACTCGAAGCCGTGGCGAACCTTGCGCCGGGTTTCAAGGTGGTCGGTTCGTTCACCACGTATAATCTGTTCGTCAGCAAGGACCTGAACCCGGCGTTGATCGGCAGCACGCCGACCAATACGCCGCAGCAGCTCGTTTCCGGTTGGGCCGACTACACGTTCCAGGACGGCTGGTTGCGCGGCTTCGGCTTTGGTGGTGGCGTCCGCTATGTCGGTTCGTCTTATGCCGACCAAGCCAACCTGCTGGCGGTGCCATCGCGCACGCTCGGCGACCTCGCGGTGCATTACGAGTGGGACCACTGGCGTCTTGCGATCAACGCCAACAACATCACCGACGAAGTCTATGTGGCAAGCTGCGCCGCTGCCAATTCCTGCTTCTACGGCGATCGCCGCCGGGTGACCGGCAGCATCGGCTACAAGTGGTGAAGCGAACCGGGGATCAGGCACGACAATAAGTCGCTGTCCGGTGCCGGGTCCGCTGTCGCCATCCTGTGATACCTTTGCTAATGTTGCCTTAGCAAGTCTGTGGCGGCATTTGTCGTGAAGCACTGCGAAGGAGCGATCCGCTGAAAGCTCGTACCGCCCGCATCTGGTCGCTGGTCCACAAATGGACCAGCTTGATATCGACCGTGTTCCTGCTGCTGCTGTGCCTGACCGGCCTGCCGTTGATCTTCACCCATGAGATCAACGACGCGCTCGGCTATTCGCCGAAGAAGGAGCCGCATCCGCCCGGCGCATCGAAACTGTCGCTCGACGCCGTCGGCCGCGCGGCGCTGGCGGACAAGCCCGGCAGCGTGCTGCTGTATCTCGGCTGGGACAAGGACGACCCCGGCCAGGTCTACACCTACGCCAACACCTCGGTGACGGCGGATCCGCAGACCACCACCGTCAAGACCTTCGATGAGTATACGGCGAAGCCGATCGGCAGCGTCGGCGGCGGCCCGATGCTGGTTCTGCTGCGGCTGCATACGGATGTGTATCTCGGCCTGCCGGGCAAGCTGTTCATGGGCTTCATGGGCCTGCTGTTCATGACCGCGATCATCTCCGGCGTGGTGCTGTACTGGCCGTTCACGCGCCGGCTGAATTTCGCGGCGATCCGCAAGGAGAAGAGCCGCCGCGTGCGCTGGCTCGACTGGCACAATCTGCTCGGCGTGGTCACTGTGTGCTGGGCGCTGGTGGTCGGCGGCACCGGGGTCATCAACACGCTGGCGGAGGTCATGCTGGGCGTCTGGCAGCGCAACGAACTGGCCGCGATGGCGGCGCCCTATGCCGGCAAGCCGCCGCCGGCGCAACTCGCCTCGCTGGACAAGGTGGTGGGCAACGCGACGGTCGCCATGCCGGGCATGGACATCGCGTTCATCGCCTTTCCCGGCACGCCGTTCACGTCGTCGCATCACTACGCGGCCTTCATGCGCGGCGACACGCCGCTGACGGCGCGGCTGATGCGGCCGGTGCTGCTTGACGGCGAAACCGGCGCGGTGTCCGACACCAGCGACCTGCCGATCTACCTGAAGGCGCTGCTGGTGTCGCAGCCGCTGCATTTCGGCGATTACGGCGGCATGCCGCTGAAGATCATCTGGGCGCTGCTCGACGTGCTGACCATCATCGTGCTCGGCGGCGGGGTCTATCTGTGGTGGGTCAAGCGCAGCAAGGTCCGGCGCGGCGCACGACTTGCGACAGCCGGGCCGGCTTTGCAGGCGTCGTGATGGGAGAGACGCCGTTGCCGTCCCGCGCGGGCACCTGGCGCAGCGTGTTCGGCGCGCCGATCGTGATCGGCATCCTGTCGCTCGGCGGGCTGCTGTCGGCGCTGCTGCTGGGCGAGGTCGGCAAGTATCTGTCGTGGATCGCCCTGGCCGTGCCGCTGGTCATTTCGGTCCGGGCCTATATGCGCAGGCCCTAGCGGCATAATTTGACGTAGGGTGGGCAAAGGCGCTCTCGCGCCATGCCCACCCTACAAGCTCTTTACCAGCGCTGGTTCCAGCCGTTGTTGTTCCAGCCATTGTCCCAACCGTTGTCGTAGCCGGTCGGCTGGCTGCGCATCGCGCGGCCGTTGCGACCACGGGGCTGCTGCATCCGGTTGTAGGCCAGATACGGGTTCTGCACGCAGTCGCCGCGCTGGCCGCTTACCGTTGCCATGCACTGGGCATAGGACGTGAACGTGCAGCTGGGCGTGAACCCTGTCGTATCGGTGCGTTCGCACCAGGCGTATTGCCGGGCCGCTGCGGCGGCAGGCGAGGAGCCGACGACGGCCAGCAGCCCTGCGGCTGCCAGCGAAGCGGCGATGGTCGAGGCAACAATCGAGCGCATGAGAATCTCCCTTTGTTTCTGAATGCTCAATGCGTGGTCTGGCGTCCCGTTCCACAGGCGATGCAGCGCAGCGGCAGCTGATCGACGCCGCCCTTCAGTCCGTGAGCGCCGCCGTGACTGCGCCGAGCGCCGCGCACGCGGCCTGCGGCGCAATCTCGATCTGCAACCCGCGCTGCCCGCCGTTGAGATAGACCGTGGTCTCGCCCAAAGCGGCCTGCTCGATGGCAATTGGGACGCGCTTCTTCTGCCCGAAAGGGCTGATCCCGCCCACGTGATAGCCGGTGATGCGCTCGGCATCGGCCGGCCGCATCATGCGCGCCGACTTGCCGCCGAATGCCGCCGCCAGCTTTTTCATGCTGACCTCGCGATTGGACGGCACCACCGCGCAGACCGGCCTGCCATCGAGCTCGGCCATCAATGTCTTCAGCATGCGCTGCGGTGCGACGCCGAGCGCCTCCGCCGCCTGCAGGCCGATGCTTTCGGCGTCGGGATCGTAGTCATAGTTGTGCAGCGTGAAGGCAACGCCGAGCCTGGTCAGCATCTGCGTTGCGCGCGTGGTTCTGGACATCGGCTTTCATAGCAACCGGCCTCCCGACCGGAAAGCTCCGCCACGACCATCGGCATTTTTTGGGGCAAGCCACGCAGGACCTGCTGGGTGCAACTGGGTGAGCCGATCGGCTAGCGCGCCGGGTGCGTGCCGGCTTGTTCGCCCTTGATGGCGGCGTCTATGGCGTCGATGACGTTCTGTATCTCGACGAACTTGCTTCTGGCGCGCTCTGCGTTGTCGCGATTGAACGGCGCCGCCAGCACTTTGGCATGGGCGTCGCGGTCCTCGACCATCCGGGCGCGGGCGGCCTCAAGCGTGGTCAGACGTTCGCTCATCTTGATCGGCCTTTCGTCGGAACTCGTCGCGGCAGAAAGCAAAAACCCGCCGGTGATGATCACCGGCGGGTTTTTATCGACTCAAATCCGTTCAATGCGTGGCGTGTCGGCCGTGAGGTTCCAGTACATCCGTGGAAACCTTGCGGCCTTCAGGCTCAAACCGCGCGAAGATCTTCCGCGCTGGTCTTGCCGCGCATCTTGTCGGCCTTGGCTTCGTAGGAAACCTTCTGGCCTTCATTCAGGGAACCGAGACCGGCCCGCTCAACTGCACTGATGTGAACGAACACATCGTTGCCGCCGTCGTCCGGCTGGATGAAACCGAAGCCCTTGGTTGCGTTGAACCATTTCACTGTACCGACTGCCATAACTATTCTCCAAGATGCGCGAACGCGCGAGACCGACGCGACATCGCGCAGGCCCGATCCGATTTCAACGATGTCCTGGGGAGAGGAGCCGAATACGGCACGGTCAACAAGGCAGAGGTGTTCGAACGCTGCTTAGATAAACGAATCTGGCCGAGATACAAGCCCCTTATCGCGATAGACGAAAATGCCAACCTACGAAGGTATAATGATATTGAATGCGTGACTCTCTTCGCTAAGATATTTCTGATGTTGAATGTGCGCGAGGCCGTCATGCGCCGCCCCCAAGGTCGAACGTCGAAATTGGTGCAGAACGCGGTCGCGACGACCGTGGCAGCCGTGATGATCGCGGCAATGCCGGGCTCGACATTCGCCGACGGTGCAGCGCAGGCTCCATGGCCGACGGCGGGCTGGCAGACGTCCACGCCCGAAGGGCAGGGGATCGATCCCGGCGCGCTCGCCGCCCTGATCGAACAGGGCGCGACGCAAAACCTCGACAGCCTGCTGGTCATACGCCACGGCCGGATCGTGCTCGACGCCACTTACGCGCCCTACAACGCCGGGCTGCCTCACGTGGTCAATTCGGTGACCAAGGCGATCACCGGAACGCTCGCCGCGATCGCGCTGAAGGACGGCTTGCTGCAGAGTCTTGATCAGCCCGTGATGCCGTTCTTCGCCGATCGCATCGTGACCGAACCCGATGCACGGAGGTCGGCGATCACATTGCAGACTTTGTTCGACATGACCTCCGGGATCGACTGGGAGGAGCCGTTCGGCGGCATGCCGCGGTCGATGATCGACATGGACCGGAGCCGCAACCAGATCGACTTCGTCCTCAACCGTCCCATGGCCGCCGCGCCCGGCGAGCGCTTCAACTACAACAGCGGCGGCGCGCATCTGGTGTCGGCGATTGTCGCCAGGGTCACGGGCATGACCACCGAGGCCTATGCCGCGAAAAAATTGTTCGGCCCGCTCGGCATCACGGCATGGACGTGGCGGCGCGACCCGCAGGGCATCTCGACCGGCGGTTACGGCCTCGCCCTGCATCCGCACGACATGGCAAAATTCGGCTATCTCTACCTGCACGGCGGGGCATGGGATGGACAGCAGCTGGTGCCGGCGGAGTGGGTCGACAAGGTCAACCACGCGGTGGTCGACATGCACACCTCCTTCGCGCCGGAGCTGCGCTACGCGAATTTTTTCTGGGCCGTGCCCGAGCGCCAGCTCTATTGGGCATCCGGCTATCATTGTCAGCTGGTCGTCGTCTATCCCACGCTGGACCTCGTCGCCGTCACGACGGGCAAGGACGAATGCCGCGTCAGGACCCTGACCATGGCCATCGCGCAATCCGTCAAATCCAGTGCAGCACTGTCGCCCGACCCCGCCGGGAGCGAGCGTCTGGCCCAGGCCATCCGGGCTGCGGCCACTGAAAAGCCGAGCGTCGGGATGGCGCCGCCGCCGATCGCCGCGGCGATATCCGGCAAGGTCTATCGTTTCGAAAGCAATCCGCTCGGCGTGAAATCGCTGTCGCTGAGCTTTGCCGAGGCCGATCCGCATTACGAGCTCGACCTATACACGCGCAATCCGGCGCAGCCGTCCGAGAAGGTCAGCGGCTCGTTCGGGCTTGACGGGCTGTATCGCCGCGGCGTCGACACGCCCTTCGGCCCGCTGGCCGTCAAGGGCCGGTGGCTCGACGAGCGCGTGTTCGAGGTCGATCGCATCAATCTCGGCGGCGGCGACTTGCCGCGCAGATGGACGCTGACCTTCGAAGGCGACAGGCTGCATCTGATCGGCCGCAATTACATGGGCGTCGATGTCGCGATCGACGGCATGGCCGAGTAGGGGCGCGCATGATCGATTTCGTTACCGTCGACGTTTTCACCGACCAGCAATTCGGCGGCAATCCGCTGGCCGTGATTCCGGATGCGCGCGCCATCGCCGAGGACCGGCTGCAGCTGATCGCGCGCGAGTTCAATTATTCCGAGACGACCTTCGTGTATCCGCCGGATAATCCCGCGCACACCGCACGCGTCCGCATTTTCACGCCGACCGACGAAATCCCTTTCGCCGGCCATCCCAATGTCGGCACGGCGTTCGTGCTCGGCCGCGGCGAAACGGTGTTCGGCAAGCCTGTCGGCGAGCGCATGGTGTTCGAGGAGGCGGCGGGCCTCGTTGAGATCGGTCTGCTGCGGCAGGATCACGAGATCGTCGGCGCCCGCCTGACGGCGCCGCAGGGCCTGCAGGTGGACGACGAAATCGACATCCAGACCATCGCCGACTGCGTGGGATTGCAGCCGGGCGATATCGCGACGCGCGTGCATCCGCCGCGGATCGTGTCGGTGGGCTTGCCGATGGTCGTCGCCGAACTTGCCACCCTCGATGCGCTCGCTGCCGCGCGGCCGGACGTCTCGGTGTTTGCCAAGGCTGACGAACGCTATTGGCATCGCGGCGACCGGCTTTGTACCTATCTTTACGTCCCGACCGGCGACGACCGCCTGCGTGCGCGGATGTTCGCGCCGTTGAGCAACATCTTTGAGGACCCGGCCACCGGCAGCGCGGCAGCGGCGCTCGGCGCCTATCTCGCAAGCTTCGATCCAGAACCGGATGGCATCCGCTCCCTCGCGATCGCGCAGGGTGTCGAGATGGGACGGCGCAGCATGATCGATGTCGACATCGAAAAGCGCGGCGGCATCGTGGAAAGCGTTCGCGTTGCCGGCCGCTGCATGCAGGTGATGCAGG
>JBEVEC010000148.1:0-22369 GCA_040512975.1 Tardiphaga sp. | reverse complement strand
GTCGTCCCCCGCGAACGCGGGGACCCATACGCCGTGCCCTTGCTTGCATTAAAAAAGGTAGCCAGCCATCGCAAAAGCGAGTCCGCGCCGTATGGGTCCCCGCCTTCGCGGGGACGACGGCGGAGCGTTTGTTCTATCATCACGGCTGACTGTAGCACGGCGCTTCGGCGTACGATTTCCTTGCCTCTAACGAGCGCTTAGGTTGGACGTAATCTCTCCAACCATCACGACATTCAAAATTCCATTTCATTGACCGCGCGTGGCCCGCTGCGCATCCTCGCACCACAACATTCACACGATCGCTCAGGCGAAGCTGCAACGTCCCACGTTGCGGCGATGGCTCAGCTTTGCCGGCGGCAGGAGACCACATGTCGAACAATGATGATCGCAGCAGATTGATGAACCGGCGCACACTGCTCGGCGCCGGCGCGGCCGCCGCCTTCGCCGCGCCGCTCGGCGCCTGGGGCGCGGCGCAGGCGTTTCCGTTCCAGCACGGGTCGCCGATCGACTTCTCCGAATTCCCGATCTGCAAGGCATCGTCCGACGCGCCGGTGCTGACCGGCGCGCCGCGAAAATTGAAGCTGTCGTGGAATGCCGGCTCGGTGTGCTTGACGACCTTGCCGGTCGCGATCGACCACGGCTTCTTCCGGAAGCAGAACATCGAGGTCGAGCTCATCAATTACAGCGGCTCGACGGACCAGTTGCTGGAGGCCATCGCCACCGGCAAGTCCGACGCGGGGCTCGGCATGGCGCTGCGCTGGCTGAAGCCGCTGGAGCAGGGGTTCGACGTCAAGATCGTCGCCGGCACCCACGGCGGCTGCATGCGCGCGCTGGCGCCGGCGGGATCGAGCATCGCTCAGGTGGCCGATCTCAAGGGCAAGGTCGTGGCCGTCGGCGACCTGGCGGGCCCGGACAAGAACTTCTTCTCGGTGCAACTGGCGAAGGCCGGCATCGATCCGAACAAGGACGTCGAATGGCGGCAATATCCCGGCAACCTGTTGCCGCTCGCCGTCGCCAAGGGCGAGGCGCAGGCGCTGCTGGCCGGCGATCCGCTGGCCTATCTGTGGCTCAAGGACGGTTCGCTCAAGGAGGTCGGCTCCAACCTCGACGGCCCCTACAAGGACATGAGCTGCTGCATCGTCGGCGTGCGCGGCAGCCTGCTGCGTGACGATCCGCAGGTGGCGCGCGGGCTGACGCAGGCGCTGCTCGATGCCGCGATGTTCGTTGCGCAAAATCCGGAGAAGGCGGCGCAGTCGTTCAAGCCCTTTGCGCCGAAGGACGCCACCGAGGCCGACCTGCAGGCGATGGTGCGTTACCACACCCATCACCATCATCCGGTTGGCGACCAGCTCAAGCGCGAGCTGAAATCCTATGCCGACGACCTCAAGACGGTGTCGGTGTTCAAGCCGAGCACCGATACGGCGAAATTTGCGGAGCGCATCTATGCCAACGTCCTCGGCGTCTGACGCCACGACCTTCGTCGATCGCGAGAGCATCGTGATCGCCGGAGACGGCGGCCTGCAATTTGCCGGCCGCCTCCGCTTCAGCGCGACAGGCATCGGGGCAGGGGTGACCTGGGCCGCCTTCGGCCTGGCGTCGCTGTGGTGGCCCGATATCGGCGACTGGCCCCGCACCGAAGCCGTCGCCTACGCGGCCTTCGCCATCGCCGCACTCGTGCTGATCGCGACGGCGGCGCGCGACGCCCTCGGCCGCTTCGGTATCGGCCTGCAGCAGCGCGCGCCGTGGTTCGTCGCCCTTGGCGCATTCTTCACGCTGTGGGAGTTGGCCACGGCGAAATTCGGCTGGCTGCCGCTGCCGTTCTTTCCGCCGCCGCAATCGATCGTCGAGGTCTATACCGACGACCTGCCGAAGCTGCTCGAGGCCGCCTTTGCGTCGGTGAAGCTGCAACTCGGCGGCTATTTCATCGGCGCCACCGTCGGTTTTCTCACCGGCGTGTCGATCGGCTGGTCGCGGCTCGCCGGTTACTGGGTGCATCCGATCCTGCGCTTCATCGGGCCGCTGCCGGCCACGGCCTGGCTGCCGATCGCGTTCTTCACCTTCCCGTCGAGCTGGAGCGCCAGCACCTTCCTGATCGCGCTGGCCACCGGATTTCCGGTGACGGTGCTGACGTGGTCGGGGGTCGCCAGCGTCAGCAGCGCCTATTACGACGTGGCGCGGACGCTCGGGGCGAAGCCGTCGTTCCTGGTCACCAAGGTGGCGATCCCCGCCGCGTTGCCGCACGTCTTTGTCGGGCTATTCATGGGACTCGGCGCCTCCTTTGCCGTGCTCGTGGTCGCCGAGATGATCGGCGTCAAGGCGGGGCTCGGCTTCTATCTGCAATGGGCACAGGGCTGGGCGTCGTACAACAACATGTATGCGGCGCTCATCGTGATGTCGCTGCTGTGCTCGGGCGCGATCACGTTGCTGTTCAAGATCCGCGACCGCACGCTGGTTTGGCAGAAAGGCGTCGTCAAATGGTAGCGGTCGCAAGGGCCGATACGGCCGATCTGAAATCGGCAGGCGCGTCTTTGACCGTCGCGGGCGTCAGCCACGCCTTCGACATCGACGGCGCGGCGCTGCCGGTGCTCGACAATGTCAGCATCGACGTCGCGCCCGGCGAATTCGTCGCGCTGCTCGGCCCATCCGGCTGCGGCAAGTCCACGCTGTTGCGGCTGGTCGCCGGCCTCGAGCCGCCGCGCGCCGGATCGCTCGCTGAAGACGGGGCGCCCATCACAGGTCCGCATCCGTCGCGCGTGGTGGTGTTTCAGGATCCGACGCTGTTTCCATGGCGATCAGTGTGGGACAACGTCGCGCTTGGCTTGGAGGCGCAGGGCATCATCAAGACGCAGCGTCACCGCGTCGACGCCGCGATCGAACTGGTCGGCCTTGGCGCCTTCCGAAAAGCCTCTCCGCACCAGCTCTCCGGCGGCATGGCGCAGCGCGTGGCGCTGGCGCGCGCACTGGTCAACGATCCCCGCATCCTGGTGCTCGACGAGCCGCTCGGCAAACTGGACTCGCTGACCCGCATCACCATGCAGGCCGAACTGGTCTCGCTGTGGCAGCGCACCGGCTTCACGGCCCTGCTGGTGACCCACGACGTGGAGGAGGCGCTGTTCCTGGCCAACCGCGTCATCGTGTTCAGCGACCGTCCTGCCAAGGTGATCGCTGACATCGCCGTGGATCGATCCTATCCCCGGCACCGTGGCGATCCGCATCTCACCGAACTGCGGCGGCGGATCCTCGGCCTGCTGGGGCTGGACGCGACGTGGTGAAGCACCACGGCTGAGCGCGTGCCGGCGTCCGTCGGCACGTCCTCAGGCTGTGGCTGGAGGCATGCGACTTGCATTCGTTTGGCCTGAACCATCCGTTCAGTCCAAAGGTCCCCCATGCCCATCACCAGCCGACGACAGTTCATCCGTCTCGCCGCAAGCGCCGCGGCGCTGTCGACCACCAGCATCACGGCCTTTGCCGCCGACCGAACCGTCAAGATCGGCACACTGAAACTGATCCACGGCATTACGCCGTATTTCTACGAGAAGTTCGCCCCCGCCGGCGTCAAGTTCGAGGTGATCCCGTTCGAGACGCCGACCGACGGCAAGAACGCCGTGGTCACCGGCACGGTCGATTTCGGCATCTTCGGCTTCGCCGCCGCGACCCTCGGCGGCGCCAATGGCGAGCCGGTCGTGGTGGTCGCCGCCGCCTGCAATCGCGGCATGGCCGTGGTCGCGAAGAAGGACTCCGGGATCAATACGATCAAGGATCTCAAGGGCAAGAAGATCGCCATCCTGCCGGGCTCAACCCAGGAGGTCGTGATCCTCGACCGGCTCGCCGCCGAGGGCATGACGGTGAAGGACGTCGAGGCGATCCGCCTGTCGTTCAGCGACATGGCGCCGGCGCTGGCGCGCGGCGACATCGACGCCTATGTCGGCGCCGAGCCGGGTCCCGGCATCAGTCTCGCCAATGGAGTCGGCCAGATCGTCGAGTATCCGTATTCGACGCCGACCGGCTCGCTCAACATGGTGCTGACGACGCGCCGCGAGGTCATCGAGAAAGACCCGGACCTGATCAAGGCGGTGCTCAAGACCCATCGCGCAGCAAGTGAATTTGCCATGAAGGACCGCGATGCCTTTGTCGCCATGGCGATGCAGAAGCTCGGCCAGCAGAAGCCGTCGATCGAGAAGGCGGCGCCCAATGTCGAGCTGACCTGGAATATCGACGACACCTTCATGAAGCAGGCCGAGTATTACGGCGGCCAGATGCTGGCCAAGAAGCAGATCCGGGCGCTGCCGGACTACAAGACCTTCATCGAGCCAAGCTTCGTGAAGGCGCTGGCGGCGTCGTGAGCCTGGCCGGCGCCATGGACGGGACACCCGACGCCATCCTGATCACGCCGGCGGCCGAGACACCGCCGGCGCCCGTCGCCCGGCCGCGTCGACCGGTGCTGCAGCGCCTGCGCCAGATCGCGCTCGCGCTGATCGTGCCGGTCGGCCTGCTGGTGATCTGGGACGTTGCGGTGCGCTGGACCGGCACGCGACTGGTGCCGTCGCCGGCCGGCGTAGCGCTGATGATGTGGGATTTTGCCTTCGGCGGCATCTATGACGACGCCTACAGCGCCAGCCTGCCGATCCATTTCTGGAAGAGCGTGCAACGCGTCTATGGCGGCTTCTTCTGCGCCGCGGCGCTCGGCATCCCGCTCGGGCTGATGATCGGCCGCATGCCGCTGCTGAGGTCGCTGCTCGATCCCACGCTGTCGCTGCTGCGGCCGATCCCGGTCACCGCATGGCTGCCGCTGTCGATGATCTTCTTCGGCCTCGGTCCGCGCGCAGCGATCTTCCTGGTGTTTCTCGGCGCGTTCTTCCCCATTCTGCTGAACACGATATTCGGCGTGAAATCCGTCGACGTGCGCCTGTTCGAGGCCGCCGAGATGCTCGGCTGCAGCGGCGCGCAGCAGTTTCGCTCCGTGGTGCTGCCGGCGGCGCTGCCGAGCATCTTCAACGGGCTTCGTCTCGGCGCGTCCTTCGCCTGGATCCTGATCGTGGTCGGCGAAATGACCGGCGTGCCGGAAGGGCTCGGCGCCGTGATCATGGACGGCCGCACGCTGTCGCGCACCGATCTCGTCATCACCGGCATGATCATCATCGGCGTCACCGGCTATCTGTCGGACCGCATCCTGCTGTTGCTCAGCAACTATTTCCTGCGCTGGAGTCCGCAGCATCATGCTTGAACCGACCCCGTCGATCCTCGAAATCACCGGCGTACAGAAGGTCTATCAGGCCTCCAATGGCCCCGTCGAAGCGCTGCGCGGCGTGAACCTGACGGTGCGCAAGGGTGAGTTCGTCTGCCTGCTCGGCGCCTCCGGCTGCGGCAAGTCGACCTTGCTGCGCATCGTCGCCGGTTTCGAACAGGCGACGACGGGCGGGGTGACGATGTATGGCTTCCCGGTCGACAAGCCCGGCCCGGAGCGCGGCATGGTGTTTCAGGACTACGGTCTGTTTCCGTGGCTGACGGTACGCGACAATATCGGCTTCGGTCCCAAACATCGCCGCGTCGCCGCGAGCGAGGTGTGCAAGATCACTGACCGCTTCATGGCCATGGTCGGATTGACGGCGTTCGCCGACCGCTATCCGCACCAGCTCTCCGGCGGCATGAAGCAGCGAGTCGCGATCGCGCGCGTGCTCAGCAACGACACCGACGTGCTGTTGATGGACGAGCCGTTCGGCGCGCTCGATGCGCTGACGCGCAGCAAGCTGCAGGAGGAACTCGTCGAGATCTGGCGCAGCACCGGGCTAACGGTGATCTTCGTCACCCATTCGGTGGAGGAGGCGGTACTGCTGGCCGACCGCGTCATCGTGATGTCGGCGGGTCCCGGCCGCATCGATTGCGAGATCGACGTCGGCTTGCCGCGCCCGCGCGACGTCGCGTCGTCGGACTTCAACGCCCTGCGGCGCCAGATCACGCAGAAGCTGACCAGCCATCTCGGCGGCGGCCGCAGCGGCGCAACAGCTGATTCATAACACGCGGTATTTGCGGTCAACCGGCCGCGAATATAATTCTCATCACGCCGCACCGCGTAGAATATCTACCTGCATGGTCTCGCGGCATCAGCCGCGCTGTCGTTATTTCCCGCAGGTGCTTGTAACCGCTGCCGATCGGCATTCTCTAAGCTCAGAGATACGACAGCGGCGGGATCATGGACGCGGTTTCCAGCACCATCGACAAGGTTAATCTGCTTACGCCCGGCTTCGCCGAGCGCGCGCCGCTGCACGATCGCGCGGCGAGCTTTCCGTTCGAGAACTTCCAGGAACTGTCCGATGCCGGCCTGCTGGCGTTGCCGGTGCCGAAGGTGCTGGGTGGCGCCGGGGCGGGCGTCCGCGATACCGCACGCGTTATCAGCGCCGTCGGCAAGGCCGATGCCGCGACCGCACTGGTGCTGGCGATGCACTACATCCATCATCTCGTCATCGCGCGTAGCGGCCACTGGCCGGCGCATCTGGCGCGCAAAGTCGGCACCGATGCCGCAGCGGGCGTGGCGCTGATCAACGCGCTGCGCGTCGAGCCCGATCAGGGCTCGCCATCGCGCGGCGGCCTGCCGGCGACGACCGCGCGCCGCACCGCGGACGGCTGGCGTATCAGCGGCCGCAAGGTCTATTCGACCGGCGCGCCGATTTTGAAATGGTACAGCGTCTGGGCCAGGACCGACGAGCCGGATCCGCGCGTCGGCATCTTCCTGGTGCCGGCGGGATTGCCGGGGACGACGATCGTCGAGACCTGGGACCATCTCGGCCTGCGCGCCAGCGGCAGCCACGATGTGGTGTTCGACGACGTGCTGATCCCGCTCGACCATGAGGTCGACGTCCGCCACCCCGCCGAATGGGGCACGCCGGATGTGACGCAGTCCACCGTGCAGGCCGTTCTGGTCGGCTCCGTCTATGACGGCGTCGCCCGCGCCGCGCGCGACTGGCTGATCCACTTCCTGCAGACGCGCACGCCCTCGAGCCTCGGCGCGCCGCTGTCGACGCTGCCGCGCGCACAGGAGATCGTCGGCGGCATTGAGGCGAAACTCGTCGTCAATGCGCGGCTGCTCGACACCTTTGCCCGCGATGTCGATGACGGCGTGGCGCTGACGGCGGTCGAGGCCAACATCCTCAAGCTCACGGTGACCAACAACGCCGTGGCCGTGGTCGAGGACGCGCTGTCGCTGACCAGCAATCACGGCCTGAGCCGCGCCAATCCACTGGAGCGGCATTATCGCGACGTGCTGTGTGGCCGCGTGCACACGCCGCAGGACGACAGCACAAAAATTGCCGCCGGCCGCTTCGCGCTCGGCGTCTGAACAATCGGGAAAGCAGGAGACATCCATGTCCGTCGAATTCATCGGCTACATCACCAACAACGACTCCTCGGAAACCCGGGTGCGCTCCGGCCCGGTGCTCGATCCCGGCTATATCGAGACCGTCGCCAGGGCGCATGAACTGTCGGGCTTCGACCGCGCGCTGCTGGCGTTTCATTCCACCACGCCCGACGGGCTGCAGGTGGCGCAGCACGTGCTCGGCGTCACCGAGAAGCTCAAGGTGATGATTGCGCAGCGCCCCGGGTTCACCGCGCCGACGCTGCTGGCGCGGCAGCTTGCCGTCATCGACCAGTTCTCCAAGGGCCGCGTCTCGCTGCATGTCATCACCGGCGGCAACGCCACCGAACTGCGCCAGGACGGCAATACGCTCGACGACAAGGACGAGCGCTACGCGCGGACCAGCGAATGGCTCGACGTGCTGAAGCTCGAATGGACCAGCGAAAAGCCGTTCACCTACAACGGCAAGTATTTCCAGATCGAGAACGGCTTTGCCCAGGTCAAGCCGTACAAGCCGATCCACGTCTTTGTCGGCGGCGCCTCGGACGCGGCCATCGACGTCTCCGGCAAGCATGCCGACACCTTTGCGCTGTGGGGTGAATCCTATGCGCAGGTGCGCGACGTCACCTCGCGCGTCCGCGCCGCGGCGGCCAAATACGGCCGCCCGGCGCCGCGTTTCAGCCTGTCGGTGCGTCCGATCATTGCCGATACCGAGGAGCAGGCATGGGCCAAGGCCGATGACATCCTGGCCCGCGCCACGGCGCTGCAGGACAAGACCGGCTATCGCAAGCCGGCCGATGGCCACGCCACCGCCGGCGCGAAACGTTTGCTGGCGCTGGCCGAGCAGGGTACCCGCATCGACAAGCGGCTGTGGACCGAAATGGCCAAGCTCACCGGCGCCAACAGCAACACCACCGCGCTGGTCGGCACGCCCGAGCAGGTCGCCGAGGTGTTTGCCGATTACTACGATCTCGGCGTCAGCCATTTCCTGATCCGCGGCTTCGATCCCTTGATCGACGCTATCGACTACGGTCGAGAACTGATCCCGCGCACCCGCGAGCTGATCGCGGCGCGCGCCGCCTCCAAGGGAGTCGTCGCAGCATGAAACGCCTCGTCATCGCCGCCGGCTTGATGCTGGCGGCTGTCACCGCATCCGCACGCGCCGAGAGCACGCTGATCGTCGGCGACCAGAAGGGCAACGCCCGCGCCGTGATGGAAGCATCCGGCGTGCTCAAGGACGTGCCCTACAAGATCGAGTGGAAGGAGTTCGCCGCCGCCGCACCGTTGCTCGAAGCGCTCGGGGCGGGCGCGCTCGACAGCGGTCTGGTCGGCGATGCGCCATTCACCTTTGCCGCCGCCGCCAATGTGCCGGTGAAGGCGATCGGCGCGATCCGGCAGACCGGTGACGGTCTGGCCGTGCTGGTGCCGAAGGATTCCGCCATCAAGAGCTTCGACGACCTCAAGGGCAAGAAGATCGCCACCGGCCGCGGCTCGATCGGGCCTCAGCTCATCCTCGCCGCGCTGGAGAAGAAGGGCTGGACCGCCGGTGACGTGCAGCTCGTGTTCCTGGCGCCGTCCGACGCCAAGGTCGCCTATACGCGCGGCTCGGTCGATGCGTGGTCGACCTGGGAGCCCTATGTCAGCCAGGAAGAGGTGCTGTTCCAGTCGCGCGTGGTGCTCAACGCCGAAGGCCTGACCTCGGGGCTCAGCTTCATCGTCGCGACGCCGAACGCCATCCGCGACAAACACGCCGAGCTGGAAGACTACCTGCGCCGCCTCACCGCCGCCCGTGCCTGGGCGCTGAACAACGCGGACGCCTATGCCCAGACCTGGGGCAAGCTGATGAACGTGGCGCCGTCGGTGCCGCTGAACTGGCTGACCCGCGCCAAGATCCGGCTCGCCCCGGTTGACGACAGCGTCGTCGCCGACGAGCAGAAGACCATCGACCTCTACGAGCGCAGCGGGCTGATCAAGCAGAAGCTCGATGCAAAAGCGATCGTGGACCGCTCGTTCAACGACGCGATCGGGAAGGGCGCGGGGCTGTAGCTGCCGCTGCAACGAGCCTCCATTGGTCGTCCCCGCGAACGCGGGGACCCATAACCCCTGAGGGCGCGGTTGGAAACGAGCGACGCCCCCACGGCTTAAATGCACGTCCTCGGCGTATGGGTCTCCGCGTTCGCGGGGACGACTCGTGGTGGGAGCGTGCCCCCCATTCCCACATCCGTAAATCCACGTATTCCCGCTCTCCCGCCCGCGGCTCACCATCGCCGCGAAACGGGAGACCAGCATCATGCATCACGGCGATATTTCATCCAGCAAGGACGCCGTCGGCGTCGCGGTCGTGAACTACAAGATGCCGCGGCTGCATACCAAGGCCGAGGTGCTGGCCAATGCGCAGAAGATCGCCGACATGATCGTCGGCATGAAGCAGGGCCTGCCAGGCATGGACCTGGTGATCTTCCCGGAGTATTCCACGCAAGGCATCATGTACGACTCCAAGGAGATGTACGAGACCGCCTCAATGGTGCCTGGCGACGAGACCGAAATCTTTGCCGAGGCCTGCCGCAAGACCAAGGTGTGGGGCGTGTTCTCGCTGACCGGCGAGCGCCACGAGCAACATCCGCACAAGGCGCCGTACAACACGCTGATCCTGATGAACGACAAGGGCGAGATCGTTCAGAAGTATCGCAAGATCATGCCGTGGGTGCCGATCGAGGGCTGGTATCCCGGCAACTGCACCTATGTTTCGGAAGGCCCGAAGGGCTTGAAGGTGTCGCTGATCATCTGCGACGACGGCAACTATCCCGAGATCTGGCGCGACTGCGCCATGAAGGGAGCCGAACTGATCGTGCGCTGCCAGGGCTACATGTATCCCGCCAAGGACCAGCAGGTGCTGATGGCCAAGGCGATGGCCTGGGCCAACAACACATATGTCGCCGTGGCCAACGCGTCGGGCTTCGACGGCGTCTATTCGTATTTCGGCCATTCGGCAATCATCGGCTTCGACGGCCGCACCCTCGGCGAATGCGGCGAGGAGGACTACGGCATCCAGTACGCCGCGCTGTCGAAGTCACTGATCCGCGACGCGCGCAAGACCGGACAGTCCGAGAACCATCTCTTCAAGCTGCTGCACCGCGGCTACACCGGCACGATCAATTCCGGCGAAAGCAACAAGGGCGTCGCGGCGTGCCCGTTCGATTTCTATTCGACCTGGGTCAACAATCCCGACAAGGCGCGGGAAAATGCCGAGGCGATCACGCGGACCACGGTGGGCGTGGAGGAGTGCCCGATCGAGGGGCTGCCACATGAGGGGATGTTGAACGACAGGTAGCTGTTCTTCCCCCTCTCCCGCCCTTGCGGGGGAGGGCCGGGGTGGGGGCGCCACAAGCAAGGCCGCCGTTGTGGCTTCCCCCTCCCTAACCCTCCCCCGCAAGCGGGAGAGGGGACCGGCTGTGCGTGTGACAGCGTTGGTACCTGACAGTTACGCCGTCTTGAACGCCTCGACGCCGATCCCTGCTTCCTTAAGGCCGTCGCGGACCTGACGGCCGATGTCCACCGCGCCGGGCGTGTCGCCGTGGATGCACACCGTGTCCATCTTCATCTTGATGACCTTGCCGGTGATCGAGATCACCTCGCCGGTCTGCGCCATCTTGACCACGCGGTCGGCGATCAGCGTCGGATCGTGCAGCACCGAGCCCGGCTTCTTGCGCGAGACGAGGTTGCCGTTGTCCTCATAGGCACGGTCGGCGAACACCTCGTGCGCCAGCGGCAGGCCGGCGGCTTCACCGGCGGCGACGAGCTTCGTATTGGCCAGCACGACAAACGTGAGGTTGCGGTCGACGGCCCTGATGCCGGCGGCGATGGCGCGCGCAGTCATGTCGTCCTCGCAGGCGACGTTGGAGATCGCGCCATGCGCCTTCACATGGGTGACCTTGTAGCCTTCCATCGCGGCGATCGCCTGCAGCGCGCCGATCTGGTAGGCGACCAGGTTTTCGATCTCCAGCGCGGTCAGGCCCATGATCGGGCGGCGGCCGAAGCCGTGTAGATCGCGGTAGCCGGGATGGGCGCCGATCTTGACGTTGCGCGCCTTCGCCAGTTGCACCGTCTTGCGCATCACGTCGGCGTCGCCGGCGTGATAGCCGCAGGCGATGTTGACAGAGGTGGCGAGTTCGATCATCGCGGCGTCATTGCCCATCTCCCACATGCCGAAACTTTCGCCGAGGTCGCAGTTCAGATCGATGGTCGCCATGGTCATGCTCGCTGGTGTGTAAGTTCTAAGATCAGTCCTGCGCGTCCGCCGGCACGGCCACCTGCCAGGTATCGTCGTCGGTCGCGCTGACGGCGATGCCCGCCACATTGGCGGACAGCAACGCCTTGATGTCCAGCATCAGGATGTTGGAATCATGGACGCGCCCCGGCAGGCTCTGCAGCAGCTCGGCAAAGGCGCGGTATTCGGCCTGCGCCTCGGCCATGGTGACGGCCTTGAAGCGGAACGGCTTGCCCGGCTGGGTCTGGCCGAAGCGGCCGAGATCGGTGGAGATCACAGTGGCGATCTTGGGATAGCCGCCGGACGTGCCGCGGTCCGGCATCAGTACGATTGGCTGGCCGTTGCCCGGCACCTGGATCGAGCCGTTGACGGTGCCGTCGGAGACGATGTTGTGGCCGTGCAGATGCTTGATGACCGGGCCTTCGAGCCGGTAGCCCATGCGGTCGCTGGTGGCCGAGATTGTCCAGTTGCTGCCGAGGAACAGGTCCTTGGCGTCGCTGAACTCGTCGTCCTGCGGCCCCATCACGACGCGGATCGGTCCGTCGACCGTCGCCGGCATGTCGATGCGCTTGTCGCTGGTGCTGCTGGCGGCCATCACCTGTAGTTCGTCGCCGGCCTGCAGTGGGCGCGGGTAGGGGCTGCCGAGGCCGGCGCGGGCATTGACCGCGAGACTGCCGAACATCGGCTCGCCGCGGATGCCGCCTTCGATGGCGAGATAACCAAAAGTGCCGGCACGGGCGACGCCGAGATTGAGGCTTTCGCCATCGGCCAGCGTCACCGTCGCATTCATCGCCACCGGCTGGCCTGCAACATCCGCCGGCCGGGTTGCCCCCGTCAGTGCGACGCGCACGGCGCCGCCTTTGGCGGTCAGCACCGAATTGAGCGGGCCGAGCTCGATGGTCGCGGCGAACAACGCGTTGCCGAGCAGCGCATTGGCGGCGGCCATCGCGAGGCGATCAACAGCGCCCGACGGCACAAGGCCATAGCGCTGCGCGCCGAAACGACCGGCATCCTGCACCGAGGTGCCGGGGCTCACACTGGCGATGACGAGCTTGTTCATGACGACAACAACTCGGCGACGATTTCGCCGGCTTCGGCGGCGTGGTCCTGTTCGGCAAAAGTCTTGTCGTCGACCGCCGCGAAGGTGATGGCGTCGCCGGGCTCGAGCAGGAAGGTCGGCTCGCGGCCGAGCTGATAGGTGCGCACCGGGGTGCGGCCGAGGAGGTGCCAGCCCGAGGGGCCGGCGAGGCATTGCACGCCGGTCTGGATGCCGCCGATGGAAATTGTGCCCGGCGGCGTCAGCAGCCGCGGGTTCTGCCGGCGCGACATCTGCATCGAGGACGGCAGGCCCGAGAGATAGGACCAGCCCGGCGTGAAGCCGATCATCGCCACCTTGTAGTCGCCGCCGACATGGCGCGCGACGACCTCGTCGGGGGTGATGTCCAGCGCCTTGGCGACGTCTTCGAGGTCGATGCCGTTCTCGCCGCCATAGGCCACGGGGATCTTCCAGCGCCGCACGGCTTTCTCTTCCGGCAGCGGCTGCAACGCCAGTTCGGTCAGGCGTTCGCCGAGCACGTCGAAGCCGACCTGTAGGGGATCGTAATGCACCAGCAGCGAACGGTAGGTCGGGACGGTTTCGGTGACGCCCGGCACGGCCGAGGCCGCCACGAGCTTGTCGAGCGCCAGCACGCGGCGGTTGGCCTGCTCGTCGATGGTGCGGCTGAATTCGACGGTGATGGCGGCATCGCCGGATGGCAGGATGCGCGGCGGGGACAAAGCGGCGACCATGGTCTCACAACATGAATGTCGGAAAGCCACGCATAGCGTGTTTTACCTTCCAGTGGAATTCGCAATCTGCAAATAACCGTGCGACTTCAATAAATTAATACGCATCAGCACGATAAGCCGCGGTGATCGCGGCGCTGCGAAGCCATTACGTGGCGGATCGGCGCGGCGCGCCCTTGACGCGCTGGCATTCCGCCGCAAGATGCGCGCCGTCTCATTGCCAATCTTGATCCTCCCACCGAAGAGCCCCGCGTATGTCGCTGACACCCGAAGCCATCGCCACCCTGTCCAAGGTCACCACCGCGACCATCACCACGGTCCTGCTGAAGAAGGGGCTGCGCAATGTCTGGCTGCGCGGCGCCAAGCCGTTGCGCCCGGGTCAGCCGCGCCTGGTCGGCCCGGCCTTCACGCTGCGCTTCGTGCCGGCGCGCGAGGATCTCGCCACGCCGGAATCGTGGTCGTCACCGATCTCGACCCGCACCGCCATCGAGGCCATGCCGGACGGCTGCATCGCGGTGGTCGACGCCATGGGCGTCGTCGATGCCGGCATCTTCGGCGACATCCTGTGCGCCCGCATGAAGAAGCGCGGCGTCGCCGCGCTGATCACCGACGGCGTGGTGCGTGACATCGAAGGCGTGCTCGGCACCGACCTGCCGGTATGGTGCGACGGCTACGCCGCGCCGCCGTCGGTCGCGGGCCTTACCTTCGTGGGCTGGGGCGAGCCGATCGGCTGCGGCGGCGTCGCAATCTTCCCGGACGACGTCATTGTCGCCGACCAGGATGGCGCGGTTGTGATCCCCAAGGCCTTCCTCGACCTGATCCTCGCCGAAGGCGCCGAGCAGGAGCGCATGGAGGCCTGGATCGTCAACGAGGTGAACAACGGCGCCGCGCTGCCGGGTCTTTATCCGATGAATGCCGAGACCAAGGAACGCTACGCCGCGTCGAAGAAGTAAGATCGATCCAACAGCGAGACCGTGCCATGAAGCTCTTTCCAGCAGGATCGCGTCCCAGCAAGCGGGCGCCCGACGAGTATTTCACCGGCACGGTCTGGCAGGATCCGGTCATCGCGGCGGAAGCCCCGGCGCGTCTTGTCACGTTCCGCGTCAGCTTCGAGCCGGGGGCGCGGACGGCGTGGCACACGCATCCACTCGGCCAGACGCTGTATGTGATCGCCGGCTCCGGCCTTTTCCAGACCGAAGGCGGTCCGGTGATCGCCATCAGGCCGGGCGACACGGTCTGGATTCCGCCGGGCGAGAAGCACTGGCATGGCGCGTCGCCGGAGAACGGCATGACCCACATCGCCATGCAGGAAGCCCTCGACGGCAAGACGGCCGACTGGATGGAGAAGGTCACCGACGAGCAATACGCCAAGCCCGTCGGCTAGCACCTGGCGCGGCTGCGGCCGCGCGGACCGCTCAGCGGTCCGACGACAGGTGTTCGTCGTCCACGACATGCGCGCGGTCTGATCTGTCAGTGCGGGCGAGGGTCATCTCGTTCTTCAACGCATCGAAGCGCTCACGCGCGTTGCGCTCCTGGGCATCGATGAAGCCGATCACCTCGTCGGCCGGCATCGGGCCGGTCGAGATCGGTCGCGAGCCGCCGATGGTCTCGTCGACGAAATAGCGGCCGTCGTCGTCGCGGCGCGCGGTCCAGCGAAAGCGGATGGCGTCAAGCGGGCCGGGACCGAGTCGCGCATAGCCTTCGACCGCGGCCGGTTCGGTTTCCGGCTCAGGGGCTGTCGCCGGCGCGTCGTGCTCGGCGATCTCGTGCTCCACAACTTCGTGCTCGGCAACTTCGTGTTCGGCGCCCTCGTGTTCGGCAAATAGGTGGTCGTGCTCGCCGCGCTCGGACTCGCCACGTTCAGACTCTGAAGCATGCGTCGTCGACGTGTCTTCCGGCTGCAGGTCGGACGATTCCGACACCGCCGTCGGCGTGTTGTCGTTCCCGCGAATGCTGGCAATGGCTGCAAGCGCCTGATCGATTGGATCGTCTGGGGTCAAAATTCGTCCCTCCGGCAATGACACATACACCGCCGGCCAACCGCCAGCGCGCGGTATCATGACCCGAGCGCTGTGGCTGTTTTTGGGCAGGAGATCGCCCCCCGGTCGTAGGCCTGCTAGTCGAGGACCCCGGCATTGACGACATTCTGCCGAATCGGCTCGCCGTCGATCGCGCTCAGCATGTTGCGTGCGGTTTGCAGACCCATGCGGTCGAGCGCCTCGCGGGTGACGCCGGCGACATGGGGCGCGATGATCACATTCGGCAGTTCGAACAGCGCGTGGCCGAGCGGCGGCGGCTCGGTTTCGAACACGTCGAGGCCTGCGCCGGCGAGCTGGCCCGCGACCAGCGCGTCGTGCAGCGCGGCTTCCACGACAATGCCGCCCCGCGCGGTGTTGATCAGATAAGCCGACGGCTTCATGCGCGCGATGCGCGCGGCATCGAACAGGCCCGTGGTCTCCGGCGTCTTGGGACAATGCAAGCTGACGAAATCGGCTGACGGCAAGGCGGCGTCGAGATCGGTGACCGCGTTGCAGCCGGCGGCTTCGATAGTGGCGGCCGGCACGAAGGGGTCATAGACCAGCACGTCCATTTCCATCGCCTGGCAGCGCTTGGCCGTACGCGTGCCGATGCGTCCGAAGCCGATGATCAGCACGGTCTTGCCGAACAGGTCGAACGGCAGCAGGCCGAGCCGCGTGCTCCATTTGCCGTCCTTGACCAGCGCGTGCAGTTCGACGGCGCGCTTGGCCAAAGTCAGCATCATGAACAGCGCCTGTTCGGCGACCGATGGCGAATTGGCCGTGCCGGCAATCATCAGCGGCACCTTGCGCGCGTTCAGCGCCGCCACATCGACGGCGTCGTAGCCGACGCCGATGCGCGCGGCGACTCTGAGATCTCCGCAGTCCGCGAGTTCGGCCGCGCCGAAGCGCGTGGCGCCGAGCGCCACGCCGTGCACCGGGGCGTGTTGCTTGATCAGCGCCGTAAAGTCCGCTGCGGAAATCAGGTTGGAGAAGCCGATCGTCTCGACATCGTCGCGCGCGTCGAACAGCGCGTGGCCCTGGGGCGACATCGACTCGGTGATCAGAAACTTTGTCTTGTTGGTCGTCATCTCCACCCCGTGCATGTTTTGGTCTTGTTCGTGATTTTATCTCACAAGCGGCGCGCATAGGTCCACACGCGTCGATGTTGCGAATGGACTCGCGTGCGGCGGTGTCGTCAAATCGTGTTGGATTTGCCGCGCGACGAAATGCGATGTGGAGGGACTGGGATGACACGATCGATCCGACCAAAATCTATGCGCGCTGTGTCACTTGGCGTGGTGGCTGCTGTCCTGGCCGTCGTCGTTGCCTTCGATGGCGCCGGGCCGGCGGAGGCACAGGGCCTGGTGCGCGGCGCGCAGCAGGGCGCACGGCAAGGCAACAGGGCGGCCGGCCCCATCGGCGGCGTGCTGGGTGGCGCGGTTGGCGGCGTGGTCGGCGCGGTCGGGGGCGTGCTCGGTGTCGGGTCCAATAACAGGAGTGTGCGCGGCCCGGTGTCGGGCCGCGGCACACGTCAGGCCAAGGCCAAAGGTGCGAAGGCCCAGACCGCGGCGCAGGCCGCCGAGCCGCAGACCTCCGAACAGATTGTCGCCGCCAGCGACGCCAACATCACCCGCATCAAGGCCGCGTTGAACCTGACGCCCGAGCAGGAGAAGAACTGGGGCGGCTTCAGCAACGCCATGCACGCGCTCGGCAACAATGGTGCGCAGCGGCTGAACCTGCGCGAGGCGCGCGCGAAGCGCGATCCGCCGGATGACATCATCGAGCAGATGCGCAACGAAGCCCAGTTTCTCAACGACCGCGCCATCGACCAGCGCGCCGTCGCCGATGCCGCCGAGCCGCTGTTCACCAGCCTCGACGACAAGCAGAAGGCGCTGTTCGTGGGTGAAATGGTGCAGCTCAGTCGCGAGCGCGGGCTCGACTGAACCCGGTTCGGGAACTTGCTGATCGCCGCGACGTTTTCCCTGACAGAAGGAGAACCGCCATGGTTGATAAGTCCGCCGAAACGTTCGATCCGGCTCCGCACGACAAGCACGCCGTCGGTGCGAAGGAAGCTGCGAAGGCCGATCGTGAAGTGCATGAAGAGCTCAAGGCCGGCCTGCACGGTACGTTTCCCGCATCCGACCCGGTCAGCATCACGCAGCCGGTGAAGACCAAAGAGGAAGCCGACGCGAAGGACTCCTGATACCCGGATTGCCGCGCCTTTAAATAGGCGCGGCTTCGCCCCAGTAAGACTTCGTTAACCATAAACGCTGCACCATCACTGAGAGATGGACGGCTGATCATGGAGGCGGGCGTTGACGATGATTGCGGAAGACGGCTTCGGCGCAAGCAGCACCAGGCCGGGGCGGGGGCAGATCTTCACCATCCACGCCACCAGGAACGACCAGAGCCTGGTGACACATCGGATCATTCCGGATGTCGCCGTGGCCCAGGCCCGCAGTCTGAACGACGCCGGCTGGCGCGTACGGATTTCCGGCCTTGGCGGCCGGCAGTTCGCGCCGTCGGAATTTCACCAGCTTCTGAACTTCGACCGCATCGGCTGATGCGTTTCACTCCTGCGAACCCCGCCGGTATTCCGGACGGGGTTTTTCGCTATGGCGCACGTGCTAGTTTCAACCTGCCGCTGCGCTCACGCGCTTGACGAGAGAATTGACATAACCTCATGACCTACAAAGTCATTATCGCCACAATCGGCGCATTATCGCTAGCCGATTCGCCAGCGTCGGCCGCATCGTCCCGGACCGAGCAGATGATGAAACTGTCTCCCGAGACCAGGGTCGAGCAACGTTGCGACGCCAAGGCAATGGGTTCGGTTGGCCGTGAGCACAAAGGCTTCAAGCCTGACGAATTCGTCGCTTACGCCTTCGGCGATCCCGACATGCGCGGCACCCACATCAAGGCGCCCGGCGGCGCGATCCGCAGCGGCGGCAAGTGGTATCGGCTGTCCTATGTCTGCGAGACCAGCGCGGACGGGCTCGAGGTGAAGTCCTTCGCTTATCAGCTCGGCAACGAAGTGCCGCGTCACGAATGGGATGAGCATTTCCTGGTCCCGCGCTGAGTCTGCAGGATGACGAACCGTCACGCCTGAGAATGGCGCTAAGCTTTCCCCTGGATCAGATCGTGCTCCGCCCGGTGTAAAGACTGGACAGCGCACAACTGCGCCCTGATGACCGCAACGTGCGATTTAATGCAGGCCGTGGCATTACGTGCTGGAAATCCGCTTTCTGATAAGGTAATGAGGTAGGGAGAATATCCCTACTGCTTGCATTTCACAGAAGCCGGTTTCACGGCCGTTTTGCATGAACGTATCTGCCGCAGGCTCGACACCCGCGGATTGGCTCAAGACCTCGGGGGAGATCGCAATGCCAAATACGCCAAGGGTCCACCTCAACGACAACGTTCGCACCGAGCATCTGAAATGCCCGACGTGCCGCACCCGGATCCATCTGGTCAAGATCGAGCAGGCGCGTGACGGCTCGGAAACCAGGATTTTCGGTTGTCCGCACTGCCTGGCACAGCGCGCGGTTCACCTCGCCGCGTCGCTCGCCATCCAGCGTGCGCCAAAACGGTGCGCCACGCCGGCGAGGGCTGACGTGGCCGGCGGCTACATGCGGTCGACCCGCATGAAGCAGGCCCAGATCGCCGAGAGGATGGCTGCGGTGATCAGCCACGACGGGTTCATGCAGAAGATGTCGCCGTAGCGGCAAACCTGCATGGCCCAGCCGGCGCTGTTGACGCTGGCCGCGTAGAACAGGCCGGCAGCGACGGTCAATACAGTCGATATCAACAACATGCCGCGCCCCTTTGCATGCGCGCCTGAAAGCACCGATCCTGAAGGGTATTCTTGAAGTGCCGGTGAATCCGATCGTAGAAATTCAAGGCTAGTCGTTTGATTCGGGCGAGGCCGAGGGCACCGGGTCGGTGACCTGGTTGTGGTTTTGTTAACCGCGAGTCGTGACACTTGGCCTAGGGTGTTCACGTGGGGATGCAGGCGTTGGCCGACTTTCAGACAACCGAATATGCACAGATGCGGCGTTGCCGAATGGCGCATCTGCACGGTGAGATGATCGATGAGTGCTTCGGCGATGATCAGGAATCGGTGACGGTCAACGGTTACGTCCACAGCATCCGCCCCGATCTGACCTGTTGGCCGATGCGCTGGTCGATCACCGTGGAGACGTATTCGCGCGCCGAACTTTCGCTGGCGCTTGCCGGTTGATCGGCGCGACCGCGGGCCGGGAGCGGACCGGACGATCGGCTAGTAGCGCGCGACCGACGGACCGCCGAAATGGTAGTTCAGCCCGCCGCGCACCGTATTGGTCTTCAGGTCGATATCGCGGCTGATGATCCCCGTGGTGGTGGTCGGGCCCGACAGCACCGGCCCGGTCACGGACTGCTTGCCGAAATCCGAATAGAGATATTCGACCTTGGCGGACCAGTTGCTGGCAAAGGCGTGTTCGATGCCGGCACCGGCCGTCCAGCCGGCGACGACCTTCGATGAACTGGCGGCTTCGTTCTGCCCGGTGCTGTCGCTGTAACCGGTGCCGAAATTCAATTCGGTGAGCGCCAGGCCGCCGGTGGCGTAGAGCAGGGTGCGATCGACCGCGTAGCCAACGCGCGGGCGCAGCGACACCAGCCAGTCGGCTGTCACGGCATTCGACGTCGTGAAGGCGCCGAGACCGACGGGGAAGGGCGCGGTGACGCTGCGGGACTGTTTGAGGCCGAGATAGCCGGCGTCGGCCTCGACACCGAACAGCCAGCGGTCGACCTGGTAGTTGTAGCCGATCTGGCCGCCGCCGGTGAAACCCTCGGGGCTCAGGCGGGGCGTCGCCGCGGCGGCCGCCTGCGCGTTGGCGAACGGCGTCGCACCGCTGACAAAGACGTCGGACACGTTGCCGGTGCCCCAGCTTCCGCCGAGATTGCCGCCAGCGTACCAGCCGCCCCAATTATAGCCGGCCGCATCCGCTGCGGGCGCCTTGGTCACGATGCGCGCGGACAGGTCGGCGGCCGCGGCAGGAGCCGCGCCCGTCGCTGCCAGAACCGCGGCAAGCCAAAGCGTCTTCATTCCGGATGAACCTTCGATCGCCATCGTGGGGATGGCGTATCCCGCGGTTTTACGGCCAATCACACGCGCTGGCTGTCACCAGGCGGCCACAGCCTGCGAGCAATACCCCTGCGAGGGGGCCCAACCCACAACAGGCTTAATAGCCGTTACGCCGCAATGGGCAGACGTGGGTGAAGCTGGAGGCGCCGGGCAGGCGCGCGTCGATCACGGGCCGTGCGGGAGCCGGGCGGCCGGGCGGACCTGGTGGTCCCGCCCGACGAATGGATTCGGGCGCCGCTCAGAAGTAGCGGGCGCAAAAACCGTCGTAAGCGTGGGCCGCGAGAATGCCGGCGCTTAGAAAGCCGAAAAGTGCAGTAACTGTCTCAATCATGGTGTCGTCCTTGGGCTGCCCCTGCGCTCCACAAACGGCAAGCCGGGCCGACCAGTCAAAAACATTCGGACACGCCGCGCCGATCACCGTCCCGCTGATGCTTCCCGGCAACAATTTTAAGGCGAACTCTGTGCGAAGATGGCACCAATCAGGCGTGGCGGCGGCGGCTTGCAGGAACTGCGGCGAGGGGACGGCGGGCGTTTGATAGTTCGCTCCGCCGGCCGGCTCGGTTCACGCTGCGAATTTTTGGGCTTACAAGTTCTAGTTGGGAATCGCTGCCGCGACGCCGGCAGGGGGACATTGAACCGAGCGGGATCGCCAGTGGCTGAAGAGTTCAACAACGAGATCAATGTCGGTCCGGCGCCGCCGCTTCACAAGCGCAGGTCGTATGGCTGGCTCGGATGGCTGCTCGCGCTGCTGATCGTCTTGGGCGTCGGCGTCTATGGCTGGCTCAATTACGATCGCCTCGCCGAACTTACGCACTCGGCTGCGGCCGCAACCGGCGCTGTGTCGGACCGGACCGTCAATGCCGACGACTACGAGGCCTTCCAGCAGAAGGCCACGACCTCGTTGCAGGCGGCGACCGACCAGCTGGCGGCCCAGCAAACCGAATTGAAGCGTCTGTCGGATGCGGTCGAGGGGTTGACCGGGCAGGTGGCCGCGCTGGCGTCGAAGCTCGATCAGACCCAAGGCGTCGGTGCGCCAGCGTCGGCCGTCCCGGCGCCGGCGGCGACGTCGCCCCGCCCGGTGACCTCTACGGCTACACCCGCGCGTCCGACGCCGACGGCGCCGCGCAAGCGCCCGACGTCGCCGGCCCCTGCGGGCGCGATCTCGGTCGGCGGCGCGCCACTGCCGGCGCAACCGTCGGCGCGATAGCGAGGATTGAGACCGCGGACTGCGGGTGCGCTCAGCGCGCCTGCTTCTTCAACGCCAGGCGCTGCTCGGCCACAAAGCCCAGCCGCGGTTCGTTGAGGATCTTGGCGACCGGCGACACGGCGGCAACCACCGGCTTGGCCTCGGTTACCGGCAGCGCCTTCGACAGGATCACGCGGGCCCGCGCAACGTGGCGCTGGATGACATCCACATCGTCGCTGCCCGCGGCGCTGTTCAGCTGCGCCTGGATCAATTTGAGAGCGTCGATGGCGTCCATGGGGGCGGTCCTGTTCGGGAACAATGTATCGGCAAGTCCGCACCTTGCCAACCGCGCCGCATGCGAAGGCGGGCTGCTGTGCACACCGCGCCCGCCACCAGCGCGATGCCGGCTGCCGGCGTCACACCTCGCTGCCGCATAATCCTCTCTTCCCCTCGCCAAGCCGCTTTGCTAAGCGCTTCATCACGACGGAAGGGTGGCCGAGTGGTTTAAGGCAGCGGTCTTGAAAACCGCCGTGCCTGCAAGGGTACCGTGGGTTCGAATCCCACCCCTTCCGCCAGAAACTCACCTAAACCACTGATTTCATGGGTATTCGCTACGTCATGGATGTGTAGCCCACGTCCC
>JBEVEC010000167.1:0-10513 GCA_040512975.1 Tardiphaga sp. | reverse complement strand
TGCTGCTGTTCTTCCTGTTCATCGGCATGCTGGCGGGTGAAAACGGCCCCGGCGGGCTGCGCTTCGACGACGTCCATACGACCTATGTGGTCGGCTCGGTGGCGCTGGCGCTGATCCTGTTCGACGGCGGGCTGAAGACCCGGTTCCAGGCCATTCGCGCCGTATTGGCGCCGTCAATGGTGCTGGCCACGGCTGGCGTGCTGATCACAGCGCTGATCACGGCGCCGGTTGCCAAATACACGCTGGGCCTGAACTGGACCGAGGGGCTGCTGGTCGGCGCCGTCGTGGCCTCCACCGACGCAGCGGCGGTGTTTCTTCTCGTCCATGCCCAGGGCCTGCGGCTGCGCCCGCGTGTCGGCGCGACGCTGGAAGTTGAATCCGGCACCAACGATCCCTTCGCGGTGTTTCTAACCCTGACCCTGGTGAAGATCCTGTCGATCGGCGACGCCACGGTCGCCCATGTGATCATGGAATTCCTGCAGGAGGCCGTGCTAGGCACGCTGGTCGGCGTGGCCGGCGGCTGGCTGGTGGTCATGGCGCTGAATCGCGTGGCGTTGCCGCAGGGGCTGCACGCGCCGTTCGTCTGCACCGCCGCGCTGGTGATCTTCGGGCTCGCGCAGATCATGCACGCTTCGGGCTTCCTCGCGGTCTATCTCGCCGGCATCATGATCGGCAACCGGCCGACTCGTGCGCATAATTCGGTGGTCACCTTCCTCGACGCCGCCACCTGGCTGGCGCAGATCGTGATGTTCGTGATGCTCGGCCTTCTGGTCTCACCGCAGCGGCTGTTGAGCAGCATCCTGCCGGCCGTTGCTGTCGCGGTGGTGCTGATGCTGGTGGCGCGGCCGGTGGCCGTGTTTTTGGGGCTGGCGCCATTCCGCTTCAACTGGCGAGAAAAGGCCTTCGTGTCCTGGGTGGGCCTGCGCGGCGCCGTGGCGATCTTTCTGGCCTCGATCCCGATGCTGGTCGGCCTGCCCAAGGCCTATCTGTACTTCGACGTCGCCTTCGTGGTGGTGATCATCTCGCTGCTGTTCCAGGGCTGGACGCTCGGTTACGCCGCGCGAAAACTGCACGTCGCGCTGCCGCGCACCGATCGCGGGCCACGGCGCATCGAGCTGGATTTGCCCGGCCAGCTTGAGCAGCAACTGGTCGGCTATTCGGTGCGGCCGAAGAGCCTGTATCTGAAGCGCAGCCTCATTCCGTCATGGTCGAAGCCGACGCTGGTGATCCGCGACCAGCGCATCCTGACGCCGGAAGAGGCGGCGCCGGTTGCGGCGGGGGACTACATCTATCTGCTGGCGCCGCCGGAGAAGGCCGAGGCGCTGGATCGCTTCTTCGTCGACATGCCGCCGGTCGCGGCCCCCGATCCGCATCTGCTCGGCGAATTCGTGGTGTCCGGCGAGACCACGCTCGGCGATCTCGCCGCGATCTACGGCATCGCCGTCGATCCCGAGCAGACCGCGCTGACGCTGGCGGATTATTTCGACATTCATCTCGATCACGCCCCCACCGTGGGCGCGGCGCTGCCGCTCGACGCCATCGATCTCGTCGCCCGCAGCCTGGGTGGCGGCCGCGTCAACGTGGTCGGATTGCGGCTGCCGGAAGACGAAGACCCCGCACCGGTGAAGCTGACCCGCGCCCAGGCGCTGAAGAAGAAGGTGCGCCAGGGTTTTGCGTCGCTGTCGCGCGCCTAAGCGGTGCTCTGGCTTCACCTCTCCCGGTGGCGAGAAGTGGCCGCGTGGCGCCGCCTTGCTTTACATCGCTGGCAGCACCTCGGTGCCGCCCGATGCAACGATACGGCCGCGCTTCAGCAGCACGATATCCGTCGCCAGTTGCCGCATCTCGTCGGCGTCGTGGCTGACGAACACCATCGGCACCAGGCCTTCGTCGCGCAGCCGCGTCAGATAGGGCATGATCTCGGCCTTGCGGGCTTCGTCGAGCGCGCCCATCGGCTCGTCCAGCAGCAACAGTCGCGGCTTCGACAGCAAAGCGCGGCCCAGCGCCACGCGCTGGCGCTCGCCGCCCGACAGGCCGCCGGGCCGGCGGTCGAGGAGGTGGCCGATGTCGAGCATCTCCGTGATGCGGCTTTCGTCGGCGAGGTCGCGGACAAGGCGGTTCATGCGGCGGCCGTAATCGAGGTTCTGCGCGACGCTTAGATGCGGAAACAGCCGCGAGTCCTGAAACACATAGCCGATGCGGCGGCGGTGCGGCGGGACGTTGATCCCGGCTTTGCTATCGAACAGCACGGCATCGTTGATGGCGATCACGCCGCGGTCCGGCGTCGTCAGGCCCGCGACCATCGCGATCAGCGAGGTCTTACCGGCGCCCGACGCGCCGAACAGGCCGGTGACCTGGCCGGCGCTGACAAAGGCGACGTCGAGCGAGAACGCGCCGAGCTGTTTGAAGACGTCAACGCGCAGCATGGTCAGTTTCCATGCAGCCGCTGGGTGGCGCGCCGCGCGAACCATTCGGAGGCGATCAGCGCGATCACGGCGATGCTGATGGAGACGATGACAAGCCGCGACGCCGCGGCGTCGCCGTCGGGGGTCTGTATCAGCGAATAGATCGCCGACGAGATGGTCTGGGTCTCGCCGGGTATATTGGAGACGAAGGTGATGGTGGCGCCGAATTCACCGATCGCCTTGGCGAAGCCGAGCACCATGCCGGCCAGCACGCCGGGCATCGCCAGCGGCAGCGTCACCGTAGCAAACACCTTCCAGGGCGATGCGCCGAGCGTGCTCGATGCCTGTTCGAGCCGACGGTCGACGGCTTCGATGGACAGCCGGATCGGGCGCACCAGCAATGGAAACGACATCACGCCGCAGGCCAGCGCCGCGCCGGTCCAGCGGAACGCGAACACGATCCCGAAATGCTCGGCCAGCCAGCCGCCGAGCACGCCGCGCTTGCCGAGCATCAGGAGGAGCAGATAGCCGGTGACGACGGGCGGCAGCACCAGCGGCAGATAGATCACGGCATCGATGATCGGCTTGCCCCAGAAATCGCGCCGCGCCAGCAGCCACGCCACGGCGATGCCGATCGGCGTCGAGATCAGCGTCGCGATGACGGCGACCCTGATCGAGAGCAGGATCGCCGTCCACTCCTCCGGCGAGATCTGGGACACGCCTCAGGTCGTCGGGCTGATCAGGAACGAGAAGCCGTATTTTTCCAATATGGTCTTGGCGGCCGAGGTCTTCAGAAACGCCAGATAATCGGTGGCTTCCGTTTTCGCCGTGGTGGTCGCGGCCACCGGGTAGATGATCGCCGGGTGCGACGAGGCGGGGAAGGTGCCGATGATCTTGACGCCGGGATCGACCTTGGCGTCGGTGGCATAGACAATGCCGAGCGGCGCTTCGCCGCGCGACACCAGCGTCAGCGCAGCGCGCACGCTTTCGGCCATGGCGAATTTCGATTCCGCGGCGCTCCAGCTGCCGAGCTTCTCGAGCGCTGCCTTGGCATATTTGCCGACCGGCACAGACTTCACGTCGCCGGTGGCGATCTTGCCGTCGCCGGCGAGCTTGGCGAGGTCAAAACCTTGCTCGATCTTGACGTTGTCGAGCTTGGAATCCTTGGCGGCGATCAGCACGATGCTGTTGCCGAGCAGGTTCACGCGGGTCGGCACATTGATGGTCTTCTTGTCGGTGGCGTAGTCCATCCAGTCGGTATCGGCGGACACGAAGACGTCGACCGGCGCGCCCTGTTCGATCTGCTTGGCGAGCACCGAACTCGCGGCATAGCTGGCGGTGATCTTGACGCCCGTCTTGGCGGTATAGGCGGCATCGACTTCGTCGAGCGCATTCTTCATCGACGCCGCGGCGAACACCGTCAGGGTCTTGTCCTGCGCCAGCACGGGCGTCAGGGTCGATGCGAAGGCGATCGAGATGGCAGCGAGGATTCCGGCGAACCGATTCATGTGGCGCTCCATGCGTGAGAGCAGCGCAGAAATGCGCGCAACTCAGGCTTCGGTGGGGTGTGACTGCGACGAGCGGAAGCGCCGTTCCGGTTATCCCCGCGGACTTACGGTCCGGCCGGGATATCGCATGGTAACTTTATCAGGCTGATCGAACGGGTAAAGGGCAAGAGCCGCTGTCACTGGTCCGCCGGCAGCACCGCGATGTCGATGGCGTTGTCGGGCGCGCCGCTGATCTGGATGACGAACGGGCCCGCGGCGAGATCGTATTTCATCGTCTTGCGGATTCCGGCGCAGTCGGTGGCGCCACTGAACTCCATCGGCTTCAGCGTCTCGCTGTCCTGCACGACGTCGATCCATGCCGCGGAGGACAGGCTGATGGTATAGGTGCCCGCCTTCGGCGCCCGCTCGAAACGGGCGTAGCCGGCGAAGGTGCCGTCTTTCGGCTTCCGTTCGGGCGGCGAGGGCAGCTTGGCTTCGTCCGGCGTCCGCAGCGCCAGCGTGACGCCGACCGGCACCAGGAGCTGGGCGCCCGAGGCCGTCTTGGCGCGGTCCGGCGCGGTCAGCGCAGCGCGCTCCTTGTCGATCGGCCATTTGAACTTGTCGCAGCCGCTTGGCTCGGCGGCCCAGGCGGGCACTGAGGCGAGCAGAGTGAGCGCGATGACGAGACGGGCGATCATGCTCAATCCACCGCGATCATGACGTCGGAGGCCTTCACCACCACGACGCATTTGCCGCCGGCCTTGAGGCCGAGGTCGTCGACGGCTTCGTTGGTGATCGACGAGGTCACGACCTGGCCGCCGCCGATGTCGACGCGGACATGCGAGGTGGTCGCGCCCTTGATGACGTCGATGACGGTGCCGTTGATCTGGTTGCGTGCACTGATGCGCATGTTGGATCTCGCTTGATGGCCGGACGGCAGGACCGCCGCGCCAAGGAAAATGTTTGAGGCCCGCCTGCGGCGAAACGACACCATAGTCTAGCGCATGTCGAGGCGCCTGCGATACCCGTCGCCCTTTACGGCGCGTTTAGCACCTGCCGGCAGGCGGCGGGCAATTCCGCCAGGGTCATCGGCGGCTTCGGCTTGGGCGGCTCGGCCGGCGGCTTCGGGTGCAGAACGGCGTCGCTGAACCAGTAAGTAAAATCTCCGGCACTGCAGCCTTCGGCGTCGGCCGGGGGCGCCTGCGCCTCGCAATCGGTGGCGCCGGCCGGGCACTTGATGCGGACGTGGAAGTGGTAGTCGTGGCCGTACATCGGCCGCACCTTGGACAGCCAGCTGCGGTCGCCCTTGGCCTCGCGGCACAGCGCCTTCTTGATCGCCGCATTGACGAATATGCGCTCGACGCTCGGCTCCTGCGCGGCGGCACGGATCACCGACAGGTGGCTCGGTGTCCACACCGCGGGGTCGATATCAAGCCGGTCGCGGCGCACCATCATCACCGCCGACATCTCCTCGCGCTCGTTGCGCGACAGCATGCGGTTCGGCATCGGCGTGAGCCAGATGTCGGCGTCGAGCCCGACCTGGTGGCTGGCATGGCCCGTGATCATCGGGCCGCCGCGCGGCTGCGCCATGTCGCCAACCAGTAGCCCCGGCCAGCCGGCGACCTTGTTGACCTTGGCCGATAGCCGCTCCAGCAATTCGATCATCTGCGGCTGCGCCCAGTTGCGGTTGCGCGACAGCCGCATCACCTGCCAGGTCGGCCCGTTGAGCGGGAGCGCCTCGCCGCCGGCCATGCATCCCTTGGCGTAGAAACCGATCGGCTGCGACGCCGAGCGGGTTGGCAGCATCTTGCGGCCGAACAATTCCTTGGCGCCGACATGGGGATCGTCCGGATGGGCAAGCGGCGGCAGCGGCACGGGATCGATGCTGCCCTTGTCCTGCGCCCAGCCCGGCTGTGCCGGGGAAAGCGCGATGATCAGGCTGGTGAAGGGAATCAGGAGACGACGCATCGGCCAACCATAGCTGAAAGGGATTGCGGGTCTGCGGGTCTCTCAAAAATGTCATGCCGCCCGAATGGCATGCAATCTTCACGATTTGATAACCACGCCCCTCATCCGCACATCCGGCAACATTCAAACCATTGAGGTATCATAGTAGCCTGCACGCTGAAGGATACCTTTTCTTCAGATACATGCAGGCATAGATGACGCCACACGGGACGCGAGTGGGACCTTGATGCCGAAATTCCGGCCAGCAGCAAAGAAGAAGGCCGCAGGACAGCACGCCGGGACCGGCCGGCCGATCCCGAGCGGTCCCAAAATGCGTCCGGCCAAACGCCCGGCGACGCCGGACATCGGCGAGATCGTGCGGCGGCGCGCGCAGGCCGAGGCCGCGGTGGCCGAGGCGCGGCGGTCCCATGAACGGCTGCGCGAGGCCATCGATATCCTGCCGCAGGGTATCGTGTTTCTGGACTCCGAGGGCCGCTACATCCTCTGGAACAGAAAATACGCCGAGATCTACAACCGCAGCTCGGACCTGTTCGAGCCCGGCGCGCGCCTGCAGGACACGATCCGCGTCGGCGTCGAGCGCGGCGATTACCCGGAAGCGCAAGGCCGCGAGGACCAATGGATCGCCGAGCGCGTCGACAAGATGTTTCATCCCGGCGAGCGCCATGAGCAGGTGCTAGCGGATGGCCGCGTCATCCTGATCGAGGAGCGCCTCACCGAGGACGGCGGCGTCGTCGGCCTGCGCGTCGATATCACCGAGCTTAAGCAGCGCGAGGCCTCGTTCCGCTTGCTGTTCGACAGCAACCCGGTGCCGATGATCGTCTGCGCGCTGGGCGATGAGCGCATCCTCAGCGTCAATGACGCGGCCATCGAGCATTACGGTTACACCCGGCCGGAATTCGAGCGGCTGACGATCCGGCAATTGCAGGCCTTCGCGGCCGAACCGCCCTGGCTCGGCGACCGCTTCGATGCCGAGCCGGCGGCGCGGACCTGGAAACACGTCAAGGCCGACGGCTCGCTGATCGATCTGGCGATCTATTCGCGCCAGCTGTCCTACAACGATCAGCCCGCTGTGATGCTGGCGCTGATGGACATCACCGAGCGCAAGCGTGCGGAAAAGCGCCTTGCCTTCATGGCGCATCACGATGGCCTTACCGGCCTGCCGAACCGCAACCTGCTGCGCCAGCGGCTCGACAAGACGCTGGCCCAGGTGCGGCGCTCGGGCGAGCAGCTCGCGGTGCTGTTTATCGGCCTCGACAACTTCAAGGGCGTCAACGACACCCTCGGCCATGCCATCGGCGACAAGCTGCTGCGCGGCGTGGCGCGGCGGCTGCGCTCGACGCTGCGCGAGGAGGACGCGCTGGCGCGGCTCAACTCCGACGAATTCGCCATCATCCAGTCCGGCGTTCACCGGCCCGAGGAGGTGGTGCTGCTGGCGCGCCGGATGCTGGAGGCGATCGGTGAGACCTATCTGCTCGACGGCCATTCGGTGGTGATTGGCGCCTCGGTGGGCATCGCGATGGCGCCGGGCGACGGCGACGACTCGGAGCGACTGCTGAAGAATGCCGACATGGCGCTGTCGCGCGCCAAGAACGATTCCCGCGGCACGTTTTCATTCTTCGAAAGCGGCATGGACGCCCGCGCCCAGACCCGCCGCAAGATCGAGATCGACCTGCGCGCCGCGATCCAGGCCGACCAGCTCAGGCCCTATTACCAGCCGCTGATCGACCTTGCGACCGGCCGCATCACCGGCTGCGAGGCGCTGGTGCGCTGGCCGCATCCCGAGCGCGGCATGATCTCGCCGGGGGAATTCATCCCGGTGGCCGAGGACACCGGCCTGATCAACGCGCTCGGCACCCAGATCCTGCGCCGCGCCTGCAACGAAGCCGCGCGCTGGCCCGACGAGGTGCGCGTCGCGGTGAATTTGTCGCCGCTGCAGTTTCGCGCCGGCAATCTTTTGTCGGTGGTGATGGAGGCGCTGCGCCATTCCGGCCTGCCGCCGCGCCGGCTTGAACTTGAGATCACAGAGACGCTGCTTTTGGAGAAGAGCAACCAGGTGCTGGCGACGCTGCATGCGCTCCGCGCCCTCGGCGTGCGCATCTCGATGGACGATTTCGGCACCGGCTATTCGAGCCTGAGCTATCTGCGCAGCTTTCCCTTCGACAAGATCAAGATCGACCAGTCCTTCGTCCGCGACCTCGGCGCCAACCGCGACGCCCAGGCCATCGTCCGCGCCATCATCAGCCTCGGCGTCGGGCTCGGGGTGACGATCACGGCGGAGGGTGTCGAGACCGAAGCCGAACTCGCGTGCCTGCGCGGCGAGGGCTGCCATGAAGGGCAGGGGTTCCTGTTCAGCCGCGCGCGGCCGAACGACGAGATCGTGGAGCTCCTCCGCGCCCAATCCGACGCCGCGCCAGAGGCGGCGCTAACGGTGCGAGCTCAGGTGGCGTGAGGAGCACTGCCGTGCCCCACCCACTGCCGTCATCACCCGCAAAAGCGGGTGACCCAGTATGCCAGGGCGCGCGTGGCAGGACACGAACGCCTCGGAATACTGGGTCGCCCGGTCAAGCCCGGCGATGACGCTGTTGGTGCGAGAAACGCGGTAGCTCGCACGAGCGCGGCGCTCATCGACGAAACTATTCCGCAGCGTCCGCTGAGCGGCCGCTGGGCAAAGGTGCTTGTTGCCAGTCGCCCGGCGCGAGTTTTGCGCTGGCTGGAAAAATCTCAATGCCGACGATCCGTCCGTCCGCGTCCAGGTCATAGACAAGAAGACCGGATTCTTCCGTTTCCTTGATGGCGTTGCTGCTGACGCGAATGTAGACCGCATCGGCCTCGGGATCGTAGGTCATCTTCATCATGACGTGCGCCTCGCGTTACGATCGAACGTGACTGTTATAATCCGGATCTCGGAATCTGTCTCGACACAGGCAACGCGAAGGATGCGACCGCCAAATTCTACGATCGCGAAAACGGCGTTCGACAGATGGCGCCAAGGGTTCCGGTTCAACCCAATCCGGATGACGCGCCGTCCTCTCGATCCAAGCAAGGGGAAGCTTTCGCTCCGCCATGCGAAGTCTTGCATGTGCAGTTAGAATGATAGTCTTTGACATGACCGCTGCCTCGGAGTCAGGCAAGCTTAACGGTGATCGGTCGTCTCTGAAACTTCAATAATCGGCCAAATACGGGTAGGTGGTCGTTCGAACAGGCTCCGCTCAGCTATCCACCTTCAGCGCCGCAATGAACGCCTCCTGCGGAATGTCGACCTTGCCGAACTGCCGCATCTTCTTCTTGCCTTCCTTCTGCTTCTCCAGAAGCTTCCGCTTGCGCGAAATATCGCCGCCGTAGCACTTCGCCGTCACGTCCTTGCGCAGGGCGCGCACCGTCTCGCGGGCGATCACCTTGCCGCCGATCGCCGCCTGGATCGGGATAACGAACATGTGCGGCGGGATCAGCTCCTTCATCTTCTCGACCATGGCGCGGCCGCGGCCTTCGGCGCGGGTGCGGTGGACCAGCATCGACAAGGCGTCGACGGGCTCGGCATTGACCAGGATCTGCATCTTGACCAGGTCCGCCGCCTTGTAGTCGGTGAGGTGATAGTCGAACGAGGCGTAGCCCTTGGAGATCGACTTCAGGCGGTCGTAGAAATCGAACACCACCTCGTTGAGCGGCAGTTCGTATTTCACCATCGCGCGGGCGCCGACGTAAGTCAGTTCTTTCTGATTGCCGCGGCGCTCCTGGCAAAGCTTCAGGACCGAGCCGAGATATTCGTCGGGGGTGAGGATCGTGGCCTCGATCCACGGCTCCTGGATCTCGGCGATCTTCACCACGTCGGGCATGTCGATCGGGTTGTGGATCTCGATCTCGCTGCCGTCGGTGAGATGCATCTTGTAGATGACCGAGGGCGCCGTCGCGATCAGGTTGAGGTCGAATTCGCGGGACAGGCGCTCCTGGATGATTTCCAGATGTAAGAGGCCAAGGAAGCCGCAGCGGAAGCCGAAGCCGAGTGCTGCCGAGGTTTCCATCTCGAAGGAGAAGCTGGCGTCGTTGAGGCGCAGTTTGCCCATGGCGGCGCGCAGCGTCTCGAAGTCGTCGGCGTCGACCGGAAACAGGCCGCAGAACACCACGGGAATGGCGGGCTTGAAGCCCGGCAGCATCTCGGTGATCGGCTTGCGGTCATCGGTGATGGTGTCGCCGACGCGGGTGTCGGCGACTTCCTTGATCGCGGCGGTGATGAAGCCGATCTCGCCGGGGCCGAGCTCGTCGACATTGACCATCTTCGGCGTGAAGTAACCGACGCGCTCGACGTCATAGGCCGCGTTGGTGCCCATCATGCGGACGCGCTGGCCCTTCTTCATGACGCCGTCGACGACGCGGATCAGCACGACCACGCCGAGATAGACGTCGTACCAGCTGTCGACCAATAGCGCCTTCAGCGTCGCGCCGCGGTCGCCCTTCGGCGGGGGCAGGCGGGTGACGATGGCCTCCAGCACGTCGGGAACGCCCAAGCCCGTCTTGGCCGAGATCATCACCGCGTCGGAGGCGTCGATGCCGATCACGTCCTCGATCTGCTTCTTGACCTGCTCGGGCTCGGCGGCGGGCAGATCGACCTTGTTGAGGATCGGCACGATTTCGAGATTGGCGTCGAGCGCGTGATAGACA
>JBEVEC010000165.1:0-3246 GCA_040512975.1 Tardiphaga sp. | reverse complement strand
CGGCTCGGCGCTCGACAAATCCGTCCTGAGTCCGCTGCTCGTCATGGCGATCGCCTTCACGCTGCTGTTCGTCACGCTGCATCTGGCGGCGATGCGCAACGAGATCCTGCGCCGCCGCCTGCGGGCGCTGCAGATGCTGCAGGCGTCAAAACCGGTGGCCCTGCCGTGATGTCGCTGGGTCCCTACGCCTCTTTCATCGTGACGTCCTACGCGCTGGTCACAGCCGTGGTGGTGATCATGATCCTGTGGATCGCCATCGACCACCGCCGCGTCAAGGCGCGGCTGCATGCGCTGGAGCAGGCCGGCGTCTCGCGCCGCTCCGGCCGCGGCGCCACGGATCTGACATGACGGTGCAGCAAGCCGCCGCCCCGAAACGCCGCTGGGTGCTGGCGCTGCCGCTGGTGATCTTCGCCGCGCTGGCGGCGCTGTTCTGGTTTCGCCTCGGCGCCGATCCGGCCAAACTGCCGTCGGCGCTGATCGGCCGCGACGCGCCGCAGACAATGTTGCCGGCGCTGGACAAGCTTGTCGACAACGGCGTGCCGGTGCCGGGGCTCGATCCCGCGGCGTTCAAGGGCCGCGTCAGCGTCGTCAATGTCTGGGCGTCGTGGTGCGTGCCGTGCCACGAGGAAGCGCCGCTGCTGACGCAGCTCGGCCGCGACAAGCGGCTGCAACTGGTCGGCATCAACTACAAGGACGCGCCCGACAATGCGCGGCGCTTTCTTGGCCGCTACGGCAATCCGTTCGGCATCGTCGGCGTCGACGGCAACGGCCGCGCCGCGATCGAATGGGGCGTGTACGGCGTGCCGGAAACCTTCATCGTCGGCCGCGACGGCAAGGTCGCCTACAAGATGGTGGGCGGCGTGACGGCGGAGAATTTCGACAGTGTGTTGAAGGTCGAGATCGACAAGGCGTTGAAGGCGGGGACGTAGTCACGGCCTGTAGCCCGGATGGAGCTCTTGCGTAATACGGGACTCACAGATTGCAGCGCCGCTGTCCCGGATTGCGCTTCGCTCCATCCGGGCTACGGGCTACGGGCTCATACTGTTTTTCACGACATCACCCAACGCGGCAAAATCCGCCTTCCTTGGCGACGTCCTGCGAAACGCCAGACCAATGCTGCGGCCGGGCTGCGGATTTTCCAGCCGTAAGAACTTGATGCGGGCGTCGCGCTGCTCCACATCGGCGGCGATTTGCGGGATCAGCGTGACGCCGTAGCCCGAAGCGACCATCTGCATCACCGTCGACAGGCTCGAGGCCGCAAAGGCCATGCCCGTCGTGCCACCGTTGCCGCGCGCGGCGGTGGCGCAGAAGGCGAGCGCCTGATCGCGCAGGCAGTGACCATCTTCCAGCAGGATCAATTTGCTCTGGTCGATCTCGATCGCCTTGATGCGCTGGTCCGCAGAGCGCGGATCGTCCGCCGGCACGGCCAGCAGGAACAGGTCGTTGAACAGCATCGCGGTGTCGATGTCGGGCTCGGACAGCGGCAGCGCCAGCATCGCCGCGTCGAGCGCGCCGGACTTGATGTCGTCGACCAGCTGCCGCGTCTGCGTCTCGCGCAGTTCGAGCCGCAATTCCGGAAACTGCTTTTGCAGCGCCGGCAGGATGCGCGGCAGCAGATAGGGCGCCAGCGACGGAATCACCCCCAGCGTCAGCCGCCCCGTCAGCACGCCGCCGCGGTGGCGGGCATAGTCCATCAGGTCGCGCGACGCCGCCAGCACGTCCTCGCCCCGCCGCGCCACCTCGCGGCCAACATCGGTCAGCATCACTTCGCCAGGCCGGCGTTCTACCACCTTGACGCCGAGGGTGCGCTCAAGGTCGCGGATCTGCATCGACAGCGCCGGCTGGGTCACGGCGCAGGCCTCGGCAGCGCGGCCGAAATGGCCGTGACGGGCCAAAGCGGAGAGATAACGGAGCTGGCGGAGCGTGATCATGGGCGATCAGATAAGCTGATCGGCGGCGGAAGACAATTCGACTGGACCTGATCTAAGAATTCTTCCAAGCTATCGTCACGATCCGTCGCTAGGATCAGCGCCAAGCTGCTGCGACGGTCGGTAGCCAATTGAAATTAGACAGCTTTTGGAAAGATTCGAGTGGCTTTCGCGATCCGGCACGCCGGTTCGCCGGCAGCGCTCAAGATGCCAACAGCCGTAGGAGAGACACATGGACGCCAAGACTGAAGACGCCGGCAAGTGCCCGATGGGCCACGGCGCGCCGAGCAACGGACCGAAGAGCAAGAGCCACGGCAATCGTGACTGGTGGCCGGAATCGCTCGATATCGGCCGCCTGCACGCGATCCATCCGTCCGCTGATCCGCTCGGCGGCGATTTCGACTACGCCAAGGAATTCGCCAGCCTCGACCTCGACGCGGTGATCAAGGACCTCACCGCGCTGATGACGGACTCCAAGGAGTGGTGGCCGGCCGATTTCGGCCATTACGGCGGCACCTTCATCCGCATGGCCTGGCACTCGGCGGGCACCTACCGCACCACCGACGGCCGCGGCGGCGCCGGCGGCGGCCAGCAGCGCTTCGCGCCGCTGAATTCGTGGCCCGACAACGTCAACCTCGACAAGGCGCGGCGCCTGCTGTGGCCGATCAAGCAGAAATACGGCCAGAAGATCTCCTGGGCCGACCTCTACATCCTCACGGGCAACGTCGCGCTGGAGTCCATGGGCTTCAAGACCTTCGGCTTCGCCGGCGGCCGCGCGGACACCTGGGAGCCGGAAGAGCTGTTCTGGGGTCCTGAAGGCACCTGGCTCGGTGACGAGCGCTACAGCGGCGAACGCCAGCTTGCAGAGCCGCTCGGCGCCGTGCAGATGGGCCTGATCTACGTCAACCCGGAAGGCCCGAACGGCAATCCCGACCCGGTCGCCTCGGCCCGCGACATCCGCGAGACCTTCTCGCGCATGGCCATGAACGACGAGGAGACCGTGGCGCTGATCGCGGGCGGCCACACCTTCGGCAAGACCCATGGCGCGGGCGATGCGGCGCTGGTCGGACCGGCGCCGGAAGCCGCCGGCATCGAGCTGCAGGGCCTCGGCTGGAAAAGCAAATTCGCCACGGGCAAAGGAGCTGACGCGATCACCAGCGGTTTGGAAGTCACCTGGACCACGACGCCGGTCAAATGGAGCAATGACTTCTTCGAGCACCTGTTCAAGTTCGAATGGGAGCTGACCAAGAGCCCCGGCGGCGCCAACCAGTGGGTGGCGAAGAACGCCGATGCCATCATCCCCGATGCGCATGACCCT
>JBEVEC010000247.1:0-7861 GCA_040512975.1 Tardiphaga sp. | reverse complement strand
GGCGCTGCGCGCGCCGCCGCTGGCGCAATACAATGGCGCGCAGCCGCTGCAGCCGGTCGAGGACGACAAGACCGATACCGCCGTGGTCGGCGTCGAGCCGACGCCGCCGAAGGATGGTTTTTCGGTCAAGACGGCGAGCCTGTTTTTCGGCAGTTCGTCGCTCGGCGCCGCAGGCACCAATCTCGAGCAGTGGCAGCCCGGCGAAGAGCCGACCATCGTGCTGCCCGGCGCGCCCGATCCGGACATGAAGGCCACCGCCGCGCTGCCGGTGCTGGCCGCGCTTCCGCCGGTCGATGGCGGCGTCAGCGTCGCCGGCAAGGGCGAGGTCAATACCGAACATCACGTCAAGACGCCGGCCGAGCGGCTCGGCCTTACCAACGACAAGGCCCGCGGCAAGCAGGAAAAATGCCTCGCGGAAGCGGTTTATTTCGAAGCCCGCGGCGAGGCGGTGCGCGGCCAGATCGCCGTGGCGCAGGTGGTGATGAACCGAGTGTTCTCCGGCTTCTATCCCGACACCGTGTGCGGCGTGGTCTACCAGAACAAAAATCGCAAGCTCGCCTGCCAGTTCACCTTTGCCTGCGACGGCATTCCCGACGTGGTGCGCGAGACCGACATGTGGGAGCGCGCCCGCAAGATCGCCAAGGCCACCCTCGACGGCCGGCTGTGGCTGCCCGAAGTCGCCAAGTCGACCCATTACCACGCCTATTGGGTGCATCCGTCCTGGGTGCGCGAGATGAAGAAGATGTACCGCACCGGCGTGCACTCGTTCTACCGGCCGCGCGCCTGGGGCAACGGCAGCGACGCGCCGAGCTGGGGTACCGCGGCGCAGACCGCGGAGATTTCGGCGGAATTGTCGGAGAACAAGCCGTAGTCTCTTGAACGCCCGTCCCAGTTGCCCGCTCAAGGTTTTCATGCGAATGCATGTATCCATGCGCGGTTGAAACGCGGTCGCGCGGGAGGATGCACATGGCGGCCATCGACGGCGCATCGCGCGCGACTTCTGTGCTCGGCTGGCGTACGCCGCTGGTGATCGTGATCTGCGGATCGCTGACCGGCATGCTGACCTTCGGTCCGCGTTCCAGTGTCGGCTTCTTCATGCAGCCGCTGAGCCAGCAATTCGGCTGGGGCCGCGACGTCTTCGCGCTCGCTTTCGCGGTGCAGAACCTGCTTTGGGGCATCGGCCAGCCTTTCGCCGGCGCCATCGCCGACAAGTTCGGCAGCGTGCGCGTGATCTGTGTCGGCGCGCTGCTCTATGCGGTCGGGCTCATGGTGATGCGCTATTCGTCAACGCCGCTGGAGCTCAATCTCGGCGCCGGGCTGCTGGTCGGCTTCGGCCTGTCGGGCTGCTCGTTCAATCTTGTGCTGTCGGCCTTCGGCAAGCTGATGCCGCCAGCCTGGCGCGGCATCGCGCTCGGCGCCGGCACCGCGGCGGGGTCGTTCGGCCAGTTCGTGTTCGCGCCGTTCACGGTGGCGATGATCGACAATGCCGGCTGGCAGCCGACGCTGGTGGTGTTCGCCACGCTGATGTTGCTGGTGATCCCGCTCGCGATGGTACTGGCGACGCCCACCGCCGCACCGTCGGACACGCCGGCGGCGCAGCAGCAGTCGTTCAAACACGCGCTGGCGGAGGCCTTCGGCCATCGCTCCTATGTGCTGCTGGTGCTCGGCTTCTTCACCTGCGGCTTCCAGCTGGCCTTCATCACCATGCATCTGCCGGCCTATCTGGTTGACCGCGGCATGCCCGCCTCGACCGGCGGCTGGGTGATCGCCGTCATCGGCCTGTTCAACATCGTGGGATCGCTGACCGTCGGTTACGCACAAGGCCGGCTGCCGAAGCGCTATATCCTGTCGTTCATTTATTTCACCCGGGCGCTGGCGACCGTCGCCTTCATCCTGCTGCCGATGACCACCTTCTCGGCGATCGCCTTCGGCGTCATCAGCGGCCTGACCTGGCTCTCCACCGTGCCGCCAACCTCGAGCCTGGTGTCGATCATGTTCGGCACGCGCTGGCTGGCCACGCTGTACGGCTTTGCCTTCTTCAGCCACCAGGTCGGCGGCTTCCTCGGCGCGCTGCTCGGCGGCATGGTGTTCGAGAAGTTCGGTTCCTACACCCCGGTATGGTGGCTGTCGGTGCTGTTCGGCGTGCTGTCGGCGCTGATCAACCTGCCGATCGTCGAAGCGCCCGTGGCACGCCCAGTTGCGCAGCCGGCGTAGTCTTGCTTTCTTTACCTCTCCCCGTCGGGGAGAGGTCGGCGCGTAGCGCCGGGTGAGGGGGCTCTTCCTTCAGGCACGGCCTGTGGCTCCACCTCTCCCTACCCCTCTCTCCGAGGGGAGAGGGGAAACCGCGGCAGTGCAATGATCAAGAACAAGGAGCCCCTCATGGGAACGTTCAAAGCCATCCGCATCGACAAAGCCGCCGACAAGAGCACCACCGCCGCGCTGACGCAGTTCGACGAGGCCGAGTTGATGGACGGCGACGTCACCGTGCGCGTCGAATGGTCGACGCTGAACTACAAGGACGGTCTGGCGCTGACCGGCAAGGCGCCGGTGGTGCGGCGGTTTCCGATGATCGCCGGCATCGATTTCGCCGGCACGGTGGAGACGTCGACCGATCCGAAGTGGAAGCCCGGCGACCAGGTGATCGGCAATGGCTGGGGCATGGGCGAGACCCATCTCGGCGCCTATGCCGAAAAGGTCCGCGTCAAGGGCGACTGGCTGGTGCGGCTGCCGGACGGCATGACCAGCCGCCACGCCATGGCCATCGGCACCGCCGGCTATACCGCGATGCTGTCGGTGCTGGCGCTCGAGGATCACGGATTGAAGCCGGCCGATGGCGCGGTGGTCGTGACCGGCGCTGCCGGCGGCGTCGGTTCGGTGGCGATCGCGGTGCTTTCCAAGCTCGGCTACCATGTCATCGCCTCGACCGGTCGGACCGCGGAAGAGAGCTACCTCAAGGGCCTCGGCGCCGCCGAGATCATCGACCGCGCCGAATTGTCGGGCCCGGCGAAGCCGCTGGCAAAAGAGCGCTGGGCCGCGGGCATCGACAGCGTCGGCTCGACCACCCTGGCCAACCTGCTGTCGATGACAAAATACCACGGCGCCATTGCCGCCTGCGGCCTGGCTGCGGGCATGGATTTGCCGTCATCGGTGGCGCCCTTCATTTTGCGCGGTGTTTCTCTTCTCGGCATCGACAGCGTGATGGCGCCGATTGTGTCGCGCCAGCGCGCCTGGGCGCGCCTCGCGAACGACCTCGACCGGTCGAAACTCGCTGAAATCACACATGAAATCCTGCTGGACGACGTGATTGCCGCCGGCGCGAAGCTGCTGGCCGGGCAGGTCCGCGGGCGAATCGTGGTAAAGATTGTCTGACGTTGTTCACGGTTTGCCAACGAACCTGCTCCAATGTTGCCTTGGTTGGTATGGTAAGCAGCGGGTAAAGGCGTCTGGCGGTCATCCGCGCTCAGTTTGGTCGGAGTATCCTATGGTTGCGCGTTATGTGATGGGAGCGGCGCTGGCCGCATCGTTGGCGGGCCCGGCGCTCATTGAATCAGCAGTGGCCGGCACGTCATTGAACGCCGACGAAACGCGCAAATTCGTCGCCGGCAAAGTCTTCGCCTTCACGTGCTTCGACGGCACCCGTGGCGCCGGCCGCGTGTTCGACGACGGCGGCGCGGCGGGCGCGGTGCAGTTTTCCGGTTCCGGCCCCCAGCGCAACATGCGTTTGCCCGGCAATACGCTCCAGGTGCGCGGCCAGTCGATCTGCGCCTCCATCAAGGGCATCCCTTTCGAGCCGTGCTTCAACATCGAGAAGAACGACGAGCGTTCGTTCCGCGGCTCGGTGTCCGGCATGGGCTTCGCCTATTGCGATTTCCGCCATCAGGGCGGCCGCGGCCAGATGCTGATGGCCCGCACTTTGGCCTCGCAGCCGCGCTCCCTGCGCGCGCCGTCCCAGGGGCGCGCCGGCGAGACCACCGCGAGCGCCGAACCGGTCAGCCGCGTGGCCACGCCGCATGTCGAAATCGGCAAGATCGAATCGGTCGGTTCGGTGTCGTCGTCGACGCCCAAGTCGATCGAAACCGCGAAGCCCGAAGCTGCGAAGCCGGAGATCGCCAAGGTCGAGGCCGCCAAGCCGGACGTGGCCAGGGCCGAGGTTGCAAAGGCCGAACCGGCGAAATCGGACGCGCCAAAGGCCGAAGTGAAAACCGAATCGGCAAAGGCCGAGCCGGCCAAGACCGAAACCATGGAACTGCGTAAATCCACTGAATAGACGCAGGCGGGCCCAGAGCTGCCGCTCGCATAATCGCGGCGGCAATCCATCACGACGAGATGCGTTATTCTCGGGCCATCGGCGGCAGCCGTTGGCAGCCGTTCCGTACGCCTGAAGCCAGGCGCCCGTTTCCTTTATCTCTTAGCAATCACGATTTCACGCCAGCGTTGCCGCAGGCGCGACCCTGCACTGCGACAAAATCGATTGCAGCCTAATCGATAGCATCCTATCTAATCCCCATGCCCCTCTCTCAAGCGCACATTCAAGCCGAGCTTGGCTTGCTTGTCGCGCGTCTGGCACGGGTCTGGCGCCGCAAGGCTGACCAGACCCTGTCGGCGCACGGCCTGTCTGAAGCCACTGCGCACCCGCTGCTGATTTTGTCCCGCGGCGGTTCTAACCTGCGCCAGGGCGTGCTTGCCGAGGAGATGGGTTTGGAAGGTCCATCCGTGGTGCGGCTGATCGACCTGCTGGCCGCCGAAGGCCTGGTCGAGCGCCGCGAGGATCCCACCGACCGCCGCGCCAAGATTTTGCATCTCACACCGCTCGGCGAAGCCAAAGCCGACGAGATCAAGCGCGTCATGCGCCGGGTCCGTAGCGAGCTGATGAAAGGCATCGAACCGGACGAACTGGCCGTGACCTATGACGTGCTGCGGCGGATTGAACTTTCCGCGGTTCGTTTGCTTGAAACCGCCGAGGAGGCGGACGCGCTGCCATGATCGCTGCCCGACAATCCTTTCTGGTGCGCCACGCCGACATCATCTTTTCGGCCAAGACCTTCATCGCCGGCATGTCGGCGCTGCTGATCGGCTTTGCGATGGACCTGCCGCGGCCTTATTGGGCGCTGGCCACCGTCTATATCGCGTCGCAGCCCTACGCCGGAGCAACGCGGTCCAAAGCGCTGTTCCGCGTGATCGGCACCGTTGTCGGCGCAACCGCGAGCGTCGTGCTGGTGCCCAATCTCGTCAATTCGCCAGAATTGCTGAGCCTGGCGATTTCGCTGTGGGTCGCGGTCTGCCTGTTCGTCTCGCTGCTCGACCGCACCCCGCGCAGCTACATGTTCATGCTGGCCGGCTACACCTGCGCGCTGATCGCCTTCCCCTCGGTGGCGGATCCGTCGGCGATCTTCGATACCGCGGTTGCGCGCAGCGAGGAGATCATCGTCGGCATTCTCTGCGCCACCATTGCCTCCACCATCATCCTGCCGCGCAGCGTGGGCCCCGCCGTCGCCACGCGCGTCGATCGCTGGCTCTCAGGCGCCCGCTCGCTGAGCCAGGAGGTCCTGGCCGGGCGCAGCGCCGAGCCTTTGGTCCGCGATCATCGGCTGACGCTGGCCGCCGAGGCCGTCGAGATCGACAATCTGGCCGACCATCTCGCCTATGACCGCGATGCCGGTCGCGAGATGCGTCGCTGGATGCGCGCCTTGCGGCTGCGCATGCTGACGTTCCTGCCGCTGCTGTCATCGATCGGTGACCGCCTCGACGCGCTCGGTGGCCAGGCCCGCTCCTCGCATCCGCAATTGATGGCGCTTGTCGAGGACCTGTCACAGTGGATCGCCGGCGACGATAACGAACGGGAGCCCGCCGAGCGTCTGCGCAAGATGATCGCCGCACAGCAGCCGAAGCTTCACGCGAGCTCGTCATGGGACGAGATCATGATTGCCAGCCTGCTGATGCGCATGCGCGATCTGGTGGATATTTCCGCGGATTGTCGCGTGCTGAACCAGGCCATCGCCGCGGGCGGCCGTCCGCCGGGTGCCAAGCTGGCGTTTCAGACCGACGGCGGCGTGGCGCCGGTGCGCGATACCGACAAGGGCATGGCGCTTTGGTCGGCGGCCGGCGCCTTCGTCACCATTCTGCTGTGCTGCGTGTTCTGGATCAGCACCGGCTGGGCCGACGGCGCCACGGCGCCGACCATGGCCGCGGTGGGATGCTCGTTCTTTGCCAATCAGGACGATCCGGCCGTCGGCCTGCGTGGCTTTGCCAAATGGACGCTGGTCGCGTTGATCATCATCGGCATTTATCTGTTCGGGATCCTTCCGGCGATCAGCAATCCGGAAATGCTGGTGATGGTGCTGGCGCCCAGCTATCTGGTGTTCGGCTATCTGATCGCGCGTCCCGCGACCTTCTTCATCGGCATGCTGCTGGCGGCCAATACGTCGAGCCTGATGGCGCTGCAGCAGACCTACAATGCGGATTTCGGATCCTTCGCCAATTCCAGCATCGCGTTTTTCGTCGGCACCGAATTGTCGGTGATCTCGATCCAGCTGATCCGTTCGGTTGGATCCGAATGGAGTGTCAGGCGGCTGATGCGGCGTGGCTGGATCACTATCGCACAGGCAGCCGAGCAGCGCGGCAACCGCGACCGTGCTGCCTTTGCGGGCCTGATGCTCAACCGCATCGGTTTGCTGGCGCCGCGGCTGCTGACGCTGAAGAACTCGGAACTGAGCAAGGTCGATAACCTGCGCGAGCTGCGCGTCGGCCTCAACATCGTCGACCTGCGCCGTGCCCGTCACAACCTGTCGCAGCCGACGCTGACGGCGATGGATGCCATGCTCGACGAGCTCGCCGTCAGCTTCCGCAAATATCAGGGCGACGCCATGCCGGAGGCTCTGCTGGCGAAGGTCGATCACGCGCTGTCGCAGGCCATGGGCGAGCAGGGCGCCGCACGCGCCGACGCACTGATCGGTCTGGTCGGCATCCGCCGCGGCCTGTTCCCGGACGCGCCGGCCTATCAGCCGGAACATGAGCAGCATGTCGGGAGCGTCGCCGCATGAGATATGAAATCGACATCTATGGCGTGCTGATCCCGTCGCTGATGCTGTGGCTGGTCATCACTTACGCCATCGGCGCCGTGCTGCGCGCCGTGCTCGAGCGCGTCGGCGTCTATCGCCACGTCTGGCATCGCGCGCTGTTCGATCTCGCCCTTTACGTCTGCCTGCTCGGCGGCGTGGTCTATCTGTCGTCTGGATTGTCGCTATGAACAAAGCTTTTGGATTTGCCCGCCGTTTCGCCCTTACCATGGTGGCCGTCGCGGCCGCGGTGGTGGTCGGCGCCTATCTGTGGGACTACTACATGAACGAGCCGTGGACCCGCGACGGCCGCGTCCGCGCCGACGTGGTGACCATCGCACCGGACGTCTCCGGCTATGCCACCGAAATCCTGGTCAAGGACAACCAGCATGTCGAGCGCGGCGACGTGGTGATGCGCATCGACCGCGCCCGCTTCGCGCTGGCCCTGCAGCAGGCGCAGGCGGTGGTGGCCGGTCGCAAGGCCAGCCTCGAACAGGCCGACCTCGATCTCAAGCGCTACCGCGACCTGACCACGGCGGCAGTGTCGCAGCAGAAGCAGGAACAGGTGCAGGCGACGCAGCTGCTGGCCCAGGCATCGCTCGATCAGGCGGTGGCGGATCAGGGCGTCGCGCAATTGAATCTCGACCGCAGTGAAGTGCGCGCGCCGGTCGCCGGCCGCATCTCCAACATGGATCTGCGGCCCGGCACCTATGTCTCGGCCGGCAAGGGCGTGATGGCGCTGGTCGACACCGCGAGCCTGCACGTCGACGGCTATTTCGAAGAGACCAAGCTGTCACGGATCCATG
>JBEVEC010000232.1:0-4851 GCA_040512975.1 Tardiphaga sp. | reverse complement strand
AGATTCATCGCACTGACATACTCGCTGATATCTTTCGCCATCGCCGACACCTTGGCCGCGGGACCGGCGTATTCCGGGTCTTCGCGCAGCATGTAGCCGTAGTCCTTGATCACCGTGCCGCAGCCCGACGTGGTCACCAGGATGGCGTCGAGGCCGCCGCGGTCGGCCTCGCCAAGCCAGGCGCCGATATTGCCGCGCGCCCTGGACAGCGCGTCGCCGTCGCGGCCGAGGTGATGGGTCAGCGCCCCGCAGCATTGCTCTTCCTTGACCAACACGACCTCGACGCCGTGCCGGGTCAGCAAGCTGATGGCGGCGCGGTTGATCCGCGGCGCCAGCACCTGCTGGGCACAGCCCTGCAGCAGCGCGACCCGGCCGCGGCGCGGGCCAATGGCCGGAAACACGCTGCCTGGGGCGGGACCGGCCGCGGGCAACCGCGCCGGTGCCAGCGACAGCATCGCCTTGATCCGGCTGAGCAAGTTCGGATTGGCCTGCCCGCGGGTCGACGGCAGCAGTCCAGCGAGCGGGCGCGCCAGCCCGGCCAGGATCATGCTCCAGCGAAACAGGCGCGGGCGCGGCAGCACGAGGGCCAGCACCTGGCGCAGCAGCCGTTCGCCGAACGGGCGGGTGTAGTCGGTCTCGATCTTGACCCGGGCCTGGTCGACCAGATGCATGTAGTTGACGCCCGACGGGCAAGTGGTCATGCAGGCCAGGCAGGACAGGCAGCGGTCGATATGTTTGACCACCTCCTGCGTCGGCTTCTGGTCCTTCTCCAGCATCTCCTTGATCAGATAGATGCGGCCGCGTGGACTATCGAGTTCGTCGCCAAGCAGCACATAGGTCGGACAGGTCGCGGTGCAGAAGCCGCAATGCACGCAGGCACGCAGAATCTTGTCGGCTTCGGCGATGTCGGGATCGGCCAGTTGGGCCAGGGAGAATTCTGTTTTCATGTCGCTAGCCCGCGCGACATGCGGCCGCGATTGAGGATGGTCCTGGGGTCAAAACTCTGGCGGACGCGTTCGCCAAGCGCGGCGATGCCCGCCGGCTGCGGATGGAAGACGTCGACGGCGCGGCGGACGTCGTCCGTCGCGCGGATGAGGGTGGCGTGGCCGCCGGCGGCGTTCACCAGCTTGCGCAGCTGCGTCGCCTGCGCGTCGGCCGATGGCGGCAGCGCCGCCCAGATCAACCCGCCGCCCCAGTCATAGATGACTTCGCCCTGCGACGCCTGCGCGATCGCCTGCCCCAGCGCGCCGCCGGATGCCGGCGGGCAGACGATGCGCCAGACGGGCCACAACGCGCGCGGACCGCTCGCGGCAAAGGGCAGCACGTCGCGGATGCCGGTCCATAGCGCGGCGGAGGTCGCGTCCTCGACGATCTCGGCGCTGCCGAATGTTGCGAGCGCAGCGCTCAGCGACGCGGCGCGGTGCGACGCCGAGGCGGTGATCCCCTCGAGGCGGATCAGCGTCACCGACTGGTCGACGGCTGCGATCTCGCCGAGCGCGCCTTGCGTCGCGCGCAACGCCGAACCCGGCAGATGCGCTGCGCCGGAGACGTCGAACGGCGATCCCAACGCCGCGGTCATCGCGCGGTTCGCGGCAAGGTCATCGAGCCCGCGCAGCAGCAGCGTGCGCTCGCTCTCGGCGGACGGCATCACTTTCAACGTGAGTTCGGTCATGACCGCGAGCGTGCCCCAGGCGCCGGCCAGCAGCTTGCAGAGATCGTAGCCGGTGACGTTCTTCACGACACGGCCGCCGGCCTTGAAGCTGTCGCCGAAGCCGGACACGCCGTGCACGCCGAGCAGATGATCGCGCGCGCCGCCGGCCTGGATGCGCCGCGGCCCGGCGAGCCCCGCCGAGACCATGCCGCCGACGGTGCCGATATCGGGCGTGCCGAGCAGGTGCGAGGTGTTCATCGGCTCAAAGGCGAGCTGCTGGTTTTTGGAGTCGAGCAGCGACAGCACGTCGGCCATCGGCGCGCCGGCCTGCACCGTGAGGATCAGTTCGTTGGGCTCGTAGGAGGTGACGGCGTTGAGCGCCGAAAGGTCGAGCAACGCGTTGGTGACGACGGGCTGGCCGACGGCGCGCTTGCTGCCGTGGCCGATGATTTCGAGCGGTTGCTCGCTGGCGATGGCGGCGCGGACGGCGGCTTCAACGTCAGAGGCGTCACGTACTTTCAGAGTGTCCACGGGCGCTCCACTGTAGAGGCGCCATGTTCATCGTCCCCTCCCCCCTTGCGGGGGAGGGTGGCGCGAAACGACGGGAGGGGGGTGGCCACAAAGGCGCCCTCTGTGGCTCCCCCCCTCCCCGGCCCTCCCCCGCAAGGGGGGAGGGAGCAGAGGGTGCTCGGCATTTGTCTCATACGCATCATCATCAAAACCGCGGCAATTCGGGAAACGCCAGCTTGCCGCCGTGCACATGCACCCGGCCGAGCTCCGCACAGCGATGCAGTGTCGGGAACACTTTTCCTGGATTGAGCAGCCCCTGCCCGTCGAACGCACACTTGATGCGCTGCTGTTGCGCGAGATCGATCTCGTTGAACATCTCCGGCATCAAATCGCGCTTTTCGATGCCGACGCCGTGCTCGCCGGTGAGCACGCCGCCGACCTCGACGCAGAGGCGCAGGATGTCGGCGCCAAAATCCTCGGCGGCCTGTAGTTCGCCGGGCTTGTTGGCGTCATACAGGATCAGCGGATGCAAATTGCCGTCGCCGGCGTGGAAGACGTTGGCGACGCCTAACCCATACTTTGCCGACATCTCCTTCATCCGCCGCAGCACCAGCGGCAGCGCGGCGCGGGGGATGGTGCCGTCCATGCAGAGATAGTCCGGCGAGATGCGGCCGACCGCGGGGAATGCCGCCTTGCGGCCGGACCAGAACAGCAGGCGCTCCTGCTCGGAGGTCGAGATCTGGCAGGTGGTCGAGCCGCATTTCAAGGCGATCGCCTCGACACGGGTGATGAGTTCGTCGACCTCGACCCCGGGACCGTCGAGCTCGACGATCAGCAGCGCCTCGACGTCGAGCGGATAGCCGGCATGGACGAAGGCTTCCGCGGCGTGGATCGCCGGCTTGTCCATCATCTCCATGCCGCCCGGAATGATGCCGGCGCCGATCACGTCGGCGACGCACTGCCCGGCCGCCTCGACCTCGGCAAAGCCGATCATCAGCGCCCGCGCCGTTTCCGGCTTCTGCAGGATGCGCACGGTGATCTCGGTGATGACGCCGAGCAGGCCCTCGGAGCCGGTGATGACGCCCAGGAGATCATAGCCCGACGGCTCGGCGGCCTTGCCGCCGATGCGGATGATCTCGCCGGACATCAGCACGATCTCGCAGCCCAGCAGGTTGTTGGTGGTCATGCCGTATTTCAGCGAATGCACGCCGCCGGAATTCTCCGCGACATTGCCGCCGATCGAGCAGGCGATCTGCGACGACGGATCCGGCGCGTAATAGAAGCCGGCATGGGCGACGGCCTGGCTGATGGCGAGATTGGTGACGCCGGGCTCGGTGACCACGGCGCGGTTGTCGAAATCGATCTCGCGGATGCGCTTGAACTTGCCGAGCCCGAGCAGCACCGCATCCGCCAGCGGCAGCGCGCCGCCGGACAACGAGGTGCCGGAGCCGCGCGGCACGACCTTGATGCCCTGTTCGTGGCAATATTTCAGGACGCGGGACACCTGCGCGGTCGTATCCGGCAATACGACGACCATCGGCGGCTGCCGATAGGCGGTGAAGCCGTCGGATTCGTAAGGCAGCATCTCGGCGGCGCTGGAGATGACGCCCTCCCCCGGCACGATCGCCCGCAATGCAGCAATGATCGTCTCGCGTCGTGCGAGGACGGACTCATCGGCTGCGGGCATCATGATGGTCATTACGCGTCTCTCCCGGTCGGCGATGTTGCGCCTGCGTTTGGGCGGACTCAATCACGCCGCGGCGGCTTTGAACAGATGACCAAAGCACGAGTGCCGCCGTCGGTTCCGGGCGGAGCTTGTCTATCGCTTGTTCGGCGTGCGACAGTTCTCGCCGGAAAGCCACAGCCAGAAGAGCCCTCCATGAACAACAAGACGTCCTTGATCAACAAGACCCTCTCGATCAACAAATTCCTTGGCGCCGCTGTCCTGTTCGCTGCCGCCTGTGCCCCGTCCTTTGTCCGCGCGCAGGACGTCGCGGCCGGCAAGTCATCCTTCAACAAATGCCTGGCGTGCCATGCCATCGGCGAGAACGCCAAGAACAAGGTCGGGCCCGAGCTCAACGGGCTCAACGGCCGCAAGTCCGGCAGTGCGCCGGGTTACTCCTATTCGGACGCCAACAAGAATTCCGGCATCACCTGGGATGAGGCGACCTTCAAGGAGTACATCAAGGATCCGAAGGCGAAGATCCCCGGCACCAAGATGGCCTTTGCGGGGATCAAGAAGGACACCGAGATCAACGATCTCTGGTCCTACGTGTCGCAGTTCGACGCCGACGGCAAAGTGATCGCCCCGAAGTAATATCCCGGGACGAGACCCGCCGCATGTTGACGCTCTCGCCGACGTTCAGGCGCTGCCGACCATGATACGGGTCGGCAGCACGGCCTGCACCACAAGGCCGCGGGCGCGGGCATCCATGACGCCGACGGCGCGCAGCGCCAGCAGCGTGACGGTCTGCACGGCATCGCGCAGTTTGGCGGTGTCGTCGAGATTGTCCGGCGCCATCGGGCCGACCAGCGCCTCGTGAAGCGCACCGAGCAAGGCGGCCGCGGCCAGCGCGGTGTCCTGCGCCGGCAGATGTCCGGCGCGCACCGCTGCGGTGATCCTGGATTCGATCTCGCCGGCGATCTCGCGGCGGCTCGCGCGCCGCGACTCGGTGACGTCGACCTCGACC
>JBEVEC010000159.1:0-18166 GCA_040512975.1 Tardiphaga sp. | reverse complement strand
ATTCCACCATGACCGAATTCGTACCGGCAAAATCACGCGGCAAATGGCTCGGGCTGATGGCGGTCTGCGTGGTCACCGGCCTGCCGGCGGCGCTGCTGGTCGCTTCCTTCGTCGTGCCGCATTTCGGCTGGCGCGCGATGTTCGTGCTCGGGGGCGTCGGCGCGCTCGTGGTGTGGTATCTGCGCAAGAATTTGCCGGAATCGCCGCGTTGGCTGGAAGCCGTCGGTCGCAAGGAGGAGGCGGAAGCGCTGATGCAGAGCATCGAGCGCGAGGCGTCGCAGGGCCAGCCGCTGCCGGCCCCCGCAATGGCGCCGACGGTGGCACCTTCCGGCGATATCGCGACCTTGTTCACCCAGCCGTTGCTGAGCCGGATGATTGTCGGCTCGGTGTGCTTGATCACGATCAACACGCTGCTCTATGGCTTCGTCACCTGGCTGCCGGTGTTCTTCATCAAGCAAGGGCTCAGCATCGCGACGTCGTTCGGCTACGCGCTGGTGATGGCACTGGGCGCCCCGGTCGGTTCGGCCATCGGCGCGCTGACGGCGGATCGCTGGGGCCGCAAGCCCACCATCGTCGGCTCGTCGCTGATCGCGGTGGTGCTTGGCGTCATCTATCCGATGATCTCCGATCCGGTGCTGCTGCCGGCGATCGGCTTTCTGCTCACAATCCCGATCTACGTGCTGGTCGCGCTGCTGTTCGGCGTCTATATCCCCGAACTGTTTCCAACCGAAGTGCGCCTGCGCGCGTCAGGGATCGTCAATACGCTGGGCCGCGGCGCCACCATCGTGACGCCATTCCTGGTGGTGACGCTGTTCGAGGCGCGTGGCGTCGCGGGCGTGATGGCGCTGATGGTGGGCCTTCTGCTGCTGCAGATCATCACGGTCGTAGCCTTCGGCATCGAGACGCGGCATCGCAGCCTCGAGGAAATGAAGCCGGACGAATCCGCGACCGCCGTCCTGAAGGAAGTCTCTTGACCATCGTACGGCAGGCCGCCGTTACGGGGCGGCCTGCTGGATTACGATGACCCTGCGCCCACTTGTCCCGCTTCCCAGCCGATCATCGCCTGCTTCCGCGTGATGCCCCAGTGATAGCCTGTCAGCGCGCCGGATTTGCCCAGCGCGCGGTGGCAGGGGACGACGAAGGAGATCGGGTTCTTGCCGACGGCGGCGCCCACGGCGCGCGAGGCCTTGGGGCGCTCGATCTTGCTGGCGATGTCGGAATAGCTGACGGCGCGGCCCATCGGGATCTTCAGCAGCGTCTCCCAGACCCGCACCTCGAAGTCGGTGCCGATCAGCACCACACGCAGCGGCTGGTCGGCGCGCCACAGTTTTGAATCGAAGATACGTTGCGCCATGGCCACCGTGCCCGCGGTGTCGGCGATGAATGTGGCCGCGGGCCAGCGTTGCGCCATATCGTCGAAGGCGGGCTTTTCCTCGCCGGGATCGGAAAAGGCGAGGCCCGCAAGACCACGGTCGCTGGCGATCACCACAGCGGTGCCGAACGGCGAAGGGTGGAAGCCGTAGCGCAATTCCATGCCGGCGCCGCCGGTCTTCCATTCGCCCGGCGACATCGCCTCGTGGGTGACGAACAGGTCGTGCAGCCGGCCGGGGCCGGACAGCCCGGAGTCCAGCGCGGCGTCGAGCACGCTGGCCGAATCGCGCAGCAGGCCCTTGGCATGGTCCAGCGTCAGCGCCTGCATGAAGGCTTTTGGCGTCAGCCCGGCCCAGCGGCGAAACAGGTGGTGCAATTCGTCCGGGGTGACGCTGGCGGCGCCCGCGATCGCCTCGATGTCAGGCTGCGCGCGCCAGTGCTCGGAGATGAAGCCGATGGCGCGCCGCACGGAGTCATAGTCGCGCAAGGCCGCATCGCGCGGGCCCGGCTTGATGTGGCGATGATCAGACATCGCAAGATCTGTGGCTGAACTCATCATGCCACCGATGTAGGCCCGCGGCACCGGGGCAGCCACCCGATTCCCGATCCCGCATCAGGTCACCGCGTCGAGCCGCGGGCCTTGCCGGGCGGCCTGCAGCGCGGCCATCAAAGCCTTGACGAAGCTCGCCTTCTCATCGGGGCCGAGAAACCGTGCGATGGAAACGCGGCGGCCTCTCGAGACCAGGAATAGCTGCTCGATGCCGAATTCGGCGTGGCTGACCTCATCGAGCTGCACCCAGAGCGGGTTGACCACCCATTCCGTCACGTCGCCGCCCGGGCTGACCCGGCGCACGCGCAGCTCCGATGGGGTGACGGTGATCTCCTCGATCGCACGGGCGCGGCGGTCGTAAATCCGGAACGCCCACCAGATCGCCAGCACGTCGAGGCCGAAAAAGCCGAACACCGGCCACGCGCCCATCAGCAGGAACGTCATCCCCGCGGCGAAGGACACCGTGCCGACGAACCCCATCAGGACAAGGAAACCCGTGCGGCCCAGCGCGCGATGCGGGCGCAGCCGCGCGCTGAACAGCGTGGGCTCGTAGCCGTCGTCAAAATCGTTGCCTGGGGTCATGGGCTGTCAGTATATCCCTTCGATGCCGAAAATCACCCGCAAGCTGCCCGTTCGGGCGAAAGCCAGTCCTGCCAAAACGATCGCAGCAACCACGGCGCGGCTGTCGGCCAAGGCCGCAACGCCCGGCAAGGCAGCCAAGACGAAGGTGGTCGGCAAGAAGATCGCCGGGCCGAAGGCTGGCGGCAAGGCAAAGGTCGTCAAGCTCAAGCCCTGGACCGCCGCCGAGGTCCATGAAGCCTTCTCCCGCTTCCGCAAATCCAACCCGGAGCCCAAGGGCGAGCTCGAGCATCTCAATCCCTACACGTTGCTGGTGGCCGTGGTGCTGTCGGCGCAGGCCACCGACGCCGGCGTCAACAAGGCGACGCGCGCGCTGTTTCCGATCGCCGACACGCCGCAGAAGATGCTCGATCTCGGCGAGGAGGCCGTGCGCGATTATATCCGGACCATTGGCCTCTACCGCACCAAGGCGCGCAACGTGATCGCGCTGTCGGAAAAGCTGATCCGCGATTTCGGCGGCGTGGTGCCGCGGACCCGCGAGGAGCTCGAATCGCTGCCGGGCGCTGGGCGCAAGACCGCCAATGTGGTGCTCAACATGGCGTTCGGCGAGCACACCATGGCGGTGGACACCCACGTCTTCCGCGTTGGCAACCGCACCAATCTTGCGCCGGGCAAGACGGTGCTGGATGTCGAACTGGCGCTTGAGCGCGTGATTCCCGACGAATTCATGCTGCACGCCCACCACTGGCTGATTTTACACGGCCGCTACACTTGCCTGGCGCGAAAACCGCGCTGCGAGGTGTGCTTGATCAACGACCTGTGCCGATGGCCGGAAAAAACGGTGGCGTAAGGCCGATACGGCCCCGTGTGCCGACCTGTCGTCGTCGCTAGGCCGCTTCACGCGCCGTATCGGCCGCCAGCGTGAGGCGCACGGTAAGGCCGGGCGAAGCACTGTCGAGCAAAGTGATGCGGCCACCCTGCCGGGTCATCAGATCCTTGGCGATCGACAGGCCGAGTCCGAAGCCGGGCGCGCCGCGGGCACTGTCAGCTTTGAAGAACGGTTCGAACACCCGCTCGCGCAATTCTTCGGGAATTCCAGCGCCGTTGTCCCTGATATCGATATGACTGGACCCGTCCGGCCCGATCCCCGCCTCTACGACCACGGCGGTGCCGTGTTTGAGACCGTTCTCGACCACGTTGTTGAGCACCCGCGTCAGCGCCCGCGGGCGGCAAGCGCATGTCAGCCGTGCCACACCGCAATAGCTGACGGCATGGCCGATGTCGGCGAAGTCGGAGCAGATCGTCTGCAGCAGGCTCGGCAGATCGATCCGCGTCATTGGTTCGGATCTGGCATCCTCGCGCAGATAGTCCAGCGTTTCGTCCAGCATGCGACTGATGGTGGCGACGTCGCCGAGCATGGCGTCGGCCAGCACGGGATCGCCAACCCGCTCGGCGCGCAGCCGAAGCCGCGTCAGTGGCGTCCGCAGGTCATGGCTGATCGCGGCCAACATCCGGCTGCGGTCATCGAGCAATGCCCGGATACGCGTCCGCATCTCGTTGATGGCGTCCGCCACCTGTCTGATCTCGCGCGGGCCGTTGCGGCCGACCATCTTGTGGTCGGCCGGTGAGCGCCCGAACGAATGCGCGGCATTGGCAACGGCGGCCAGCGGCGCAATGATCCAGCGGATGGAATAAAGCGAAAGCAGCAGCGCGAAAATCATCACGATCGCCAGCATCAGGACCGCGGGCGTGGCAAAGAAGCGCCATGGACTTCGCGCGTCTGCCATTCCGAATACCAGGGCATGCTGCGGGTCCGCGCCGATCACGACCTGGTTGCGTGGACCTGACAGATAGCGAAGCCCCTGAAGGATTTCGATCCCGGGCTCCATCTTCAGCCTGCTGATAGCCAGGGAGGAAGACACCGACCTGTCGGTGTCCGATGCGGACGTCAGATCGGCCCGGGCGACGCGCTGAACGTCGATCCCAACGTTGCGGGCGCTGGATAGGATGACGTCTGCCTCGGACGGCGTGGCGGCCGAGCGAATCAGCCGGGAGAGATCGAAAATCTGCGATGCCATGGAGCCGAGATTTGGCCGCGGCACGCTGACGCCAACCGCGGAGACCACGATCGCCAGGCTGAACGCAATTCCGATCAGCGTCGAGATCGCGGCAATGATCGTGATCTGAGCGGTCAGACTTCGTGGCAGCAGGCGCCTGAACACGTCCATCACAGCAGCTCCACGTCCGGTGTAAAAACATATCCGCCCAGTCGCACCGTTTTGATGAGCTGCGGATCGCGTGGATCGGCCTCGATCTTCTGCCGGAGGCGGCTGATGTGCACATCAACGCTGCGCTCGATCGGGCCGGCGAGGCCGCCATGAACCATCTCGAGCAGCTGTTCGCGGGTCATGATCCGTCCAGGGTTGCGGCAGAACGTCAGGAGCAGATCGAATTCAAGGCTTGTCAGCGAAATCCTGATACCATCGGCGTCGTGAAGTTCGCGCGGCGTCGGATTGATCTTCCAGCCGCCAAACCCAAGCCGGCGCAGCCGCACCGCGTCGGGCGGCCCCTCGGCGCGGCGCAGGATGGTGCGAATACGGGCAACCAACTCGCGCGAATTGTACGGCTTCTGGACATAATCGTCGGCGCCCAGCTCCAGCCCGACGATGCGATCGACGTCCTCGCCGCGCGCCGTGACCATGATGATCGGAATCTGGGAATTGGCCCGCAGCCGGCGGCAGATGCTGAAGCCGTCTTCGCCCGGCAGCATGATGTCCAGCAGCACCAGATCGACATGCTGCCGGTCGAGGACCGTATCCATTTCCCGGGCCGACGCAACGATGGACGATTCAAAACCGCTTTCGCGCAGCACCTCCGCCAGCATGGAAGCGATCTCCGCATCGTCCTCGACGCAGAGAATGTGTCGACCGGTGGCGGATGCAGCGCGGGGAGAATGAGCCATGAGATGTGTGGCGCTATCCATTTGGCATTTCCAGAGCAGATGCAAGCGCAGCAGCAGGCCCGAAATGTGACGGTTTCATAGCAGGTGCACGGGCCGTGAGAAATCACAGTCCTGCATCCAGGTATTGTGAAAAGCGTGACGAACACGGGCGACGCGATGGCCTGACGAGGCGGGATTGCGGCGGCATAGCGCGCGCGACGCATCGGCTGCGCCCGTAACATGTCTTAACACGCCTGCCTGCCGGGCTGAGCTATCCTGCTGCGGGGGGCCAGTGGAGTTCGCGATGCCAAAAGTTCGATTGATGCTGGTGATGCTTGCCTTGACGGCGATGCCGCAGGCGCAGGCGCAGCAATCCAAGGTCGCCGGCGCACGAGTCAGCGACGACGTGCGGCGGCAATGTCGCGCGGCGATTTTCGATATCTGCAAACCGGGCGTCGTTCCGGACCGGGCCTCGATCAAGGAGTGCGCCGTGCAAAACAAGGACAAGCTGCCGGCGCAATGCGCCCCCATGTTCGCCGGTCAGCAGCTGCCGCGCAGTTGAAGCAAATGCTCAAGATGACAGCAGCGGCAGTGACGCAGAATTCGAATCAAGGGTGGCCGCCGCGCGCGCTGGCGGCCGGTGCGGCACTTTTACTGGCCGGCTGCGCGGAGATACCCATGACGCGCGGCGGCTCTTTGGCGTCCTACGACAACATGACGGTGTCCAACGGCGCGCTGACAAAATCGCTGATCCGGATCAGTCGTGACGACGTGATGGCGGCACGGACGGTGCGGATCATTCCGACCGGCTTTTCAGAAGCGGCATTGCCATCGATTTCGGCCAAGGAACGCGCACTGGTTGCTAACCATGTCGATCGGTCGCTCTGCACCGGGCTGAGCGATCGGTTCGCAGTGGTGGCCGACGGCGAGGCCGCCGACCTCACCGTCCATGCCTCCATTACGCACGCCGATGCAACCGACGAAGTGGCGGCGGGCGCCTCGAAAGTCGTGGGGATCATTCCCACGGTCCTCAGCGTCGGCGCGCCGGTGCCGGTGCCGCGCATTCCGATCGGGCTCGGCAGCCTGTCGATCGAGGCGCAAGCCGTCGACCGAAGCGGCCGTCAGCAAGCCGCGATGATGTGGGCGCGCGGCGCGGACTCCTTCACCAGTTCGGCGCGGGTCTCGGCGGCGGGTGATGCCTACGACCTGGCCGGAAACTTTGGCGTCGATTTCAGCCGCATGCTGGTCAGCGGCGCGACGCCGTTTGGAAAGCTGCCGGAACTGCCGTCGATGGAGAAGATCAGCTCGTCGTTCGGTGGCAAGCCGAAATACGTCGCATGTTCGGCGTTCGGCAAATCGCCGGGTCTTGCGGGGATGGTCGCCACCAGGATCGGCCTGGCGCCCGGCGTGGCCGACGACGGCGCGTCGGTGCAGCAATAGTTCGTGCGATCTTCGTTCACGCCAGCGGCAGGCGCTGCCGCTGCGCGGGTTCGAGCAATTCCGGCCGCGGACCGCTCAGCCGTTTGTGCAGATGAACCATGAAGGCCATGCCGAACAGCGGCGTGGCCAGGTTGACGATCGGGATCGAGACGAACGCCGCGATGAACAGTCCGGCGGTGAACACCGTCATGCCGTGCGCCTTGCGCATGGCCTTGGCCTGTTCCGGCGAGCGAAACCGCATCGCTGCAAGTTCGAAATACTCCCGCCCCATCAACCAGGCTGCGGCAATGAAGAAGATGACGAAGCCGGCGCCGGCGAACAGCACCAGCGGCAGCGCGACGACATAGACCACGATGGTCAGCAGCGCGGCCTTGACGCCCTCGACGATCGCCGGGCCGAACGGCAGCGCGCTGCCGATGCGCTCCGCCGGGTAATGCTCGCGCTCGACGATCTCGGCGACGTCGTCGACGAAGATGCTGGCCACCAGCGCGGTGATCGCCGGCATCAGGAAGATTGCGCCGACCACCACGCCGAGGCCGGCGGCGATCGACAGGAACCAAGCGGTGATATCGAGCGCGGTGTGATAGCCGGGGCCGAGCATGGCTTCGGCCCAGACCTCGCCGGAGGTCGCGGCCCAGCTCAGCAGCCGCTGCAATCCGATCGCCAGCACCACGATCAGAACGAGCGCCAGCCCGATCGACTTCCACAGGATGCTACGCATCGGCGGCGACAGGATCTGCGACAGCGCTTTGACGGCGGCGGCGAGCATGGAGAATTCCTCTTCACGAAACTCCCGCAGACCTAACCATGGCCGGAGGCGCCAGCAAGTGCGTTGGAGCCGCACTGCAGCATCGACTTGTCTGGACGGCGGGGCAGAATGCGGTAGTCTGCAAAAAAACAAAAGCATGGGAGGCGTTATCTTGATCATCAAGGGGACACGTGTACTGGCATTGGCGCTGGGCACCGCGGGCATTTTCGGCGCTGCAGCACCGGCGATGGCGCAGCAATCGATCACGGTCTGGTTCAGCAAGGGCTTCTACAGGTCCGAGGATGAGTCGCTGCTGAAGGCGATCGAGAAGTTTCAGGCCAAGACCAAGATCAAGGTCGAGCTGTCGCAATATGCGATCCAGGACATGATCCCGAAGACGGTGGCGGCGCTGGATTCCGGCACGCCGCCGGACGTCGCCTATGCCGACACCTATGACGTGCAGGCTTCCGGCAAATGGGCGTTCGAGGGCAAGCTGGAAGACCTCACCGACATCATCGAGCCGATGAAGGACAAGTTCGCGCCGAACACGGCCGAAACCGCCTTCCTGATGAACGGCCAGACCAAGAAGAAAGCCTATTACGGCTTCCCGCTGAAGCAGCAGTCGATGCATGTGGAGATCTGGAGCGACATGCTGGCGCAGGCCGGCTTCAAGGTCGAGGACATCCCCACGGACTGGAAGGGCTACTGGTCGTTCTGGTGCGACAAGGTGCAGCCGGCCTACCGCAAGGCCTCGGGCAGCCGCGCCTACGGCATCGGCATGCCGATGGGCGTGGAATCCACCGACTCGCTGCAGTCGTTCTACACCTTCATGGACGCCTACAACGTCAAGCTGGTGGACGACGACGGCAAGCTGCTGGTGGACGACCCCAAGGTGCGCGAAGGCCTGATCGGCGCGCTCAAGGATTACACCGATCCCTACATCAAGGGTTGCACGCCGCCGTCCTCGACCACGTGGAAGGATCCCGACAACAACGTCGCCTTCCACAACAAGTCGATCGTCATGACCCACAACTTCACCATCTCGATCGCGGCGAAGTGGTTCGAGGATTCGCAGAACCAGGCGCTGACGCCGGAGCAGCGTGCCGCCGGCAAGAAGGCCTATGAGGAGACCATCGTCACGGCATCCTTCCCGCTGAAGCCGGACGGCACGCCGATCAAGTATCGCTCCGACGTCAAGACCGGGATGATCTTCTCGCAGTCCAAGAACAAGGCCGGCGCCAAGGAATTCGTCAAATTCCTGCTGGAAGAGGAAAATCTCGGCCCCTATGTCGAAGGCGCGATCGGCCGCTGGTTCCCGGTGACCAAGGCCGGGCAGGCGTCGCCGTTCTGGCAGGCCGACCACCAGCGCAAGGCGGTGTGGAATCAATTCACCGGCGGGACGTCGTCGTTCGACTTCGTGAAGAACTACAAGTTCACGATTCTCAACAACGAGAACGTCTGGGCCAAGGCGATGAACCGCGTGGTCAGCGAAAAGGTGCCGGTGGAGAAAGCAGTGGATGAGCTGATCGCCCGCATCAAGGAAATCGCAGGCTAGCGCTTGCGACATCTCTCCCGTCCGGGGCGTTCTTCACCTCTCCCCTCTGGGAAGAGGTGACCCGGCAAAGCCGGGGCGGGTGAGGGGGCCCTCGGTTCAGGCACGGCCCGCGGCCCCCCTCACCCGGCGCTCCGCGCCGGCCTTTCCCTGATGGGGAGAGGTGAGAACGGCGGGCGCTGCGGTGGAAGCATGAAGACTTGTTACGAACGGTAACCCCAATGACCACGATCACAGTTTCAAACCACGCCGCCGCCGCGCCACGCCCCCTCGCCGCACGCCTCTCGACCCCGCAGGTCTGGGGCATCCTGATGCTTGCGCCGTATTTGCTCGTCTTCCTGTTCTTCGTCGTCTACCCGATCGGCTACGGCCTGTGGCTGGCGCGCCACCCCGCGAGCTATGTCGCGCTGTACAACGATCCCGTCTTTGCGCGCGCCGCGGTCAACACGCTGATCTTCCTGGTCATCGGCATCAATTTCAAAATGCTGGTGGCGCTCTTCCTGTCGGGGTTCTTCGTGCAGACGCGGACCTGGATCCGCTGGCTGTCGGTGCTGTTCATCCTGCCCTGGGCGGTGCCGTCGATCCCGACCATCCTGTCGGTGCGCTTCATGTTCAATCCCGAATGGGGCGTCATCAACAATCTGATCTTCAAGTTCACCGCCGAGGACGGCCCGAACTGGCTCAACAATCCCGCCATGGGCCTGACGCTGGCGATCCTCGTCCACATCTGGAAGTCGCTGCCGTTCTGGACGCTGATCCTGATGACCGGGCGGCTGGCCATCTCCACCGACATGTTCGAGGCCGCCGATGTCGACGGCGCCTCGTGGTGGCAGAAATTCCGCTTCATCACCTGGCCGTCGATGCGCACGCTGTATCTCACCTGCACGCTGCTCTCGATGATCTGGACGCTGGGCGATTTCAACAGCGTCTATCTGCTCACCGGCGGCGGCCCCGCCGATCTCACCCACGTGCTGGCGACGCTCGGCATCCGCTATCTCCGCCTCGACCAGCTCGACATGGCGATGGCGTCCATCGTCTGCGCCATGCCGCTGGTGCTGCCGCTGGTCTACTTCATGATGAAACGACTCTCACGATGAAAAGAATCGCGCGATGAAGATCTCCGAGATGCGCATGCCGACGCTGCGCGAGGCCGGCACCGAGGCGCGGCTGCTGCTGATCGGCATCCCCGTGCTGATCTGGACGCTGATCCCGATCTACCACATGTTCCTGTTCGCGATCTCGCCGAAGCAGGATGCCTTTGCCGGCAAGCTGTGGCCGGATCACCCGACGCTGAACAATTTTCGCATCGTGTTCAACCAGCAGCACTACTTCCTGCGCGACTTCTGGATCCAGTTCTGGAATTCGGTGGTGATCGCGGTGGCGGTCGGCGCGCTGACTTTGGTCATCGCCACGCTTGCGGCCTTTGCCATCTCGCGGCTGCGCGTGCGCGGCGGCCGCACGGTAATGAACATGGCGCTGTTCACCTATTTCATCCCGGCGGCGTTCCTCGCCGTGCCGATGTACCGCACCATGGGCAATTACGGCCTGCTCAACAATCACTGGGCGCTGATCCTGGCCATGGTCACCATCGCCTCGCCCTACGCCATCTGGGTGCTGAAGCAGGCCTCCGACAAGCTGCCGGTCGAACTGGACGAGGCCGCCATCATGGACGGCGCCACGCCGCTGCAGCTGTTTCGCATGGTTTATGTGCCGCTGATGTTGCCGTCGCTGGTGGCGGTGGGCACCTACGCGCTGCTGCTGGCCTGGAACGAATATCTCTACGCCTTCCTGTTGCTGTCCAAGGACACCGAGATCACACTTCCCGTTGCGCTGGGCAACTTCCTCGCCGCCGACGATTCGCCATGGGAATTGCTGATGACCACAGGCTTCATCTACGCCTTGCCGCCAGCGGCGGTGTACTACGCCTTCCGCCGCTACATGGTGGGCGGGCTGACGGCGGGTGCCGTGAAGTCCTGATCAGGCGGCGCGGGCCGGTTGCAGAAATGCATCCTCCGGGCCTGCCACGTCACGCACCGGCTTCTGCTTGTCGGCCCAATGCAGCGACGTGTAGTCGAAGCCGCGGACGATGGTCGGCTTGACCACGTCGAAATAGGGCGAGATGTCGAAGTCCCGCGGCATGTACAGCGACGAGTGGCGGATGTGCAGGATCTCGCGGCGCGCCTGGCGACTGCCGGCGCGGGTGATCTTCGGCAGGATCGGGTAGCGCACGGCGTCGAAGGCCTGGGCGATCAGCGCCGAGCAGATGATCTTGGTGGGGTCGCCGGAGCCGAAAGCCAGCATGCGGCGGCGCCAGCGCTGCGGCACCGGCATCGGCACGAGGAAGCGCATCAGGTCCAGGATGTTCTTGGTGTCGTAGCCGAAGCCGATTCGGTTGATGGCATAGCGGCACACGGTGATGCGATCCTCGAAGGACAGCCCGACCGGGCGGCACAGCCTGGTGTGATAGGCAAAATATTTCGACAGCGGCGCCGAGGTCACGCCCTCGCCGATATTGGCTTCGATCAGCACGTGCGGTTCGCCGTCGGGCTCCGACGCGCCGGCGATCGGGCCGACGTAAAGCGCAGCATGCGACCAGGTCGACTGCGTCAGATATTTGATGATGCCGGAGACGCGGTTGTTGCCCTCGACCAGCAGCACGTCGCCGTCGGTGATGACGTCGCGCAGGCCGCGCGGATCGCTCGAGGTGAACGGCTCGACGCCAGGCATTTCCTTTTGCAGATAGCCGGCGATCCATTTGCCGACCGCGTCGAGCATGACGCCCATGATCGCAACTCCCCCCGAATGGCACGTGTCGGCCGCTCTGTTGCGACGATCATGGGCGCGAGCCATTGCGAATCGGTTCACGTCCGCATCACGGCGGCAACGCATCCTTTACCCTGAACGTTGCCCGGTGGTGTTGAATGCGGCAATGTTCGCGCGCCGTTCTCATCGCGATCACGCTCCGGAAACCATGTCATGACAATCACGCGCCGCCATTTCCTGTCAGCGTCGGCGGCATTGACGCTAGCGCCGCTGTTCGGCCCGCGCGCCCGGGCGGCGGCGCTGCCGCGCGAGGCCGACATCGTGGTGATCGGCGCCGGCGCCGCAGGCATCGCCGCGGCACGGCGCATCCAGGCCGCGAACCGCAAGGTCATCGTGGTGGAGGCCACGTCGCGGATCGGCGGCCGTTGCGCCACCGACGCCACGCTGTTCGAGGCCCCGTTCGACCGCGGCGCGCGCTGGCTGCACACGCCGGACACCAATGCGCTGATCAAGCTCGCGCGCGGCGCCGGCATCGACGTGGCGCCGTCGCCGCCAAACCAGAAACTGCGCATCGGCCGCCGCAACGCCCGCGCCGGCGAAACCGAGGACCTGCTGGCGACCCTGGTGCGGGCCACGCGGGCGATCGACGACGCGGCGCGGCGCGGCGACATCGCCTGCTCGGCGGCCTTGCCGAAGGATCTCGGCGACTGGGCCGGCACGATCGATTTCGCGCTCGGCGCCTCGGCCACCGGCAAGGACCTCAAGGACCTCTCCGCGCTCGATCAGTATCGCGCCCAGGACCGCGCCATCGATGTCGCCACGCGCCAGGGCCTCGGCGCGCTGATGGGCAAGCTCGGCGAATCCGTGCCGGTGGCGTTGTCGACGCCGGCGACGCGCGTGACCTGGAGCGGCCGTGACATCGGCGTCGAGACGCCGGCGGGGCGCATCGCGGCCAAGGCGGTCATCGTCACCGCCTCCAGCAATGTGCTGACCTCCGGCATCATCAAGTTCACACCGGAGCTGCCGAAGCGCCAGCTCGATGCCGCGGCCAAGCTCTCGCTCGGCAGCTATGACCGCATCGCGCTGCAGCTCGACGGCAACCCGCTCGGCCTCGGCCGCGACGAACTGGTGGTCGAGCAGAGCCAGACTGCGCGCACCGGCGCGCTGCTGGCGAATATCGGCGGCTCGTCGCTCTGTACCATCGATGTCGGCGGCGCGTTCGGGCGCGATCTGGCATTGCAGGGCGAGGCGGCGATGGCGGCCTTCGCCGGCGAATGGCTGATGAAGCTGTTCGGTAGCGACGTGAAGTCGGCCATCACCCGCACGGCGGCGACGCAGTGGGACAGGTCGCCCTTCGTGCTCGGCGCCATGTCCGCCGCCGTGCCCGGCGGCCAGGGCTCGCGCCGCGTGCTGATCGAGCCGATGGGCAACCTGTTCATCGCCGGCGAAGCCACGCACGAGACGTTGTGGGGCACCGTCGACGGCGCCTGGGACAGCGGCGAACGCGCGGCAGATGCGGCGTTGAAGAAGATCAGCGGCGTGAGGGACCCGGAAGCGGAACCGGCACCTGTTGCGCGTCCGTCCAGGCGACGTACTCGCACATAGCGAGAGCTCGTTCGAGGCGTTCTCAGGCCGCAGGACAATCTTGAATTGATGTCGCGCTATGCGATATTAAGCTATGAAGAAGATCGTCTTCACGCCTGCAGCGCAGCGGCAATGGATGAAGCTTCCTGTCGATGTCCGCCGCCGGATCGATCCGCGACTGACCGATCTCGCATCGACGGGCCATGGGGATGTGAAGCGCCTCAAGGGCCGCGACGGTGCGAGGCTGCGGATCGGCGACTGGCGCGTCATTTTCTACCAGGTCGAAGGTTCGATCGTGATTGCCGCGGTTGGCCATCGGCGCGATGTCTATGATTGAAGGTGGATCATGAGCGTTCGGTTTCAAATGACGCCGCAGGGCGAAGTCGCCATCCTTCCGCGTAAGGATTACGACGAGCTGATCGCCAAGGCGGCGGAATTCGATGAGGACGCCGGAACGACGCGCATCATCGAGCGGGCCAAGGCGGACATTGCGGCTGGCGCTCTCCTGCTTCCGAAGCATGTTGTTGACCGCCTGGCCGATGGCGAGAACGCGGTACTGGTCCTGCGCGAATGGCGTGATGTTACCCAAACGCAATTAGCTGCCAGCACGAGCATCAACCAGCAGGACATCGCCGATATCGAAAGCGGTCGGCAGGAAGCAAGTGCTGTGACACTGGCTGCGATCGCGCATCAACTCGACGTCCCGCTCGACCTGTTCGTGCAAGACTGAGCGGTCTTCGCTACCGAAACAACCCATCGAACAGCGGCAGGCCGATGATGGCCGAGACGACGATCAGCGTGTAGCAGATGCGACGAAACAGTTCATCGCTGGCATGACCGAACAATTTGGAGCCGATCCACAGACCGACCGCGAACAGAGGACCAGTGACGACGGCGAGGCCGACGATGGTCGAGGTCCACAGGCCTCCGACGAAGTAGCTGATCACGATCAGCACGTCGCCGATGGCGAAGTACAGGATGATGTTGGCGCGCGTCACGGCGGCCACCACGGTCTTCCGCAGCCAATACATGACGACCGCAGGGCCGCCCGCCTGGGCGAGCCCGCCGAAAAAGCCGCCGACAATTCCAACCGACACGGTCAGCGGAGCGCTTGGCCGGCCGGTGAAGCGCCAGCCCGACATCAGCAGCAAAAGCAGCGTGATGATCAGTGCGGCGATGCCCCAGCGCACCGCGAGCGGATCGGCCAGCGCCAGCACCATGGTGCCGAGCGGAATGCCGATCAGGGCGCCGATGGAAATGATGCTGACGTCGCGCTTGTCGGCTTGCCTGGCCGCATTGGGGATCAGCGTCAGCGCGGTCAGGAAGTCGATCAGCAGCAGCAACGGCGAGGCGACCTGCGCGCCAACCACGCTGGAGCCGAGCGGCATGAAGATCATCGCCGACCCGAACCCGGAGAAACCACGGGCGAGGCCGGCGACGAAAGCGGTGATGACGAGGGTCAGCAGCGACGCCGTCGAATACTGCGCGAGGCCGAGTGCCTGGATCACGCGCGCAGCGTGCCGCCGGTCTTCTTCGTCACCTCCGCCACGATCTTCAAAGCCACCGCGTCGATCTCCTGATCGGTCAGCGTCTTCTCGCGCGGCTGCAGCGTCACGGCGATGGCCACCGACTTCTTGTCGTCATCGATGCCCTTGCCTTCATAGACGTCGAACACCGTGACCGACGTGATCAGCTTCTTGTCGATGCCGGCTGCCGCCTTCACGATGTCGCCGGCGCGGACCTTGCGATCGACGATGAAGGCGAAGTCGCGCGACACCGGCTGGAATGCGGAGAGCTCCAGAGTCGGCTTGGCCCGCGTCGCCTTCTGCTTGGCATCGGGAATGCGGTTCAGGATCACCTCGAACGCCATCAGCGGACCGTCGGCGCCGAGCGCCTCGAGTGCACGCGGATGCAGTTCGCCGAAATGGCCGAGGATGTTCTGCGGACCGATCTGGATCGTGCCGGAGCGGCCGGGATGCAGCCAGCTGGCGCCGCCCGAGACCACCTGCAGCGCCTGCATCGGCGCGCCGGCGGCGGCCAGCACGGCAAAGGCATCGGCCTTGGCGTCGAGCGCGTTGGCAACTGCCGCACCGGACCAGTGCCGGCCGCTGCCGTTCGACGACGCCAGGCCGCGGCGTAGGCCGGAGGCGGCGATGAACTGATCCTGCGGGCGGTCGCCTTTGAACACCTGGCCGACCTCGAACAGCGCAAGATCGCCGCTGCCGCGATGGGCGTTGGCCTGCGCGGATGCGATCAGGCCGGGCAACAGGCTCGGTCGCATGTCGGACAGATCGGAGGCGATCGGATTTGCCAACGCGAGCTCGGGCGCGCCGCCGCCGAACACTTCGGCCTGCGGCTTTGAGACGAACGACCACGTCACCGCCTCGACCATGCCGCGCGCGGCCAGAGCGCGCTTGGCGCGGCGGGTGCGGAGCTGGATCTGGGTCAGCACCGGCTTGCGTGGGGCGTCGCCACGTTCGAACGGCGTCATCGGCACCTTGTCGACGCCGACGATGCGCATGATCTCCTCGACGATATCGGCCTTGCCGGTGACGTCCGAGCGCCACGACGGCACCGCGACCTTCACCACAGGGCCACTGCCGGCCACGGAGAAGCCGAGGCGGTTGAGGATCATCCGCATCTCGGGGAACGGCACGTCGATGGCGGCGAGGCGCTTCACCTCCGCAATCGGGAATTCGACGATGCGGTCTTCGGGGAACGGATTGCCGACAACGATGCTCTCCGACGGCGTGCCGCCGCACAGCTCCATCACCAGTTTCGTGGCGAGCTCCAGGCCCGGCACCATGAAAGCCGGATCGATGCCGCGCTCGAAACGATAGCGCGCGTCGGAATTGATGCCGAGCCGGCGACCGGTCTGGGCGATGTTGATCTCGTTCCACAGCGCGGATTCGATCAGCACGTCGGTGGTGTCGTCCGAACAGCCCGATGCCTCGCCGCCCATGATGCCGGCCAGCGACTCCACGCCGTTGTCGTCGGCGATGACGCAGACCTTGTCGTCGAGCTTGTAGGTCTTGCCGTCGAGCGCGAGCAGCGTCTCGCCGTCCTTGGCGCGACGGACGGTGATGTTGCCCTTCACCTTGGCGGCGTCGAACACATGCAGCGGCCGCGCGCGGTCGAAGGTCAGGTAGTTGGTAATGTCGACCAGCGCGTTGATCGGCCGCAGGCCGATCGAGGTCAGCTTCGTCTGTAGCCATTCCGGCGACGGGCCGTTCTTGACGCCGCGCACCAGCCGCAGCGCGAAGGCCGGACACAGTCCGTCGTCCTCGACGGCGACCTGCACCGGGCAGGGGAATTCGCCCTTGACCGGCTTGATGGCGAGGTTCTTGAACGTGCCCATGTCGGCAGCGGCAAGATCGCGCGCGATACCAGCCACGCCGGTGCAGTCCTGGCGGTTCGGCGTCAGATTGATCTCGATCACGGGATCGCCGAGCTTGGCCCAGTCCGGATAGACCGCGCCGACCGGCGCATCGGCCGGCAGCTCGATGATGCCGTCGATGGCGTCGGGCAGGCCGAGCTCACCGGCCGAGCACAGCATGCCCTGGCTCTCGACGCCGCGGATATTGCCGAGGCCGATGGTGAAGTCCTTGCCCGGAATGAACGTGCCGGGCTTTGCGAGCACGGTCTTCAGCCCCGCACGCGCATTCGGCGCCCCGCAAACGATCTGCAGCGGCTTGTCGCCACCGGAATTGACGGTGCAGACGCGCAGGCGATCGGCGTTCGGATGCTGCACGGCCTCGACGATCTCGGCGATCGTGAACGGTGCGAGCAGCTTGGCCTTGTCCTCAATGTGCTCGACCTCGAGCCCGATCATGGTGAGCTTGTCGGTCAGTGCGACCAGCGACTCGGTCGTGTCGAGGTGATCCTTCAGCCAAGAAAGGGAGAATTTCATGATGACGATTTTTCCGCTTGCGCAGCCTGCTCCCTCTCCCGCTTGCGGGGGAGGGGTGGGGAGGGGGAAGCCTCAACGGCAGCAATAATGGTCTGAAGAACACCGTCACGATTGCTCATGACGTCGTGATTGCCGAAGCGCATCACGCGAAAGCCATTGGCTTCGAGGGCCGCGGTCCGGCGTAGGTCTGCTACTTCGGCGTCATCAGAATAATGCTGACCGCCGTCGAGTTCGATTACAAGCCTGGCGGTGTGGCAGACGAAATCGGCGATGTAGTTGCCGATCGGGACCTGACGGCGAAAGCTGATGCCATTGAGGCGATGACCGCGCAGGGATGCCCACAGCAGTCGTTCGGCATCCGTCGAGTCGCGCCGCAGCGCGCGGGCGTGGCGCCGCAGTTTCGGCTGCACCTTCCACGTCGGCTGCTTCGGATCGTCCATGGCGATCTCGGTGTGTGGCGGGCCCCCACCCCAGCCCTCCCCCGCAAGCGGGAGAGGGGGCAGGCTACGGCGGGTTGATACTTCAACTGTAGCATGTTCACTGTGAAAAGATGCGCCAGCCGAGACGGCACTCGGTCCCCTCTCCCGCTTGCGGGGGAGGGTTAGGGAGGGGGCGCCGCAAAGGGAGCGTTGCCGCTGTGGCGGGGGCCCCCCCCCCCCCCCCCCCCGCCCGCGGGGGGGGGGGGGCGGGGGCGGGGGGGGGGGGGCCCGGCGCCGCACCCGCGCAAA
>JBEVEC010000061.1:0-3237 GCA_040512975.1 Tardiphaga sp. | reverse complement strand
AGCCGGGTCGCGGCATGGTCGGCAATGCCGGCATCATCGAGACCGAAGTCGTTCTGATCTCCAAGAAGAGCGACGAGGACGATGTGCGCTGGGTGTACCTGGACATCGGCAAGTTCGGCGGTCTCGCCGAGACCATGGACGAGTCGATCCGCTACGCCATCAAGACGCCGCACGACGGCGCCGAGATGACGCCCTGCGTGCTCGCCGGTCCGACCTGCGATTCGGCCGACGTGATGTACGAGAAGCTGCCGTACCCGCTCCCGGTGACGCTCGAGATCGGCGACAAGCTGCTGATCGAAGGCACCGGCGCATATACGTCGACCTACTCGGCGGTGGCGTTCAACGGCTTCCCGCCGCTGCGCACGTTCCATATCTGAGGTTCTCTTCACCTCCCCGTTGTGGGGCGGTCGACCGGCGAAGCCGGTCGGGTGGGGGAGCCAAACGCCTCTGCGCCTGTGACACCCCCACCCCGCCCTCCCCACAAGGGGGAGGGAGAAGAAAGCGGAAGCCGGTTCGCCGACTTCCATCCTGTCACTTCAATTACCTCGAATGACAACACTCCGCCCCGCGGAGTGGGGACCGACATGCCATGACCGATCTGCACGAGACCGCCACCACCCCCTCTGCCCTGCCCATCGCAGCCCCTCCGTACGAGATCCGTGCGGAAGCGGGCTCCGACGTCGCCGCCCGTGATACCCTGCTGGAGGTGTGCTTCGGCGCGGCGCGCCATGCCCGCACCTGCCAGCGGCTGCGTGACGGACGACTGCCCGCCGAAGGCCTTGCCTTCGCGGTGGCGCATCAGGGCCGGCTGGTCGGCACGATCAGGCTTTGGCATGTCGACGCCGGGGGCCGGGCCGCCGTGATGCTCGGCCCCCTGGCGGTCGATCCCGCGGTCCGCGAGCTCGGCATCGGCGCCGCGCTGATGACGCACGCGATCGCCGAAGCCGCAGCCCGCGGCCACGGCGCCATCGTGCTGCTGGGCGACGCGCCCTATTACGCGCGCTTCGGCTTCACAGCGGACAAGATGGCCGATCTCGCTTTGCCCGGCCCGTTCGAGCGCGACCGTCTGCTCGGCCTTGAATTGAAGCCCGGCGCGCTCGATGGCGCGGCCGGCCTCATCGTGCCCACCGGCAAGGCATCGCGCGTCCGGCAGGTCCGGAAAACCGCGCCCGCGGCCCGCGCGGCTTGATTTGACCGGCAATAACCGGCATTGCGGGGCCTTCATCTCAACGAGGGCCCCGCCATGACCCGCCGTCTGATTTCCACCGGATCGCCGTTTGAAAAGACCGCCGGCTTCAGCCGCGCGGTGATCGACGGCGATTTCGCCTTTGTCGCCGGCACCACCGGCTACGATTACACCACCATGACGATGCCGGACGATGTCACGCAGCAGACACGGAATATCTTCAAAACCATCGAGGCCGCTTTGAAGGAAGGCGGTTTTGCCATGGCCGACGTCGTCCGCGCGAACTACTACATCACCGACGCCGGCAATGCTGACGCGGTGCTGGCGATCTGCGGCGCCGTGTTTGGCGAGATCAGGCCGGCCTCGACCCTGCTGGTGGTCGCCGGACTGCAGAAGACCGAAATGAAAGTCGAGATCGACGTCACCGCAAAGCGTCGCTCGTAACGGCCGAAGGCCCCACACCGTCATTCAGAGCGCCGTGCGCAGCGCGGCGAACACGGACTGACGAAAGAAAGAGAATTCGATGACGTATCCGATCTACGCAAAAATCACCGGCCCCATCGTGATGGTCGGCTTCGGCTCCATCGGCAAGGGCACGCTGCCGCTGATCGAACGGCATCTCGACTACGACAAGTCGCGCGTCACCGTGATCGACCCCAAGGATGAAGGCCGCAAGGCCCATTGCGAGGCGCAGAATGTGCGCTTCATCCAGAAGGGCGTGACGAAGGAAAACTATCGCGAGCTGCTCACCCCGCTGCTCACCGAAGGCGGCGGCCAGGGCTTTTGCGTCAACCTCTCGGTCGACACCGGCTCGACCGATATCATGGAGCTCTGCAACGAGCTCGGCGCGCTCTATATCGACACCGTCAACGAGCCCTGGCTCGGCTTCTATTTCGACGCCACGAAGGGGGCGGCCGCGCGCTCCAACTACGCGCTGCGTGAAAACACGCTGGCCGCCAAGAACGCGCGCAAGCCTGGCTCAACCACGGCGGTCTCCTGCTGCGGTGCCAATCCCGGCATGGTGTCGTTCTTCGTCAAGCAGGCGCTGATGAACCTCGCTACCGACCTCAAGCTCAACGCCCACGAGCCGAAGACCAAGGGCGAATGGGCCGACCTGATGCGCCAGGCGGGCGTCAAGGGCATCCACATCGCCGAGCGCGACACCCAGCGCGCCAACAAGCCGAAGGAGCCGGAGGTGTTCGTCAACACCTGGTCGGTGGAAGGTTTCCTGTCGGAAGGCGTGCAGCCGTCCGAACTCGGCTGGGGCACCCATGAAAAGTGGATGCCGGAAAACGCCCACACCCACGAGAGCGGCAGCCAGGCGGCGATCTATCTGATGCAGCCCGGCGCCAACACCCGCGTACGCACCTGGTGCCCGACGCGCGGCGCGCAATACGGCTTCCTGGTCACCCATAACGAGTCGATCTCGATCGCCGATTATTTTACGGCGCGCGACGCCACGGGTGCCGCGATCTACCGGCCGACCTGCCACTACGCCTATCATCCCGCCGATGACGCCGTGCTGTCGCTGCACGAGATGTTCGGCTCGGGCAAGATGCAGGAGAAGCACCACATCCTCGACGAGAACGAGATCGTCGACGGCATCGACGAGCTCGGCGTGCTGCTCTACGGCCACGGCAAGAACGCCTACTGGTTCGGCTCGCAGCTCTCCATCGAAGAAACCCGCGAACTGGCCCCCTATCAGAACGCCACCGGCCTGCAGGTGACATCCGCCGTGCTCGGCGGCATGGTCTGGGCGCTGGAGCATCCGAACGAAGGCATCGTCGAGGCCGACGAGATCGACTTCCACCGCCTGCTGGAAATCCAGGGCCCCTATCTCGGCCCGGTCAAGGGCTACTACACCGACTGGACCCCGCTCGAAGGCCGTCCGGGCCTGTTCCCGGAAGACATCGACACGTCCGATCCCTGGCAGTTCAAGAACGTGCTGGTGCGCAACTTCTAGCGCACCTCTGCCGCGGGCTTTTCCGCGGCATCGCCGTTCGCCAGCAGATGGATCAACGCCCGCTTGATCGCGGCCTGCCGCGTCGGGG
>JBEVEC010000328.1:0-7465 GCA_040512975.1 Tardiphaga sp. | reverse complement strand
CACAACACCGACACCTCGGGCTTTGCCCGCGCCGTCGCACCGCTCGTCACCGCCTCCGCGCACGGACCCGTCGCCGTGATCGGCACCGGCGGCGTCGGCAAGGCGATTGCGTTTGCGCTGGCCGGTCTCGGCGTTTCCGAAATCCGGATTTTCGATACCGACAAGCCCAAGGCCGCGCAGCTCGCCGCCCAGCTCGGGGACGCACACAAGGTCCGGGTCGCTGCCGATGTCGAGGACGCCGTCGAAGGCGCTGCAGGGCTCGTCAACGGCACGCCGATCGGCATGTTGCCGAACCTCGGCATGCCCGTGCCGGAGGCGCTGCTGCATGCCGGGATGTGGGTAGCCGACGCGGTCTATTCGCCGCTGTGGACCCCCCTGCTGAAAGCCGCCAAAGCCAAAGGCGCCAAGGTCATGACCGGCCGGGATCTCGCCATCTATCAGGCCGCCGACGCCTTTGCGCTGTTCACCGGCCTGACCCCGTCCACCGAAGAAATGGGGATTGCTTTCGACGCCGCGATGCAGAAGAGGTATCCCGCGACTGACGCAGCCTGACGACCAAGCGGCCGCCTACAAGGCCGCATCCAACCCGTAAAAAAAACGATCAACAGGAGGAATTCATGAAGCCCCACATCTTGAGGCCGGTGTTGTTGGCGAGCGCGCTGCTCGCAATGTCGCTGACCGCAGCCTCGGCCCAGTCCGGACCGATCAAGCTCGCCAATGTTGCCGAACTGTCCGGCGGCGGCGCCACCGTCGGCACCAACTGGAAGAACGGCATCGACCTTGCCATCGAGGAGATCAACGCCAAGGGCGGTGTGCTCGGCCGCAAGCTCGAAGTCACCCATGCGGACTCGCAGTCCAATCCCGGCGTCGCCCGCGCCCAGGTGCAGAAGGCGCTCGACGCCGAGCCCTATGTACTGCTCGGCCCCGGCTATTCCGGCTCCGTGAAGGTGACAGCGCCGCTCGCCGCCGAAGCCGGCATCACCCAGATCATGGGCGGCGAAGCCGCCGAACTCACCCAGGCAGGCAACAAGTTTCTGTTCCGGACCTCGTTCGGCCAGCAATCGTCGATGCCCAAGGTCGCGAAATACATCAATGATGACTTGAAGGCCAAGTCGGTCGCCATCGTCTGGGTCAACAACGACTTCGGCAAAGGCGGCCGCGACGTCATCACCAAGGAATTCGCCAAAGCCAATATCAAGGTTGCGGCGGACCTCTCCACCGAGGCCGGCCAGGCCGATTTCGCTGCTGACGTCAGCAAGATCAAGGCGGCAGCGCCAGATGCGGTCTTCATCTATGTCAACGAGGAAGAAAGCGCGCGCATCCTCAAGGAGCTGAAGCGCCAGGGCGTCACCGTGCCGCTGGTCGGCGAGACCACGCTGATCGGCCAGAAGGTGGTCGAACTCGCCGGCGATGCCGCCAACGGCGCCCGCGGCCATGTCGGCCTCACCACCGACGCGCCGGTCGACGCCATCAAGGCTTTTCGCGAGCGGTTCGTGAAGAAGTACAACTACGTGCCCGACCATAACGGCCTCAAGGGCTGGCTCGCGATCTACATGATCAAGGCCACCACCGAGAAGATGGGCAAGGTCGACAGCAAGGGCTTTGCCGACGCGTTGCACGGCTTCACCATCACCACTGCAAAAGAGCCCGGCATCCTGATGGACGCCACCTTCGACGCTAACGGCGACATCGACCGCCAGGGTTTCCTGGTCGAGATCGTCGAAGGCAAACAGATCGTCAAGCAGGTGCTGCCGAAGCTGGGTAACTGAGCCGCGCCTTGCTTCACCTCTCCCCGCCGGGGAAAGGTCGACTCGGCGAAGCCGGGGCGGGTGAGGGGCTCTTCATTCAGGCAGTGCCTGTGGCGCCCCTCTCCCCAACCCTCTCCCCGCAAGAGCGGGGCGAGGGAGCCGGCCGCCGATGCCGCGACGCATGCGGCGTGCCGCAATGTTGAATTCGGAGAAGCCCATGTCCAACCTTCTCGACCTCCTGATCGCCGGCCTCGCCACCGGCGCGATCTATGCCATTGTCGCGGTGGGCTTCACGCTGTTGTGGCAGACCTCGCAGACCATCAATTTCGCGCAAGGTGAATTTGTCATGCTGCCGGCCTTCCTGATGCTGGCGGCGATGAATGCCGGCGCACCGTTCTGGCTCGCCATCCTGATCGGCATCGCGCTGTCCATGCTGCTGCTCGGCCTCGGCTTCAAAATGCTGCTGGTCGATCCGATGCTGCGCCACGGCGTGCTGCCGCTGGCCATTGCGACCATGGCGCTGGCGATCGGCATCAAGGAAGCCGCCAAGCAGTTCTACAGCGCCGAGGCCTCGCCGTTTCCGTCGATCATCCCGGGCGGCGACGTCTCGATCTTCGGCCGCGCCGTGGCGCTGCAGAGCATCGGCGTGCTGGCGCTGGCGATCCTTGCGGTGCTCGGCCTCACCACACTGCTGAACCGCACCTCGATCGGACACCAGATGCAGGCCGCCGCCCAGAACCCGACCGTGGCGCGCATCATCGGCGTGCCCGTGGAGCGCATGATCCTGCTCACCTTCCTGATCAACGCCTTCCTGGTGGCGCTGGCCTCGGTGCTGATCACGCCGATCTATCTGGCAAAGTTCTCCAATGGCGAAGTGCTCGGCCAGGCCGCGTTTATCGCGGCCATCGTCGGCGGCTTCAACCAGGTCCGCGGCGCCATTGCCGGCGGCCTGCTGATCGGCGTCGTCGACAATCTCGCGGCGGCCTATGTCTCGACGCAATACCGCGCAGCGGTGCCGCTGCTGCTGCTGATCGCCATCATCCTGTTCCGCCCGCAGGGCATGCTCGGCCGGCCCGAGGAGCGCACCGTATGACCAGCACCGGCTATCTCAAGATCGGGTTCGGCGTCGTGGTCATCGCGGCGCTGATCATCGTGCCCATGAACTTCAACCGCTACGGCCTGTTCATCCTGAGCCAATGGGCCGTGATGACCATCGCCGCCATGGGCCTCAACCTCACGCTTGGCTATGCCGGCCAGGTGTCGCTGGCGCAGGGCGCCTTCGTCGGCATCGGCGCCTATGCCGCGGCGATCATGACCTCCAACGGCCTGCCGCTGATCGCCGCACTCGGCGTCGCCATCGTGCTGTGCTTCGTGATCGGCTGGGTGCTCGGCTATCCCGCGCTCCGCGTTCAGCACCACTATCTCGCCTTCGTCACGCTGGCCTTCTCCACCCTCGCCTTCCTCGTCTTCCGCAACGAGGACTGGCTCACCAAGGGCATCTACGGCATCAGCAACATCCCGCGCCCCGAGATATTCGGCACTCCGACGCGGCGACCGCTGCCGTTCTATTATCTTTGTCTCGCCTCCCTCGGCCTCGTGTCGCTGGCGGTCTGGTGGCTGATCCGCTCGCCGTGGGGCCGCGCCTTCGTGGCGCTGCGCGAAAACCCGATCCGGGCGCTATCGCTCGGCATCGACACCCGCCGCTATACGCTGATGGCCTTTGCGATCGGCTCGGCGCTCGGCGGCGTCGCCGGCACGCTCTATGCGCCGCTGACGCAATATGTCGATCCCACGCCGTTCAACCTGTCGCTGTCGCTCGATCTCTTGATGATGGTGATCGTCGGCGGCTCCGGCTTCTTCTTCGGCCCGTTCCTCGGCGCGATGATCGCCGTGCTGCTGCCGGAATGGCTGCGATTCACCCAGGGCTATTATCTCATGCTCTATGCCGTCGCGGTGATCGGCCTGCTGATCTACTCGCCGACCGGCATCCTCGGCATCCTCGCCCGCTTCGTGGCCGAGCGCCGCACCAAGGCGGCCTCCGCGCAGCGCGCCGTCGCCAAGGCCAATCTCGAGAAGTCGAACATGGAGACGGTGCCGTGAGCGCAGTTCTCGAAGTCAGCCATATCCGCAAGAATTTCGGCGGCATCACCGCCGTCAGCGATGTCTCCTTCGATGTCCAGGAAGGCGAGATCCTCGGCCTGATCGGCCCCAACGGCTGCGGCAAATCCACGCTGTTCAACTGCATCCTCGGCCAGCTCACGCCATCGGGCGGCGAGGTCAAGGTCGACGGCCGCGTGGTCACCGGCATGCGGCCGTCGGAGCTGAACGGCCTTGGCGTCAGCCGGACCTTCCAGCTACTGCAGGTGTTTCCAAAGCTGTCGGTGCGCGAGAACCTGATCCTTGCCGGCCAGGAGCACCAAGGCAACATGCTGACCCGCCTGCTCGGCCCGTCCGACGCAGGGCTCACCGACGCCGCCAACCAGATGATCGGCTTCTTCAAGCTCGACCATCTCGCCAACGAGCCCGCCGGCGGCCTGTCCTACGGCCAGCAGAAGCTGCTCGATGCCGCGATGGCCTTCATGGGCGGCCCGCGCCTGGTGCTGCTCGACGAACCCGCCGGCGGCGTGAACCTGACCATGCTTGCCGACCTCAAGGACCGCCTGCGCGCCATCAACCGCGAAAAACGCGCCACCTTCGTGGTCATCGAGCACAATATGGAATTCGTGATGTCGCTGTGTTCGCGCGTGATGGTGATGGCCGAAGGCAAGGTGCTGGCCGTCGGGCGCCCCGACGAGATCCGCAACAATCCCGCCGTCATCGAAGCCTATCTGGGACATTGAGGAGACCGCCATGAGCGATGCAATCCTGGACGTCCAGAACCTGGTCGGCGGCTACGGCAAGATGACGATCCTCAACGGCACGACGTTCTCGGTGCCGGCGGGATCGATCACCACGGTGATCGGCCCGAACGGCGCCGGCAAGTCCACAGTGTTCAAGGCGATCTTCGGCCTGCTGAAGCTGCGCGAGGGCAAGGTGATCTTCAAGGGCCGCGACGTCACCGGCCTCAGCCAGCGCGCCCTGCTGACCGCCGGCATCTGCTACGTGCCGCAAGGCCGCAACATCTTTCCGGAGCTCACGGTCCGCCACAACATCGAACTCGGCGCCGTCGCCGCGGGCCGTGACATCACCGACCTGCCCGCCCGCATCGAAGCGGCGCTCGACAAGTTTCCGGCGCTCCGCACCAAGGGCAAGCAGCAGGCTTCGACGCTGTCCGGCGGCGAGCAGAAGCAGCTCGAAATCGCCCGCGGCCTGTTGCTCAATCCGCAGCTCGTGCTGATCGACGAGCCATCCATCGGGCTGTCGCCGCTGATGGTGCTGCAGACCTTCAATATCTTGAAAGAGTTGCGCGACAAGGGCGTCTCGATCCTGATGATCGAGCAGAACGCGCGCTCGGCGCTGGAGATTTCCGACTTCGGCATCGTGCTCGAGCTCGGCCAGACCCGCCTGATGGACAAGGCCGACCGCGTGTTGAACGACCCGCGCATCGGGCAGCTGTTCCTGGGCGGCGCGATGACGGAGACCGCAGCATGAATACCCGATCGATCGCGACGGTCTCGCTGTCCGGCACCCTGGACGAAAAGCTCCGCGCCATCGCATCAGCGGGGTTCGAGGAGGTCGAGATCTTCGAGGCCGACCTGCTGTCGTTCGGTGGCAGCCCGCGCGACGTCGGCGACCTCTGCCGCGAACTCAACTTGAAGATCTGCGCCTTCCAGCCGTTCCGCGATTTCGAGGGCATGCCCGAGCCGCAACGCGCCCGCAACTTTGCGCGCGCGTCGCGAAAATTCGAGCTGATGAAAGAATTGCAGACCGACCTGATGCTGGTCTGCAGCAACATCTCGCCGGCGTCCCTCGGCGGCATCGACCGCGCCGCTGCCGATTTCCGCGAGCTCGGTGATCTGGCGGCCAAGCATGGCATGCGCGTCGGCTTCGAGGCGCTGGCCTGGGGCAGCCACGTCAACGACTACCGCGACGCCTGGGAGATCGTGCGCCGCGCCGACCATCCTGCCATCGGCATCATCCTCGACAGCTTTCATACGCTGGCGCCCGCCTTTCCGGTCGGCGCGATCGCGTCGATCCCGGCCGACAAAATCTTTCTGGTGCAGCTCGCCGACGCGCCGAAACTCGGTCTCGACGTGCTGTCGTGGAGCCGGCATTTCCGCTGCTTCCCCGGCCAGGGCGATCTGCCGGTCGTCACATTCATGGAAGCGGTGCAGGCCACCGGCTATCGCGGCCCGTGGTCACTGGAAATTTTCAACGACCAGTTCCGCGCCGGCTCGGCGGTGCGCACCGCCACCGACGGCCTGCGCTCGCTGATCCTGTTGCAGGACCAGCTCGCCCGGAACGGCGCCGCGGCGTTGCAGCCGAAGTCACCGACCCTCGGCGTCGGCTTCATCGAATTCGCCGTCAACGAGGCCAAGGCCGCCGATCTCGCGGCGCTGCTGTCGCAGCTCGGCTTCAGCAAGACCGGCGCCCATCGCAGCAAGGACGTCGAGCGCTGGTCGCAGGGCGCAATTGATCTCGTCGTCAACAGCGAGCCCGACGGTTTTGCGCATTCGCACTACGTCACCCACGGCGCCGGCGTTTGCGCCATCGCGCTGGATGTCGGCCATGCCAAACAGGCCATGGCGCGCGCCGAAGCCATGCAGGCGCGCACCTTCTATCAGCCGGTCGGCCCGGGCGAACTGGAAATCCCCGCCATCCACGGCGTCGGCGGCAGCCTGCTGTATTTCCTCGACGCGGCCGGCAACAACTGGGACACCGATTTCGAACCGCTGGGCGCGACGCAGTCGGCTCATCTCCGCGCCGTCGACCACATCTCGCAATCGATGCCTTATGACGAGATGCTGTCATGGCTGTTGTTCTACACCGGCATCCTCGACCTCACGCGCCTGCCGCAGATGGAGATCGCCGATCCGGTCGGGCTTGTGCAGAGCCAGGCGCTAATCTCCGCCAACCAGTCGCTGCGCATGGTGTTGAACGGCTCGTCCGCGACGCGCACGCTGTCGAACCGCTTCATCTCGGAATTTTTCGGCTCGGGCGTGCAGCACATCGCCTTTGCCTGCGACGACATCTTCGCCGCGGTCGCGGAAATGCGCGGCCGCGGCGCGAAATTCCTGCGCATCCCCGATAACTACTACGACGATGTGGAAGCCAAATACGGTCTCGACGCAGACCTGATGACGGCGCTGCGCGACAACCAGATCCTCTATGACCGCGAAGGCGACGGCGAGTTCTTCCAGATCTATACCCACGCCTTCGACGAGCGCTTCTTCTTCGAGATCGTCGAGCGGCGGAATTACAATGGCTTCGGCGCCGCCAATGCGGCGATCAGGCTCGCGGCACAGACACGCGAGGCAAGGCCGGTGGGAATGCCGCGGGTGTAACTTTCCCACGTCTCTGAACCCACACACGTCATTGTCGCGCCTGACCCGGCAATCCATCCTTTAAACTAAGAGCGGCTGTTGCTGCCAAGATGGATACGCGGGTCAAGCCCGCGTATGACGGCAGGACTTGTGGCGCGGATCTACTTCGGCCGCACGCTCGGATCGCCGCCGGGGCTGCCGGGCGGCGGGATCACCGGGGTGTTGCTGGTGTCGTTGCTCGGCTTCGCCGCGCGGATTGCGGGATCCACATTGCCGGGTGGGCACAGCACGCCA